>NZ_JBEOVH010000007.1:226020-335660 GCF_040295385.1 Streptomyces sp. NPDC002825
CAGGGGCTGTTCTCGCGTCTGAAGGATGCGTTCAACGGGCGGTAGGCGCTCGGCTGGGGGTCCGGGGGTCGTCCTCCGGGTCAGCACGGTCAGCCTGGGCAGCAGGGGCTGTTCTCGCGTCTGAAGGATGCGTTCAACGGGCGGTAGGCGCTCGGCTGGGGGTCCGGGGGTCGTCCTCCGGGTCAGCACGGTCAGCCGGGGCAGCAGGGGCTGTTCTCGCGTCTGAAGGATGCCTTCAACGGGCGGTAGGCCTGATCAAGGGGCGGCACTCCGGTGCCGCCCCTTTTTCTATGGCCCCGTAGGGGCATGACACGATGCCCATATGTCCACCACCGCACTGAACGATCTCTCTCGGTTCCCGATCGTGCAGGCCCCCATGGCGGGTGGCGCCTCCTGTCCCGAGCTCGTCGGAGCCGTCTGCGAGGCCGGGGCGCTCGGTTTCCTCGCCGCCGGGTACAAGACGGCCGGAGGCCTGTACCAGGAGATCAAGCAGGTCCGCGGGCTCACCGCACGCCCCTTCGGCGTCAACCTGTTCATGCCGCAGGACGGCCGGCCCGCCGACCCCGCCGCCGTCGAGGTCTACCGCCACCAGCTCGCCGGCGAGTCCACCTGGTACGACACTCCGCTCGGCGAGACCGACGACTCCCGCGACGACGCGTACGACGCCAAGCTGGCCATCCTCCTGGAGGACCCGGTCCCCGTCGTCTCCTTCACCTTCGGCTGCCCCGAGAAGGAGACGTTCCACGCCTTCGACCGCGTCGGCACGTACACGATCGTCACCGTCACCTGTGCCGACGAGGCCCTCGCCGCGCAGCGCGCCGGCGCCGACGCCGTCTGCGTCCAGGGCGTCGAGGCCGGCGGACACCAGGGCACGTACCGCGACGACCCGGCCGACGAGGGCGCGCCCGGCACCGGGCTGCTCACCCTCGTCACCCAGGTCCGCGAGGCCGTCGCCCTGCCGATCGTCGCCGCCGGAGGGATCATGCGCGGCGCGCAGATCGCCGCCGTCCTCGCCGCCGGCGCGGACGCCGCCCAGCTCGGCACCGCCTTCCTCGGCTGCCCCGAATCGGGCGCCCACCCCCTGCACAAGCAGGCCCTGACGGACCCGCTGTTCACCCGGACCGCCCTCACGAGGGCCTTCTCCGGGCGCCCGGCGCGCGGCCTCGTCAACCGCTTCATGCGCGAGCACGGGCCGTACGCCCCCGCCGCCTACCCCGAGATCCACCACCTCACCGCCCCGCTCCGCAAGGCCGCCGCCACCGCCGGAGACGCCCAGGGCATGGCCCTGTGGGCGGGCCAGGGCCACCGCCTCACCCGCGCGCTTCCCGCCGGGCAGCTGGTCGAGGTGCTGGCCGCCGAACTCGACACCGCCCTCTCCGACCTTTCCGGGCTCGCCTCCAGGAGCGCCTCATGACCGCACCCGTCTTCGTCGTCGACACCGTCCCCGGCCCCGGGAGTTTCCTCCTGGACGGGCCCGAGGGGCGGCACGCCGTGTCCGTGAAGCGGCTGCGGGCCGGGGAGGAGCTCGTGCTCGCCGACGGGCGGGGCCGCTGGGCCGCGTGCGTGGTGGTCTCCGCCGAGGGCAGGGACGAGCTGACCGTGCGGGTCGACGAGGTCCACGAGGACCCCGCGGAGGAGCCGCGCATCACGGTCGTCCAGGCCCTCCCCAAGGGCGACCGGGGCGAACTCGCCGTCGAGACCATGACGGAGACCGGCGTGGACGCGATCGTGCCCTGGGCCGCCTCGCGCTGCATCACCCAGTGGAAGGGCGACCGGGGCCTCAAGGCGCTCGCCAAGTGGCGGTCCACCGCGCGCGAGGCCGGCAAGCAGTCGCGCCGCACCCGCTTCCCCGAGGTCGCCGACCTCATGACGACCAAGCAGGCCGCCGCGCTCCTCGCGGAGGCCGACTTCGCGGCCGTCCTGCACGAGGACCGCGACCACCCCAGCGGCGCCCTCGCCACCGCCGAACTCCCGGCCAAGGGCTCGATCGTGCTCGTCGTCGGCCCCGAGGGCGGGGTCTCCCCGGACGAGCTCGCCGCCTTCGAGGCCGCCGGGGCGAAGCCGTACCGCCTCGGCCGCAGCGTCCTGCGCACCTCGACAGCCGGCACGGCGGCCACGGCCCTGGTCCTGGGGCGCACCGGCCGCTGGAGTTAGGGACCCGTTTTTCGGATCGGGCCCTGGCCCCCGGGCCCGGTCAGCGTGTCGTAGAGGGGCCAGGCGTTCTCCTCGTGGACGCCGTGGGCGGCCGGGAGGAGGCCGCGGGCCGCTGCCTCCTCCAGGAAACGGCGTACGACGCCGGGCTTGTTCAGGTTCAGGATGTCGCCGTCGGCCGAGGCCACGTCGCCCAGGCCGAAGGGGTATCCGGCCACGATGCGGCCCGGGCCCTCCCGGAAGACGAGCCGCAGCTGCGCGTGGGGCTGCTCCGCGCGGCGCAGCGAGAGCACCGTCCGGCAGTCGGGGTGCCGGTGCCGGACGTTCCACAGCCACACGGTGCCGTCCACGGTCAGCCTGCGCGGTGCGCCTTCCCGTCTCATCCGGCGGAGCCTACGCGGCCGCCGACCCGGTGGACACCGGCCCCCGCGTGCTCCTTAGGCTGACCCGCATGGCCGACGAGTCCCCCCTCATCCGCAGTCTGCGCGCCGCCGTGGCCGCCGCCCCCGGTGACGTGCCCCTGCGCCTCCACTTCGCCGAGCTCCTCCTCGCGGAGGGGCGCAACGACGAGGCCGTCGCCGAGGCGGCCGTCGCGCTCCAGCACGCGCCGGGGGACGCGGACGCGCGTGCGCTGATGGTGCGGGCCATGGGGATGCCCGCCGCGCCCGCGGAGCCTCCGGCGCCCATCGTCGAAGAGCCCGCGGCGCCCGTGCCCGCTCCGGTCTCCGAAGAGCCCGCGGCGCCCGCACCCTCCTTCGACTGGGACGCCGCCGAGCAGCAGGTGCGGGACCTCGTCGGGCCCCGGTTCCTCGACGACCCGCAGGCCGAGGGCGGAGACGGGATCGCCGGGGACGCCGCCGCCTGGGACGTCGACGCCCCCGGAGCCGTACGCCTCGCCGACGTCGGCGGCATGGAGGAGGTCAAGGAGCGCCTGGAGGCCGCCTTCCTCGCGCCCATGCGCAACCCCGAACTGCGCAGGCTGTACGGCAAGTCGCTGCGCGGCGGCCTCCTCCTGTACGGCCCGCCCGGCTGCGGCAAGACGTTCATCGCGCGGGCCGTCGCGGGCGAGCTCGGCGCCAACTTCCTCACCGTCTCGCTCTCCGACGTCCTCGACATGTGGATCGGGGCCTCCGAGAAGAACATCCACGACATCTTCGAGACAGCCCGCCGCCAGGCGCCCTGCGTCGTCTTCCTCGACGAGCTGGACGCCCTCGGCGCCAAGCGCTCCCGCACTCACCACAGCGGTCTGCGCAACGTCGTCAACCAGCTCCTCACCGAGCTCGACGGCATCGCGAGCGGAGCCGGCAACGAGGGGATCTTCGTCCTCGCCGCCACCAACGTGCCCTGGGACGTGGACATCGCGCTGCGCCGCCCCGGCCGCCTCGACCGCACCCTGCTCGTGCTGCCGCCGGACGCCGCCGCCCGCGAGGCGATCCTCCGCTACCACCTGCGGGAGCGCCCCATCGAGGCCGTCGACCTCGGCAAGCTCGTCAAGGCCACCGAGGACTTCTCCGGCGCGGACCTCGCCCACGTCTGCGAGACGGCCGCCGAGGCCGCGCTCCTCGAATCGGCCCGCTCCGGCTCCGTACGCCTGATCAGCACCAAGGACCTGCTCGGCGCAGCCAAGCAGATCAAGCCGTCCACGGAGCCGTGGTTCGCCGCCGCACGGAACGTCGCCATGTTCGCCAACGAGGGCGGCCTGTACGACGACCTCCTCTCCCACCTCAAGCGGAAGCGCAAGCTGTGACCGGCTCCACCGCGCTCGCCCGCGCCGAGGCGCTCTACGAGACCGGCCGGTACGCGCAGGCCGGCGAGCTCGTCGCCCGGCACCTGGCGACCGAACCGGAGGACGCCGAGGCGCTGGTCCTGCTCGCCCGCTGCCACCACCGGGCCGGCGACCGGGCGGCCGCCCTGACCGCCGTCGACCAGGCGCTGCGGGCCGAGCCCGAGCTGCTCGGGGGCTGGCTGATGCGCGTGCACGTCCTCCTGGCCGAGCGGCGGTTCCAGGAGGCCGAGGCCACCGCCCGGCACGCCGTCGAACTCGCCCCGAACCACTGGGGCACCCACTACGCGCTCGGCACCGCCCTCGCCGAGCACGCCGAGCACGCCCGCACGCCCGCGCGTACCGTCGAGGCGTACGAGGCGGCGCGGACCGCCGTGGGCCTCGCCCCCGAGGAGGACGCCGCCCACTTCCTCGTCGGTCTCACCGCCCAGCGGCGCGGCGACCACGCCACCGCCCAGCGCGCGTACGAGACGACCCTGCGCCTCAACCCGCAGAGCAGCGAGGCCCACAACAACCTCTCGCTGCTGCGGTTGCGCCGCCGCTGGTTCCGGCGCGGGGCCTGGACCCAGGCCGCCGAGGGCTTCGTCGCCTCCGCCGCGCTCGACCTCCAGGACCGCAAGGCCCGCTACAACCTGGAGGCCATGGCCTGGAACACCGCCGCGGGCGCCCGCTGGGTCGCCCTCGTGAGCTTCCTGGCCGCAGCCGTCACCCTCGGCGCGATCCCCACCCCCGCGACCTGGGGCGACGCGGCCGTCCCGCTCCTCGTCGGCGACGCCGTGATCCTCGGCGCCTGGGCCGGTTGGGCGGTGTGGATGGCCCGCCGGGTGCCGCCCCGGCTGCGCCGGCCGATGCTCCTCGTGGCGCGCAACTGCCGGCCCGTGCTGTTCATGGCCGGGGCCGTCGGGCTCCTCGGGCTCTACTCGCTCGCCTCGCTCGCCCTGTGGTCCTTCGACTCGGGAGCGGTGAGCGCCCTCGGCACGGCCCTGTTCTGGGGCGTGATCATCACGTACTGGGTGAGCCGGTCGGCGCTCAACCGCCGCGCACCGAAGGACTGAGGGTTTTCCACAGGCTCCCGTCGGCCTCCCCCGGCTGTCGGGGGCGGCGGATAGCATGACCGGGTAGTTGATCGTCAAGGCACGGCCAGGACATGGTCAGTGATCGGCATCAGACGGAGGAGGTCCGGGACATGGCCGGAGAGCCGCAGAGCGACTGCCTGTTCTGCAAGATCGCGGAAGGGGAGGTGCCGGCGACGATCGTGCGCGAGACGGAGACCACCGTCGCGTTCCGCGACATCAACCCGCAGGCGCCCACGCACGTCCTCGTGATCCCGCGGGTCCACTACCCGGACGCCCCGTCGCTCGCCGCCGCCGCGCCGACCGTCGCCGCCGACATACTGCGCGAGGCGGGCGAGATCGCCGAGCAGGAGAAGATCGACGGCAGCGGCTTCCGGATCGTGTTCAACACCGGCACCGGCGCCGGACAGACCGTCTTCCACGCCCACGCGCACGTGCTGGGCGGCCGTGGTCTCAACTGGCCCCCCGGATAACCCGTGTCCGTACGCGAACTGGTCGTCCTCGGGACCGCGAGCCAGGTCCCGACCCGGCACCGCAACCACAACGGCTATGTGCTCCGCTGGGACGGCAGAGGGATCCTCTTCGACCCCGGCGAGGGCACCCAGCGGCAGATGCTGCGGGCCGGGGTCGCCGCGCACGACCTCGACCGGATCTGCGTCACGCACTTCCACGGCGACCACTCGCTCGGCCTGGCCGGGGTGATCCAGCGGATCAACCTCGACCAGGTCCCGCACCCGGTCACCGCCCACTACCCGGCGAGCGGGCAGCGCTTCTTCGAGCGGCTGCGGTACGCGACGGCCTACCGCGAGACCGTGCAGCTCACGGAGTCCCCGGTGGCCGCCGACGGGCCGGTCGCCGTCACCGAGGAGTTCACCCTCGAAGCGCGCCGGCTCTCCCACCCCGTCGAGTCCTACGGCTACCGGATCACCGAGCCCGACGGGCGCCGCATCCTGCCCGGGAAGCTCGCCGCGCACGGCATCAAGGGTCCCGACGTCGGCCGGATCCAGCGCGACGGCAGCCTGAACGGCGTCAGCCTCGACGACGTCAGCGAGGTCCGGCGCGGGCAGCGCTTCGCCTTCGTCATGGACACCCGGCTCTGCGACGGGGTGCACGCCCTCGCCGAAGGCGCCGACATGCTCGTCATCGAGTCCACCTTCCTCGACGAGGACGTCCGGCTCGCCACCGACCACGGCCATCTGACGGCCGGACAGGCCGCCGCCGTCGCCCGGGACGCGGGCGTGCGCCACCTCGTCCTCACCCACTTCTCGCAGCGCTACTCCGACCCCGCCGCCTTCGAACGACAGGCGCGGGCGGCGGGGTTCGACGGCGAACTGAGCATTGCCCAGGACCTCATGAGGGTCCCCGTACCGAAACGAACGTGACCATGCCTGTACCCAAGGCCGAACTGCACCTCCACATCGAAGGCACCCTCGAACCCGAGCTGGCCTTCACGCTCGCCGAGCGCAACGGCGTCACCCTGCCGTACGCCGACACCGCCGCGCTCCGCGAGGCGTACAGCTTCGGCGACCTCCAGTCCTTCCTGGACCTGTACTACGCGCTGATGGCGGTCCTGCGCACCGCCGAGGACTTCACCGAGCTCGCCGACGCCTATCTGGAGCGGGCCGCCGCCCAGGGCGTCCGGCACGCCGAGATCTTCTTCGACCCGCAGGCGCACACTTCCCGCGGCGTCCCGATCGGCACCGTGATCGAGGGGCTCGGGGCCTCCCTCGACCGTGCCGAGGAGCGGTACGGGATCTCCACCCGGCTCATCCTGTGCTTCCTGCGCGACGAGTCGGCCGAGTCGGCGCTCGCGACCCTGGAGGCCGCGAAGCCGTACCTCGACCGGATCACCGGGGTCGGCCTCGACTCGGCGGAGGTCGGCCACCCGCCGGCCAAGTTCCGCGAGGTGTACGAGGAGGCCGCCCGGCTCGGCCTGCGGCGCGTCGCCCACGCGGGCGAGGAGGGCCCCGCCGCCTACGTCCGCGAAGCCCTGGACGTCCTCGGCGTGGAGCGGATCGACCACGGCCTGCGCTGCATGGAGGACCCGGAGCTCGTCGAACGGCTGGCCCGCGAGCGGGTGCCGCTCACGCTCTGCCCCCTGTCGAACGTCCGGCTCCGCGTCATCGACACCCTCGCCGACCATCCGCTCCGCACGATGATGACGGCGGGGCTGCTCGTGACCGTGAACTCCGACGACCCCGCGTACTTCGGGGGCTACGTCGGGGACAACTTCGACGGGGTGCGGGAGGCGCTCGACCTCACCGAGGACCAGCTCCGTGAGCTGGCGCGGAACTCCTTCGAGGCGTCGTTCCTCGACGACGACGAGGAGCGGCGGGCGCGGTACCTGGCCGAGGTGGAGGCGTACGAGTTCGGCGGCCGGTGAGGGGACCCGCCCGGCGCCGGTGACGGGAGAAGCCGGGGCCGGATGATCCGGAGACGTCGGGCGTACGTGTTTTCGGATTGCGGGTTTCCGGGTCCGGCCGTGGGGTGATACTCGGGCGACGACAGTTGTTTCGGGGGGAGCAGCACGTGTCAGAGACGCCCGATCCCGCCGGGGACGCCACGGCCGCGCCGCCGAGCCCCGCAGCCTCGGGAGCAGCTTCGGGAGCGACCTCGGGAGCCGCCCCGGCCGACCGGCCGGACCCGCATCCGCCCCGCTGGGCCTGGTGGGTGGCCGGAGTGGTGGTGCCCCTGGTCGGCGCTCTGGCGACGGTGCTGACCCAGACGCAGCGCACGGGCAACGCGTCGGCGCCACCGCCCGCGCAGGTCGCGCCCACGGGGGTCACGTCCACCACGGCCCAGAAGCCCGGCAGCGGGACGGCGTCCGCGACGCCGTCCCCGACGGGCACGACGGCACCGGAAACGGTCGCGCCCAGTTCCGCACCGGGACCGTCCGGCGCCCCCACCCGCGCTCCGGAGACCCCTCCGCCCGGCCGGCCGTCCCCGACCCGCGTGCCGCCCGCGCTACGGGACGGCACCGCCGTGGCGCCTCCGGTGGGACCGGCCGTACGGATCGTGAACGGCAACAGCGGCCTGTGCCTCGCGGTGCCCGGCGCCTCGACGGCGGTCGTCGACCTGAACCAGTTCGGCTGCGGCCCGTACGCCGATCACTTCTGGCACCTGCGGTCCGCCGGCGCGGACGGCTCGGGACGGGCCCGCTACCGGATCGTGAACGGCAACAGCGGGTACTGCGCGGCCGTTCCGGGCGCCAGCAAGGCCAGTGCCGTGAACGTCAACCAGTACCCCTGCGGCGACTACCCGGACCATCTCTGGCGGGTCGAGTACCAGAAGCGGGACACGGCCGGACGCCCGCTCTACCGGATCGTCAACGCCAACAGCGGGCTCTGCCTCGCCGTCCCCGGGGCGAGCACCCAGGAGACCGCGCCGGTCAACCAGTACCCCTGCGGCCCGTACGCCGACCACTTCTGGCGTTTCGGGCAGGGGTGACCGCCAGAGCTCAGCCCCGGTCCGAAGGGCGGGCCAGGCGGAACGCCGACTTCGCCGCCCGGCGGCGGCCCGCGGCGACCGGGATCGGGGTGACCTCCTGCTCCGGCGCTCCCATCTGGGGCACCAGGGCCGTCCCCGGGCCCCGGCCCGCGAGGACCGCCGCAGGGGCCCCGCCGCGGCGGCGGATCGAGCCCGGGACCAGCGGGCGGCCGGAGGCGTGGCGGGCGACGGCCGTCATCGGGGCGGCCACGAGCAGCAGCAGGACGCAGAGGGCCAGGCCCATGCCCGGGTAGCCGGCGCGGTCGGAGAGCAGGGAGCCGGTCACCGGGCCGCAGGCCACACCGAGGGACGAGGCCGAGCCGACCATGACGGCCCAGCGTCCGCGCGGGTCCAGGGAGGCCGCCAGGCCGAGCAGATAGGACAGCACGACCGGATAGAAGACGTTCCAGAGGATCTCGCCGGTCGCGAAGCCCGCGAGGCTCTGCGCCGTCGAGCTCAGCAGGACGCAGCCCGCGATGGCCACCGTGCCCGCGCCGATCGGGACCGCCCGGCCCAGCCGCGAGCCGAGCGCGCCCGCCGCGGTGACACCGGCGAGGCCCGCGCCGAGCGCCACCGCGAAGACCGCGCCGACGGTGACCTCGGAGAGGCCGGCCTGGGTGAGGCCGATGCGGCCGCTCACGCCCCAGAGGGCGTTCTGGGCGAGGGACCAGCACAGGATGCCCCCGGCGAGCACCGCGCCCGCCCGCCGGTGGGGGAGCGGGCCGGGGCCTCCGGCGGTATCGCGGACGCCGGGGGCGCCCGCGGTGCTCGGCAGGCCGCCCGTGAAGGGCCACACGAGGGCCGCCCCGCACGCGATCGCGAGGAGTGGTGCGGCGTGGCCGCCGCCCAGGTGCGGCAGGGTCAGGTAGAGGGCGCCGGCCGTCGCCGAGACCGAGAGCAGGCCGAGGGTGGAGGCCCGGTGCGGGTCGCGCTGCCCGGCGATCCCCGCCGCGGCCACCGCCGTCGCCGTGCCCGAACCGAGGCCGCCGAGGACGGCGCCCGCGACGACCAGCGGCACGGTTGCGGTCGCGGCGGCGCAGCCGTATCCGACGGCCATCGCGAGCAGGCCCGCGCGGGCGGCCCGGCGCGGCCCGATCCGCTCCCCGCGCGCGGCCAGCGTGAAGCCGGCCGTGGAGGAGCCGAGGAGCAGGACGGAGCCGATCAGACCCGCCTGGGAGGGGGCGAGGCCGAGGCCGGCGGAGAGGCGGCCGACGACGGTCGGCAGGAGGTACGGGGCGAGGTAGCCGGCCGTGAAGAGGGCGACGAGGGCGACGAGTGCCCTGCCGCGGGTCCGCGAGGACATGGGCGTTCCCAGGAACTGAAAGAGGGAGGGGTGGAGCGCCCGGTGGTGTGCGTGGGGCACGGGGTCGCGGACCATGTGTATCAAGCGGGCGAGGGGCGGGAGAAGGTGGTTTCCGCCGCTTCGGCATGTGATCCGGGTCACCATGTGTTTGGCGGACGGGTTCGGGGGTAACGGAGCGCCTTCTTGTGCGTCCCACCCGTCACCCCACCCCCATCGGGCACACTGATCTGATCCGCACCACGACCGGGGAGCCTGCCGTGACCACAGCAAGGGGAGAGCAGCCGCAACACGACGCCGGGGTCGACCCGTTGGTGTGCCTGCGCGAGCCCACGGACCCCGCCTGCGACGTCTTCCTCACGGGCACCGTCTTCCTCGACATCATCTTCACCGGCCTGGACAGCGCCCCCGTCCGCGGCACCGAGTCCTGGGCCCGGGGCATGGGGTCGAGCCCGGGCGGCGTCGCCAACATGGCCACCGCGCTCGCCCGCCTCGGCCTGCGGACCTCGCTCGCCGCCGCGTTCGGCGACGACCACTACGGCGAGTACTGCTGGGACGCCCTGGAGCAGGGCGAGGGCATCGACCTCTCGCTCTCCCGGACCGTCCCCGGCTGGCACTCCCCGGTCACCGTCTCCATGGCCTACGAGGGCGAGCGCACGATGGTCTCCCACGGCCACGAGGCCCCGCCGCTCGACGGCGCCCTGCCCGCCTACCCGCCGCACGCGCGCGCGGCCGTCGCCTCCCTCGTGCCCGGCCGCTCCGAGGAGTGGGTCGCCCAGGCCGCCCGCGGCGGCGCCAAGGTCTTCGCCGACGTCGGCTGGGACGACACCGGCCGCTGGGACCTGGCAGGACTCACCGACCTCCAGTACTGCGAGGCCTTCCTGCCGAACGCCGCCGAGGCGATGCGCTACACCCGCACCGACTGCCCCCGGGCCGCCGCCCGCGCCCTCGCCGACAAGGTCCGTTACGCCGTGGTCACCCTCGGTTCCGAGGGCGCCTACGCCGTCGACGGCGCCACCGGCGAGACCGCCGAGGTCCCCGCCATCCAGGTCGCCGCCCTCGACCCGACCGGCGCCGGGGACGTCTTCGTCGCCGGTTTCGTCACCGGGACCCTCGCCGACTGGCCGCTCGCCGACCGGCTCGCCTTCGCCGGTCTGACCGCCGCCCTGTCCGTGCAGGAGTTCGGCGGCTCGCTGTCCGCCCCGACCTGGGGAGAGATCGCCGCCTGGTGGCAGCACGTCCAGGGCCATGCCAGGCAGGACCCCGAGGCGCTGCGCGGCCGCTACGCCTTCCTCGAGCGGCTCCTGCCGGCCCCGGCCCGCCCGTGGCCGCTGCGCAGGGCGGTGCCGACGATCGGGTTCCGGGCCGCTCATTCGTAAACCCTTACGGGTCTGTCGGTGCCTGGTCGTAGGCTTGGTAGCCGAGAGGTTGTCGAGCAGCGAGAACCCTGCAACGGGAGGTATGTGCAGGCCACAGTGCCGGCCCATGACTCAGTCACCCACAGCCCACAACGGAGCGCCCCACGACGGGGCGCCTGGACAGGCCCGCGCCCACTTCACCGTCCCGGCGAAGCACCCCATGGTGACCATCCTCGGCTCCGGTGACGCCCTGCTCCGCGTGATCGAGAGGTCGTTCCCGGGAGCCGACATCCATGTCCGGGGCAACCAGGTCAGCGCGGTCGGCGACGCGGTGGAAGTCGCTCTGATCCAGCGCCTGTTCGACGAGATGATGCTGGTGCTCCGCACCGGTCAGCCGATGACGGAGGACGCAGTGGAACGCTCGATCGCCATGCTCCGGGAGGAGACCGGGGAGGCGGCCGTCGAGACGCCCTCCGAGGTGCTCACGCAGAACATCCTCTCCAGCCGGGGTCGCACGATCCGTCCCAAGACGCTCAACCAGAAGCGGTACGTCGACGCGATCGACAAGCACACGATCGTCTTCGGCATCGGCCCCGCAGGCACCGGAAAGACCTATCTCGCCATGGCGAAGGCGGTCCAGGCCCTGCAGTCCAAGCAGGTCAACCGGATCATCCTGACCCGGCCCGCCGTCGAGGCGGGCGAGCGGCTCGGCTTCCTGCCGGGCACGCTCTACGAGAAGATCGATCCGTACCTGCGCCCGCTGTACGACGCGCTGCACGACATGCTCGACCCCGACTCGATCCCCAAGCTCATGGCGAGCGGGACGATCGAGGTCGCGCCCCTGGCGTACATGCGCGGACGCACGCTGAACGACGCGTTCATCATCCTCGACGAGGCGCAGAACACGAACCCCGAGCAGATGAAGATGTTCCTCACCCGCCTCGGCTTCGACTCGAAGATCGTCATCACCGGTGACGTCACCCAGGTCGACCTGCCGAACGGGACGAAGAGCGGTCTGCGGCAGGTCCGCGACATCCTCGACGGTGTCCCGGACGTCCACTTCTCGATGCTCACGTCGCAGGATGTCGTCCGGCACAAGCTCGTCGGCCGTATCGTCGACGCGTACGAGAAGTACGACATCCGCAACGGGAAGTAGCAGACGAGCACCATGTCGATCGACGTCAACAACGAGTCCGGAACCGAGGTCGACGAGCAGGCGATCCTCGACATCGCCCGCTACGCGCTCGCGCGCATGCGCATCCACCCGCTCTCCGAGCTCTCGGTGATCGTGGTGGACGCGGAGGCGATGGAGCAGCTCCACATCCAGTGGATGGACCTGCCCGGGCCGACGGACGTCATGTCCTTCCCGATGGACGAGCTGCGCCCGCCGTCGAAGGACGACGAGGAGCCCCCGCAGGGGCTCCTCGGCGACATCGTGCTCTGCCCCGAGGTCGCCACCCAGCAGGGCAAGGACGCGCCGACGCAGCACTCCATGGACGAGGAGCTCCAGCTCCTCACCGTCCACGGCGTGCTGCACCTGCTCGGGTACGACCACGAGGAGCCGGACGAGAAGGCCGAGATGTTCGGCCTCCAGGCGGCGATCGTGGACGGCTGGCGCGCGGAGAAGGGCCTCACCGGCCCGTCCCCGGCTCCGACCGTGTCCTGACCCGATGGACGTCTCCCTGATCCTCGGTGCCGTCGCGCTGGTCATCGTGGCCTGGCTCGCGGCCTGCGCCGAGGCCGGTCTCGCCCGTGTCTCCAGCTTCCGCGCCGCCGAGGCCGTCCGGTCCGGGCGGCGCGGGGCGGACAAGCTGGCCCAGGTCGCCTCCGATCCGACCCGCTATCTCAACGTGGCGCTGCTCGTCCGCGTCGCCTGCGAGATGGCGGCCGGCGTCCTCGTCACGTACGTCTGCCTGGAAGCCCTCCCGGAGACCTGGCAGGCGCTGCTCGTCGCGATCGCCGTCATGGTCCTCGTCTCGTACGTGGCCGTCGGCGTCTCGCCGCGCACCATCGGCCGCCAGCACCCGCTGAACACGGCGACCGCCGCCGCGTACGTGCTGCTCCCGCTGGCCCGGATCATGGGCCCGATCCCGCAGCTGCTCATCCTCATCGGCAACGCGCTGACCCCGGGCAAGGGCTTCCGCAAGGGACCCTTCGCCTCCGAGGCCGAGCTTCGGGCGATGGTCGACCTCGCCGAGCAGGAGTCGCTCATCGAGGACGAGGAGCGCCGCATGGTGCACTCCGTCTTCGAGCTGGGCGACACCCTCGTCCGCGAGGTGATGGTGCCCCGTACGGACCTGATCTGCATCGAGCGGTACAAGACGATCCGTCAGGCCCTCACCCTCGCGCTGCGCTCCGGGTTCTCCCGGATCCCGGTCACCGGGGAGAACGAGGACGACATCGTCGGCATCGTCTACCTCAAGGACCTGGTCCGCAGGACCCACATCAACCGGGACTCCGAGGCCGACCTGGTGTCCACCGCGATGCGGCCCGCCGCCTTCGTGCCCGACACCAAGAACGCCGGTGACCTGCTGCGCGAGATGCAGCAGGAGCGCAACCACGTCGCCGTCGTCATCGACGAGTACGGCGGCACGGCCGGCATCGTCACCATCGAGGACATCCTGGAGGAGATCGTCGGCGAGATCACCGACGAGTACGACCGGGAGCTGCCGCCCGTCGAGGAGCTCGGCGACGACCGCTACCGGGTCACCGCCCGCCTCGACATCGGCGACCTCGGCGAGCTGTACGGCTTCGGCCCCGACGAGTACGACGACGAGGACGTGGAGACCGTCGGCGGTCTGCTCGCCAAGGCGCTCGGCAGGGTCCCGATCTCCGGGGCGAAGGCGGTCGTGGAGCTGCCGGACAGGCGCTCGCTGCGGCTGACGGCCGAATCGCCCGCCGGCCGCCGGAACAAGATCGTCACCGTGCTCGTGGAACCGCTGGAACCGGAGGAGAAGCCGGAATGACCCCCGACGAGCTGCGCGCCTTCTGCCTGGACTTCAACGACGCCTCGGAGGAGTTCCCGTTCGGTCCGGACACCTCCGTCTTCAAGGTCGCCGGGAAGATGTTCGCGCTCTCGTGGCTGGACGGCCGGCCGCTGCGGGTCAACCTCAAGTGCGACCCGGACGACGCGGTACGGCTCCGTGAGGAGCACCCGGCGATCGCCCCGGGCTACCACATGAACAAGCGGCACTGGAACACCGTGACCGTCGGAGAGCTCCCGGACCGGATGGTCCGGGAGCTCGTCGAGGACTCGTACGACCTCGTCGTCGCCGGTCTGCCGAAGGCGGTACGGCTCCGCCTCGACCGCCCGTAGGGGGACCTCAGGACCGGCGCCGCAGGCCGAGGGCGATCAGGGCCGCCGCGCCCACCACGATCGCCGCGTCCAGGGCGATGACCGTGCGGACCCCGGCGAAGAGGTCGGAGCCGGTGGTGGCCAGGACACCGAGCAGCGGGATGCCGACGGTCAGACCGACCTGCTGGGTGGTCGTGACCAGACCGGTCGCAAGACCCTGCTCCTCGTCGCGTACGCCGGAGGTGACGGTCACGCCGTACGAGATGATCGCGCCGAGGTGCAGCATCGACCCCACCGAGACGGCCACGGTCGCCAGGACCGCGCCGGACTCCCGGCCGATGCCGAGCAGCGCCGCGGTCAGCAGGCCCTGGCCGAGCAGCGAGACCACCAGGGTGCGCTGGGCGCCGAACCGGCCGATCACCTTCGGGGTGAACATGCCGGCGACGACCGAGACCGCGCCCTGGACGCCGAAGACGATGCCGGAGGCGAAGGCCGAGAGGCCGAGGGTCTCCTGCAGGTACAGGGTCAGCACGAAGACGATCGTCGACATCATCGAGAACGTGACCAGACCGCCCAGGTTGCCGAAGGCGACGGTGCGGCGGCGCAGCACCGGCAGCGAGACCAGCGGGGCCGGGTGCCGGGACTCGATCAGGCCGAAGGCCACGAGCAGCAGCACGCCCAGGGCGAGGGCGACGGGGACGTCCACACCGCCGAAGCCGCGCTCCGCAGCCGTCGTCAGTGCGTAGATCAGGGACAGCAGACCGCCGGTGACGGTCAGCGCGCCGGGCACGTCCAGGCGGGGCCGCTCGGGGGTGCGGGACTCGGGGAGCAGGCCCGGGGCGAGCGGCAGCACGATCAGGGTGAAGACGGCGAGCAGGCCCATCGTGGAGCGCCAGCCGAGGGTGTCGGTCATGACGCCGCCGAGCACCATGCCGATGGTGAAGCCGAGCGACATCAGGGTGCCGGAGATGCCCAGCGCCCTCGCCCGCAGCGGGCCCTCGGGGAAGGCGGTGGTGAGCAGGGCCATGCCGGTCGGCACGATCGCCGCCGCGCCGAGGCCCTGGAGGGCGCGGCCCGCGAGGAAGGCGCCCGGGCTCCAGGCGAGGGTGGCGAGCAGGGAGGCCGCGCCGAAGAGCACGAGCCCGGAGAGGAAGAGCTTCTTGCGGCCGAAGAGGTCGCCGATCCGGCCGAAGAGGAGCAGGAAGCCGCCGGACGGCAGGGCGAAGGCGGTGACCGCCCACTGGAGGCCGGACGGGTCGAAGCGGAGGTCGGCGCCGAGCACGGGCAGAGCGACGTTCAGGACGGAGAAGTCGAGCGCCACCATGAACTGGGCGGCGCACAGGACGAAGAGGACGAGCCGGTCGCGGCCGGTGAGGGCCGGGGGAGCGGCGGGGGCGGTGGTGGTGGGGGACTCGGGCGGGGTGGTCGTCGTTGCCATGCGCCCACCTTCGGCGGACGGGAACAACGCTGGGGAGCGGGAACTTATCCTGTTGGTCGCACCACCAGGCATCCACCATGCGTCCAGGGGGAGGAAGCACACGTGGCCACCGTTCTCGAGAGTGCCGGCGCGAAGCAGCACCGACTCGGCGAACTGCGCGAGTTCCTGATGAGCCGTCGGGCCCGGGTCACCCCGGCCGAGGCGGGACTCCCGGACGGCGGCGCCCGCCGCCGCACCCCCGGCCTGCGCCGCGAGGAGGTCGCCGTCCTCGCGGGCGTCGGGGTCTCCTGGTACCAGTGGCTCGAGCAGGGCCGGGACATCACGGTCTCCCCGCAGGTCCTCGACTCGGTGGCGCGGGTGCTGCGGCTGAGCCCGGCGGAGCGCCGCCATCTGTACGTCCTGGCGGCGCTGAACCCGCCGGCGCTCGAACCGGCCCCGGAGGACCGGGACATGTGCCACGGCCTGCGGCGGCTCATCGACGCGTGGATGCCGTTCCCGGCGCACATCATGGACCAGTACTGGAACACCGTGATGTGGAACGACGCGGCGGCGATCGTGCTCGGCATGCGGCCCGAGATCGTGCAGAACTGCCTGATCGCGTTCTTCACGGACCCGCTCTACCGCGCGCGGTCGACGCGCTGGGAGGAGCTCGCGCCGAAGGTCGTCGCGCAGTTCCGCTCGGCGTGCTCCGAGTGCCCGGACGACGAGGGCTTCCAGGCGGTGGTCGAGTCGGCCAAGGAGGCGAGCCCGGAGTTCGCGGAGCTGTGGGAGCGGCGGGACATCCTGCCGGGCGGTCAGAACCGCAAGGAGATGGAGCACCCGCTGGTCGGCACGCTCGTCGTCGAGGCGACCCAGCTGAGGGTCCCGGCCCGCCCCGACCTGGTCATCGTGATGCACACCCCGCTGCCGGAGGCGGACACGGCCGAGAAGCTGGAGTGGCTGGTGTCGCCGGAGGGGCGCCGCGGGGCGATGTACCCGGTCGCGGGCTGAGACCGGAGCCGATCACGGGCTGAGACCGGGACCGGGTGGCCGTGGGCTCCGACCTATGCTCGGGGCATGACACTCAGCAGCGAGCACGGCGACCTCGGCGCCGAGGACCTCAAGATCATCACCCTTGCGCGGAGCGCCCGCGCCCGCAACGGCGTGCCCGAGGGCGCGGCCGTGCGCGACGAGACGGGCCGCACCTATGTGGCCGGCACCGTGGAGCTGGAGTCGCTCAGGCTGAGCGCGCTGCGGACCGCGGTCGCGATGGCGGTGGCCAGCGGGGCCCAGTCCCTGGAGGCGGCGGCCGTGGTGTCGAACGCCGAGGCGGCCTCGGACGAGGACCGCGCGGCGGTACGGGACCTCGGCGGCCCGGAGACCCCGGTGCTGCTCGCGGGCCCCGACGGGCAGCTGCGGGTGGCCGTCACCGCGGGCTGAGCCGAGGGGCGAGATCAGGACAGCGGGGCCCGGCGACACGCCGGGCCCCGCTGTCCTTGTGTGTTTGTGAAGGATCACCGCATCTTCTCTTGCCTTCCCCGGCCGTCTGCGCGTCAATGACAGCGGTTCGTCCGACGGACCGTCAGATCTCCCGTCATTCACGCAGTGTCCGCACCCCTGCGTTCGGTATCGAAAGGGGTTCGAACTCGCCATGAGAAGCAGAAGCACCTTAGGGACCGTCGCGGTACTCACCGGGGCGCTCGCCGCCGCCGGACTCGCCTTCGCGCCGACGGCCGGCGCCGTGTCGCCGGGCTCGGCCACGGCGACGTACGACTGCGGCAGCTGGGGCGGCGGCACCGCCACCCTCGCGGCCACGCAGAGCGGCACCGCCGCGACGATCACCATCACCTCGGCCGTCACGACGCCGATCGCGGTCGGCGCCGACACGATCAGCTCCACGCTGACGATGGCCAAGGCCGGCGGTGGCACCCGGGTCTTCACCGGGAAGAAGAACCCGGCGCTCGGCGCCGGACAGTCCGTCGTCATGGGCCCGCTGAGCGGGACCGTGGCCTCGGGCGACAGCCTCAACTCGTACTTCGCGGGGGTCGCCCTCAAGATGGTGATCTTCGGGGTCACGGTGAACTGCGACGCGGTCACCTCGCAGTCGCCGGGACCGTTCGTCTTCAGCTGAGATCCCACGGCTGAGCCCGCACCACCCTCGACCGGTGTCGCCCTGAGCGGCACCGGTCTCCGTCGTGACCTGGTGAAATGCCCGGCATGTCACGATCTTGACAGTATCTGATGGGTCATCAGTCGGTGGAATTCGATTCCATTGACTTCTCTCCGCCCGCAGCCGTCAATGGCGCCCACTCATCCCTCAGGAGGGGGCACACACATGGCACTCACCCGATCCCGGGCGGCGGCCCGAAGACGGCGCTGGACGGCCGTCCTCGGCGCCACCGCCCTCGCGGTCGCCGGCGGCGCGCTCGCCGCCCCGGCCGGCGCGACGACCGCCTCGCAGTCGGTGGAATTCCAGACCCGCTGCGTCCCGCCGCCGATCGCCGGCATCCCGCCGATCGAGGGCACCACCACCGCCCAGATCACGGTCGACAAGACCAGCCCCAAGGTCGGCGAGACCGTGACCGTCACCTACACGGTCACCAAGCCCGCCGCGTCCAACCCGGTCGACCTCGCGCTCCCGGCCGACATCATGACGCCCAGCGGCAAGGTGGTCCTCGGCGGCGCCCAGACCGGCACGGTCACCGTCACCGGCCCCAAGAAGAACCCGCCGGTCCCCGGCAAGGGCTCCTTCCCGGCCTTCTCCATGACGGGCACCTTCACCGCCACCGAGGCCGGCTCGATCACCCTCTCGCCCGGCGACTACAACATCCACACCAGCTACCTCATGGAGCTGGACACCCCCTGCACGGTGCTCAACCCGCCCGCCCCGGTCTCCGAGACGGTCGTCGCGAGCCCCGTGACCAGCCCCAACACCCGAACGCTCCAGCTCGACAACGCCTCCGGCGACCCCGGCGTCCGCGTCACCGTCACCGGAAGCAGATTCACCCCGCTCACCGAGGTCACCGTCGTCGGCCGCGCCGGAGCGGCGGAGACCGCCGACAAGATGACCGTCACCACCGACAGCGAGGGCGGCTTCGCCGCGCGCCTCAAGGTCAACGACCCGGCGACCACCGGGATCGTGGCGTACGAGGGCACGGCCTGGGACCCGGAGAAGGGCGCGGGCCCCGCCGCGTACAAGGTCGTCGTCCCGGCGCCGCCGAACAGCCAGACGATCACCGCGGCCGTCACGGCGGGCGAGCTGTCCATGACCCAGGCCGGGGACGCCGTCCAGCTGTCCTCCGTCGACTTCGGCGCGGGCGGCGCGGCCACCGGCGCGCTCCAGACGGTGACCGTCAAGGACTTCCGCGGCGGCCCCGCAGGCTGGTCCCTGACCGGCAAGGTCACCGACTTCACCGGCCCCGGCGGCGCCATCGGAGCCGGGAACCTCTCCTGGACCCCCGCCTGCACCGCCAAGGCCGGCAGCCCCAGCGCCTGCGCCGCAGGCTCCGCGGGACCGGTCGGCAGCGGTGGCGCGACCCTCGCCTCCACGCCGAACGGCACCCTCACGGGCGGCGAGTTCACCGTCGACGCGCAGCTCTCCCTCGACGTCCCGGCGTTCACCGCGCCCGGCTCGTACGCGGGCGTGCTCACGCTGACCCTGTCCTGACCGCTCGCGGGCCGGGCGCGCACCCGGCCGGCCCGCTCCGATCCGTACCCCGGGGGTCCGCACCCGTGCGCACGTTCTCCGCACTCCTCCTGAGCACCCTCCTCGCGCTCCTCGGCCTCGCCCCGGGCGCGCGGGCCGCCGAGAACGGCGAGTGGGCCGTCTACCCCGCCGCCGCCAAGCTCGGCGGCCGCCCGTACTTCTACCTCTCCGCCGACCCGGGCACGACGCTCACCGACCGCGTCACCGTCGCCAACAAGACCGCCGCGCCGCTCACCTTCCGGCTGTACGGCGCCGACGCGTACAACACCGACCGCGACGGCGGCTTCGCCGTCCGCACCCAGAGCGAGAAGCAGACCGGCGCCGGCGCGTGGATCAAGCCCGAGCGGACCCGGATCACCGTCCCGCCCCGCTCCGCCGTCACCGTGCCCTACACCCTGACCGTCCCCGCCGACGCCGACCCCGGCGACCACCCCGGGGCCCTCGTCGCCCTCGACGAGCGGATCGCCCCGGGCGCCAAGGGCTCCGTCGCCGTCGGCGTGCAGCGCGCGGTCGGCGCCCGCGTCTACCTCCGGGTCAACGGACCGACCGTCCCCGCCCTCGCCGTCGAGGACGTCACCCTCGACCAGGACCGGCCGCTGGTCCCCGGCACCCGCACGAGCAGCGCGCTCGTCTCGTACACCCTGCACAACCGGGGCAACGTCACCCTCAACCCCAAGGTCGTCCTGAAGGCCGAGGGCCTCTTCGGCCGCACCCTCCTCGACCGCGACCTCGCCAGGGTCCCGGCGGAGCTGCTGCCCCGCCAGAAGATCCGGCTCACCGAGCGCTGGACCGGCTCCCCGCAGCTCGACTGGGGCGACGTCACCCTCACCGCCACCGCGAAGGACGTGCGGGAGACCGGCAGCGTGTCCTTCCTCGCCCTGCCCTGGCTCGGCGCCGCGGTCCTCGCCGTGGGCGGCGCGGCCGGGCTCTACGGCCTGCGGATACGCCGCCGCCGGGCACTGAGTACGTGACGGGGGCGCTCATCGGGGACAATGGCCCCCATGAGCGCTCGCAACCAAGAAACCGAAGCCGTCCACCGGGCCGGCTTCGCCTGCTTCGTCGGCCGCCCCAACGCGGGCAAGTCCACCCTCACGAACGCTCTGGTCGGCCAGAAGGTGGCCATCACCTCGAACCGGCCGCAGACCACCCGGCACACCGTCCGCGGCATCGTGCACCGCCCGGACGCCCAGCTGATCCTGGTCGACACCCCCGGCCTCCACAAGCCGCGCACCCTCCTCGGCGAGCGGCTCAACGACGTCGTGCGCACCACCTGGGCCGAGGTCGACGTGATCGGCTTCTGCCTGCCCGCCGACCAGAAGCTCGGCCCCGGCGACCGCTTCATCGCCAAGGAGCTCGCCGGCATCAAGAAGACGCCCAAGGTCGCGATCATCACCAAGACCGACCTGGTCGACTCCAAGACCCTCGCCGAGCAGCTCATCGCGATCGACCAGCTCGGCAAGGAGCTGGGCTTCGAGTGGGCGCAGATCGTGCCGGTCTCGGCCGTGGGCAACAAGCAGGTCCAGCTCGTCGCCGACCTGCTCATCCCGCTCCTGCCGGAGTCCCCGCCGCTCTACCCGGAGGGCGACCTGACGGACGAGCCGGAGCAGGTCATGGTCGCGGAGCTGATCCGCGAGGCCGCGCTCGAAGGCGTACGGGACGAGCTGCCGCACTCGATCGCGGTGGTCGTCGAGGAGATGATCCCGCGCGAGAACCGCCCGGCGGACCGGCCGCTGCTCGACATCCACGCCAACGTGTACATCGAGCGCCCCAGCCAGAAGGGCATCATCATCGGCCCGAAGGGCAGCCGCCTCAAGGAGGTCGGCATGAAGTCCCGCAAGCACATCGAGGCCCTCCTCGGCACCCCGGTCTTCCTCGACCTCCACGTGAAGGTCGCGAAGGACTGGCAGCGGGATCCGAAGCAGCTGAGGAAGCTCGGCTTCTAGGTCCGCCGGACAGCCTCCGGGGGCGCGTGTCAGCATGGCGCCGTGACAGAGATCGTCAAGGGGGGAAACCTGCCGGTCCCCGGGCAGGTGTGGCGGATCGCGGTCGTCCGGCGTGCCGCCGGCGAGGGCGTGCCGGAGGTCGACGCCTCGGCACTGCTGCTCGACGCCGAGGGCCGCGTCAGGGGCGACGGCGACCTGGTCTTCTACAACCAGCCCGCGCACGCGTCCGGCGCGGTGCGCCTGCTCGGGCAGGTGCGGGACGGGGAGGAGCGGGTCGCCGACTGGCTGGAGATCGACACCGGGCGCGTGGAGCCCGCGGTCCAGCGCATCGTGATCACCGCCTCCAGCGAGGACGGGACGTTCGGCCAGGTGCCGGGACTCCACATCCGTACGACCAGCGCCGCCACCGGCGAGCAGCTGGCGCTGTACGAGGTCGACGACGCGAGCACCGAGACGGCGTTCGTCCTCGGCGAGTACTACCGGCGCGACGGGGCGTGGAAGTTCCGCGCGGTGGGCCAGGGGTACGACTCCGGGCTCGTCGGCCTCGCCGAGGACTTCGGCATCGTGGGCAGGGACCCGGAGCCGGCCGCCGAGCCGGCCGCCGAGGACGAGCCCGCCGGGCCCGAGGCCATCCCCGAGGAGCTCCTGGCCAAGGTCCGGGCGGCCGAGGCCGCCGTCCCGGCCCAGTCCCAGGTCCCCGTTCAGAGGCCCGCCCGCGTCGGGCCGCGGTCGGACATCGAGCTCTTCGGCGAGGACTTCCCGGAGTTCGTCCGCAGCGGCAAGGGCAGGACGACCCTCACCGTCGACGTGCCGATCCCGGCCGGTTACGTCGTGGTCGACTCCACCCGGGCGGGCGAGGGCTACTTCTGCGTGGACAGCCTCGACGAGAAGGGCGATGCGAACGGTCTGCTCGCGAACACGACCCTGGAGGACTACGAGGGCCGTGGGCTGCTGAGGTACGACGGCCGGAGCCCGCTGCGCCTGCGCGTGAGCGCCGGCGGCAGCGCGTGGACGCTTGCCGTCCGGCCGGTCAGCACCGTGGAGGAACTCGGCCGCCGCGCCCGGGGGCGGGGCGGCGACGTGCTGCTGTACACGGGTCCCGCCGGCCACCTCTCCTCCCGGCTCCGCACGGGGTTCGACCACGCGTACTTCCTCGTCCAGGGCCACGAGCCGGACGGCCGCGATCACCTGCTGGCCAATGTGGCGAGCAGGCTCCCCCGGGACGGCCGCCCGCTGCCCGAGGGGCCCCTGCTCGTACAGGTCGAGAGCGCCGACGGCGACTGGTCCCTGGAGGTCCGCCCGCCTCGTCAGAGCAGGTTCTGGCGCCGCGCCTCCCGCTAGGCCCTACGCGCCCTCCTTGAGGACCCTCGTCACGAGGGTCCTCTGGGCGTCCGTGAGGTGCGGGTCGCCGCAGCGGAGCGTGCGGTCGTCGACGGTGATCTCGTACGAGAAGCCGTCGGGCACGCCCCGCGTGGCACCGTCGCCCTCCGCGAGGACGGCGGAGGCCAGGGACTCCCACTCGGGTCCCGAGACCTCCACCTCCGCCGACCGCTCGATGCCCGCGAAACCACCCGTGCGCCGCACTCGAATCCGCATGGGCCCTGTCTACCGCAGAACCGGCCGGCTCAGGAGGCCGTCACGCCGACGCCCGCCCAGGCGCGCCGCACCGCCTCGGCCGTCTCGTCGCCGTACAGCTCCCGCGCTGCCGCCAGCGTCGCCCGCGCGAACTCGGAGAACCGGACCTCCTCGGTCAGCGCGCCGCCGGTCATCGTCGCGTACCAGATCCGGCCCGGCCGCTCCCAGGCGTTGCCGCCGAGCTCGGTGGCCAGCAGGTAGAAGGCGTGGTTGGGGATGCCCGAGTTGATGTGCACCCCGCCGTTGTCGGAGCTGGTGCGGACGTAGTCGTCCATGTGCGCGGGCTGCGGGTCCTTGCCGAGGACGTCGTCGTCGTACGCGGTGCCGGGGGCCTTCATGGACCGCAGCGCCGTCCCCTCGTCGACGGCGGGCCCGAGCAGCCCGGCGCCGATGAGCCAGTCGGCCTGCTCCGCGCTCTGGCCGAGGGCGTACTGCTTCACCAGCGAGCCGAAGACGTCCGAGACGTGCTCGTTGAGCGCCCCCGACTGGCCGTAGTACGCGAGGTTCGCCGAGTGCTGGGTGAAGCCGTGGGCCAGCTCGTGGCCGATGACGTCGACCGGGATCGTGAAGTCGAGGAACAGCTCGCCGTCCCCGTCGCCGAACACCATCTGCTCGCCGTTCCAGAAGGCGTTGTCGTACTTCTCGTCGAAGTGGACGGTGGCGCGGAGCGGCAGCCCGGCGCCGTCGATCGAGTCGTGGCCGAAGGCGTTCAGGAAGAGGTCGAAGGTGGCGCCGAGGCCGGCGTAGGCGCGGTTGGCCGTGTCGTCGGCGGTGGCCGGATCGCCCTCGCCGCGCACCTCGTGGCCGGGGAGCCGCGTGCCGTTCTTGGCGTCGTAGATCGTGCGCCGGGGCTTTCCGGCGCCGTCCTCCGCCGGGGCGGAAGCCGCCCGCTCGGCGCGGACGGCGCGCTGCGTCAGGTCCACCGCGAGGGTGCGGCGGGCGGCTTCCGCGACGGCCGGATCGGCGGACTCGGCCAGCCGTTCCAGGACGTGGGGAGGGACGATCGAGCAGAAGACAGGCGTGTGGGAGCTCATAACGGCAATGTGGCACTGCGTACCGGCGGTGTCACGAGTAGCGACGATGATTGGCGAAATGGAGTGATGGGTCACCTTTCGCCCTTGACGCGGGTGCCGTCCCGCATACTGAAACAGGACGTCCGCCTTCCACGGACCTGGGCTATGGTGACGCACATCATGCGTTTCGGGCTGCTTCTCCTTAGCTGCCGCGGCGAGGGCCTGTAGTCGTAGGCCGACCCCCTCCCCGCGGGTTTCGGTGTTGCGTTCGACAGTCGGCCGTCCCTCCCGCAGGACCCGAGGAGCCCTACGCAATGTCTCAGTCGCCTTTCGTCAGCCGCCCGACGCCCATCACCAACGCGACCCACACGCAGCAGCCGTCCGGGATGCCGATCCACAAGTACGGCCAGTACGAGGCCGTGAACATCCCCGACCGGACCTGGCCCGAGAAGCGCATCACGAAGGCGCCCCGCTGGCTGTCCACGGACCTGCGCGACGGCAACCAGGCCCTGATCGACCCGATGTCCCCGGCCCGCAAGCGCGAGATGTTCGACCTGCTCGTACGCATGGGCTACAAGGAGATCGAGGTCGGCTTCCCGTCCTCCGGCGAGACCGACTTCGCGTTCGTGCGCTCCATCATCGAAGAGGGCGCGATCCCGGACGACGTCACCATCTCCGTCCTGACCCAGGCCCGCGAGGACCTGATCGAGCGGACCGTGGAGTCCCTGAAGGGCGCCAAGCGCGCCACCGTCCACCTGTACAACGCCACCGCGCCCACCTTCCGCCGGGTCGTCTTCCGCGGCTCGAAGGAGCAGATCAAGCAGATCGCCGTGGACGGCACGCGCCTGGTGATGGAGTACGCGGAGAAGCTGCTGGGCCCGGAGACCACCTTCGGCTACCAGTACAGCCCCGAGATCTTCACCGACACCGAGCTGGACTTCGCCCTGGAGGTCTGCGAGGCGGTCTGTGACGTCTGGCAGCCCGGCCCCGGCCGCGAGATCATCCTCAACCTGCCCGCCACCGTGGAGCGTTCGACGCCGTCCACGCACGCGGACCGCTTCGAGTGGATGTCCCGGAACCTGACCCGCCGCGAGCACATCTGCGTCTCCGTCCACCCGCACAACGACCGCGGCACGGCCGTGGCGGCGGCCGAGCTGGCCATCATGGCCGGCGCCGACCGCATCGAGGGCTGCCTGTTCGGGCAGGGCGAGCGGACGGGCAACGTCGACCTGGTGACGCTGGGCATGAACCTGTTCTCGCAGGGCGTCGACCCGCAGATCGACTTCTCCCAGATCGACGAGATCCGCCGCACCTCCGAGTACTGCAACCAGATGGAGGTCCACCCGCGCCACCCGTACGCGGGCGACCTGGTCTACACGGCCTTCTCCGGCTCCCACCAGGACGCCATCAAGAAGGGCTTCGACGCCATGGAGGCCGACGCGGCCGCCCAGGGCAAGACCGTCGACGAGATCGAGTGGGCGGTGCCGTACCTGCCGATCGACCCGAAGGACGTCGGCCGCTCCTACGAGGCCGTCATCCGCGTCAACTCGCAGTCCGGCAAGGGCGGTATCGCGTACGTCCTGAAGAACGACCACAAGCTGGACCTGCCCCGCCGGATGCAGATCGAGTTCTCGAAGATCATCCAGCAGAAGACCGACAGCGAGGGCGGCGAGGTCACGCCGGCCGCGATCTGGGCCGTCTTCCAGGACGAGTACCTGCCCAACCCGGACAACGCCTGGGGCCGCATCCAGCTGCGCTCCGGCCAGACCACCTCCGACACCGACGGCACGGACACGCTGACCGTCGAGGCGGTCGTGGACGGCGTCGACACCGTCCTGACGGGCGCCGGCAACGGTCCGATCTCCGCGTTCTTCGCGGCCCTGCAGTCCATCGGCGTCGATGCCCGCCTGCTGGACTACCAGGAGCACACGATGAGCGAGGGCGCCTCCGCGCAGGCCGCCTCGTACATCGAGTGCGCCATCGACGGCAAGGTCCTGTGGGGCATCGGCATCGACGCCAACACGACCCGCGCCTCCCTGAAGGCGGTCATCTCGGCGGTCAACCGCTCCGCCCGCTGACCCCGCTCCACCCCGCCGTCCGCTGCCCCGCACCCTTCCTCCCGGAGGGTGCGGGGCAGCGGCACATGTGAGCTGCGTCACGGTTTCAAGTCGCTTCAGGTTCGCTTAAGGAAGATGATCCCGGCATGCCGGAATCGGCGTCATATCAGGTGAGTTGACGCCAGATCGGGGAATGGCGGAAGGTCGGCTCGTCCACTCGGACACACCCCCCACGCGCCCTCTCCGTACCTCCCTGACCTGGAGTTCCGTATGCGCACGACCGCTGCCGTGGCCGCCGTCCTCGCGGTGACCGGTGCCGCCCTCAGCTGGGCCCCCGCCGCCTCCGCCACCACCACGGAGTGCGTGTCGCATCCGCTCGGCACGGCCGGTCTGTACGCCGAGTTCGTCGAGAAGGACTCCGTCCGTCACGCGGACTCCGAGGGCGCCGTCGCGGTCGGCGGCGACGCCACCTTCGGCGAGCCGGGCACGTCCGGCTTCTCCGTCGGCTCCCGCCTCACCGACGCCGACCTGGCCGAGCTGCCCGGCGGGCGCAGTCTCGTCGTCGGCGGCACCCTCAAGGCCAACGGCGTGGTCCTGGTGAAGGGATCCGGCATCGCCGGCAAGGTCGTCGACAACTCCGGGGGCACCGGCTTCGGCGTCGACGGCGACAAGGTCGCGACCGGGCCCTCCCCGATCGACTTCGGCAAGGAGTTCACCGGGCTGCGCAAGCTGTCCACCGGCTGGGCCGGCGTGCGGCCCAACGGCGAGGCGGCCGTCGACGGGCGGGCCCTCTACCTCACCGGCACCGACGCGAAGCTGAACGTCTTCGCCGTGAGCAGCGCCGACCTGCAGAAGGCGGGAGAGATCTACCTCAAGGTCCCGGCGGGCTCCTCCACCCTCGTGAACGTCATCGGCACCTCGTACGACATGGGGGCCGGGCCCACCTCCGGCGTCTGGATCTCGGACGGCGGCGCGTACGTCCAGGACGACTACGACCAGCACACCGAAGCCCACAAGAGCATCCGCTCCAAGCTCCTGTGGAACTTCCCGCAGGCCGAGACCGTCAAGAAGAACAACGCCGCCTGGCCCGGCGCCATCCTCGCGCCCGGCGCCGCCGTGACCATGACCAGCGGGCACGTCAACGGCTCCGTCATCGCCGAGTCGCTGGACACCGTCCCCGGCTCCGAGACCCACCGGATGAACTTCACCGGCTGCCTCCCCGAGGTGGCCGCCCCCGGCCCGGTCGTCACCCCCGAGACGCCGAAGCCGACCGACACCCCGGCGCCCACCACCCCGGCGACCGAGGGCGTGCCGACCACCCCGGAGGGCACCGACGGCCCCTCCGCGTCCCCGTCCGCCCCGGCGGCCCCGGCGACCCCGGGCGAGGCGACCACCGCGCCCGCGCCGGCTCCGTCCGCCACCCCGGAGGGTGATCTCGCGACGACCGGTTCGGCCATCGGCCCGGGCGTCGTCGCCGCCGCCGTGGCCGCCGTCGCCGTCGGCGGAGGCTTCCTGGCCTTCGCGAAGCGCCGCCGCCGCGCTTCCTGATCATGCGCGAGCGGTGACGTGTCTCGGCCAACTCCGCGGTGAAGTCCTGACGGGGTGCTGACGCCACATCAAGGATGTGGCTAACATCACGCCAACGCCGGCAGTGCAGCCGGGCCGTTGAGGAGGTGCGTGTGCGGTCTGCCCGGAATTCACGTGGTGGGAAGGTGACCGTCTGCGGAATCCGCACCTCCTGGAACACCGTCGGAGACGGCGAGTTCTTCTGCGAGGAGTGCGGGGGCGACCGCAACTACCGGCGGCGCACCGGCCGCCGCAGGTTCGCCGTCCTGGGCGTCCCCGTCCTGCCCCGGGGCTGTACGGGCCCCGTCGTCGAGTGCGCGGCCTGTCACACGCACTTCGGTACGGAGGTGCTCGACCGCCCGACGACGAGCCGCTTCTCCGCGATGCTGCGGGACGCCGTGCACACCGTCGCCCTGGCCGTCCTCGCGGCCGGCGGCACCGAGTCCCGCGAGGTCCTGGACCGGGCCGTCACCGCGGTCCGGTCCGCCGGCTTCGCCGAGTGCACGGCCGTCCAGCTCGTCGACCTCGTGGAGGCCCTGGAGGCGGACACCGGGCGCTTCATGCCCGAGGTGAACCCCGAGGGCACGCTCCTGTCGATCGAGCTCCACGAGGCCCTGGAACCGCTCACCCCGCACCTGGCCCCCGCCGGGCGGGAGTCGATCCTCGTCCAGGCCGCCCGGATCGCGCTCGCGGACGGCGCGTACACCCCGGCCGAGACCGAGGTCCTCGGAACCGTCGGGAACGCGCTCGCGCTGGCCCCCGAGGACACGGTCCGCCTCCTCGCCTCGGCCCGCACCGTCCCCTAGCCGGGCCCGTCAGCCGAAGGCGGGCAGCGCGAGGGCGACCGCGCCCCAGCAGGGGAGTGCCGCGAGGGCGAGCAGCACCACGCCTCCGACCAGCGATCCGACGAGGGAGCCCGTGCCCTTGTGGGGGACCGCCCGCTGCGGTTTCCGCGGGTGGTAGGCGACCATGACGGTCTCGCCCCTGGCCCTGTCCCCGGCGCCGACGGGGCGGAGCCTTCCGGTGGTGTCCGTGTACGCGTAGGTGCCCCGGCCGTCGATGAGGACGGGGTCCGCCTCCACGGTGATGCCGTGACGGGGCAGGTACCAGTCGTCCCACGCCGACCACAGCGCCAGCCAGGCGAGGAAGCCGAACGCCCCGGCGACGAAGCCGAGCATCAGCACCGCGACCGCCCGGTCCAGGTCCTTCCCGGCGAGCCCGACGATCACGGAGAGGGCGACGGGCGGCAGGCCGAACGTCAGGGGGACCCAGACGAGGGCGGCTTCGGCCTCGTCCTCGTCCTCCTCCGCGTCCGGGGCACCGAAGACCGATACGACGACGAGGGTGGAGCCGTCGACCGCTTCCTCCCCGGCGGTGCGGTCCGGCAGCGCGCCGTTCACGGCGTCCGCGAAGACGCCGGCTGCTGCCCTGCTCACGTCCTCGATCCGGTACGAGACCGCCTCGGCCCCGGCCGGAGCCGTCAACTCGACGGTGACGTCGCGCCCTTCGGCGCGGACCCGCGCGATCGCGGTCAGCGGGATGCGCACCTCCTCGCGGGGACGGCGCAGCAGCAAGGCCTGGTCCTCGGAGCGGAGTTCGGCGTTCCCGTCCCCCAGGAGGACGGGTATGGACGAAGAGATCGACATGGGGGTGATCGTAGGACCTGTGTTGCCGTACCGTCCGCCCTGTGAACATGGTGAACGTGGTGCTCGTCTGTGCCGCCGTCGTGTCCGTGCCGGCCTGCGTCTTCAGCCTGATGGTGATGGCCGGTTCGCGGCAGGAGGCGAAGAAGATGAAGGTGCTGGAGGAGACGGGCGTCCTGGTCCAGGCGCGGCTGGCGCACCTGGTGCCGTTCGGCAACAAGGGCGACGCGCACGTCCGGTACGAGTTCCCGGGGCCGAACGGGGAGACCGCCCGGTACGACACGGGCGTGTCGGCCTACCCCGTCCACGTGGTGGGAGAGACGTACCCGCTCGTCCACCACCCCCGGAACGCGAAGAGCGTGTACCAGGGGACGAGGAAGGCCGTCCGCACGGAGCGCAGGGCCCAGGAGGGCTTCATGAAGGCCGCCGGCTGGATCGCGTGCTTCTTCTTCCTGACGGGCGCCCTCTCGATCACGGCCCTGGCCCTCTGAGGCCCCGGGGCCGTTCAGACCGGTACGGCCCCGAGCCGCTCGAACACCGCCCGCGCCGCGCCCAGTTCCCGGCGGGCCGCGGCCCCGTCGCCCAGCGCCCGGAAGGCCGCCGCGACCAGCGTCCGCGTCCGCGCCGCCTCGTACGGAACCCGCAGGTCCAGCCATCCGGCGAGAGCCGGACGCAGCAGCCGCAGCGCGGGTTCAGGCCGGGCCTCCGCGAGCGCCACCGCGCCCCGCGCCGTGTCGGCCATCGCCCGGAGCAGCGGTACGTCCCCGGCCAGGACCTCCAGTTCCGCCGCCGCGCCCGCCGCCCCGGGCACGTCACGGACGGCGAGGGACACCTCGGTGCGGGCGGCGAGCAGCCGGGCCCGGCCGAGGAGGTCGTGCGCCGTGTCGCTCTGGCAGACGAGCGCCAGGTCGACGCCCGCGACCGCCGCGTCGGCCCGCCCCTGCGCGAGCCGCAGCAGCGCGAGCCCCGGCTGCGGGAGCCGGCCCAGTTCGTGGGCGTGCGCGTACGAGGCGGCGGCCTGCTCCAGACGGCCCTGGCGCCGCTGCACGTCCCCGGCGGCGTAGTACGCGGCGGCCGCCGACTCCAGGCAGTCCACCGGCACCTCCCGGCACGCCAGCCGGGCCTCCGCCTCCGCGAGCGCCCACGCCCCGAGGAGGTCGAGCACCTCGACCCGGTGCGCCCGGCACACCCCGCGGAAGGGGTTCTCGCCGGAGGGGACGGTCATGGGGCCCGTGCCCGTGCCGGTCCACGGCGGCTCGCACCATTCCATCGCCGCGTTCGTCCACTCCACCGCCCGCGCGAGGTCCGCCGTCTTCATGCACAGGGTGAGCGCCAGGCGGTAGAGCAAGCCCGTGAACAGGCCGCTCAGTTCGCCGGCCGTGACCGCGGACATCGCGTCGTCGAGGAGCGCCAGGGCCTCGGCGCGCCGGCCGTTCGCGAGGAGGACCGAGGCCTCCGCCTGGCGGCTGAGCGCCAGGAGGTCCGGGCTGCCGGATCGGAGGGCGAGCCGGGTCATGCGGCCCGTCGCCGCGAGGGCGGCCGCGTGGTCGCCGCGGGCCGCGGCCTCCTCCGCGTCGGTCCACGCGAGGAAGCACTGTTCGGGGCAGGGCGGCAGGCCGTCCAGATGGTGGTGGGCCCGGTGCAGCCAGCCGGCCGCCGCCGCGGGCCGGCCGAGGCCCTCGTACTCGTACCGGAGCCACCACGAGGCCAGCCCCGCGCCCCGGTGGTCGCCGGCCGCCACGTACGCCGCGTGGGACCGCAGCCGGGCCGCGACGGACTCGTCCACATGCCCCGACCACCAGGCCGCGTCGGCCAGGATCGTCAGGTCGTCGGCGCTCAGCGCGCGCGTCGGGTGCTCGTCGTGCGCGTGCAGCAGCCCGTACGCCTCGGCCCAGGACTCCCGGGCCGCCGCCGTCCTCGCCTGCGCGATCCGGTCGATCGTGGGTGCGGACATGGCCCTCACCTCTTCCAGGTCCTTTCAGGGTAGGACCGGGAGGGGGTGAGGGCCCCGCGACCGTCGCGCGATCGCGCCCTGCTCGACCGCGCCCTACTGGATGGCGCCGCTCGCGCGCAGCATGTCCTCGCGCTCGACGATCTTCACGCGCTCGCGGCCCTGCGGCTCGCCGAGCGCCTTCTCGGCGGCGTCGAGGGCGTACCAGCCCTCCCACGTCGTGTACGTGACGCCCTTGCCCTCCAGGAAGGACACGACCGCGTCCTCCTCCGGGGTCTCCGGCGTCAGCAGACGGCCGTTGGCGAAGTCGTCCAGGAGGTTCGCCACGGTCTCGTTGGCGTCGCCCTTGGTGTGGCCGATGAGGCCGACGGGGCCACGGCGGATCCAGCCGGTGCAGTACGTGGAGGCCATGTGCTCGCCGGTCTCCTCGACCACGCGGCCGCCCTGGTCGGGGATCGTGCCGGTCGTGGTGTCCCACGGGATCTTCGGGAGCTCGTCCGAGAGGTAGCCGACCGCGCGGTAGACGGCCTGGACGTCCCAGTCCGTGGTGGCGCCGGTGCCCTTCACGTTGCCCGTGCCGTCCAGCTCGGTGCGCTCGGTGCGCAGGCCGACGACCTGGCCGTCCTCGCCGAGGATCTCGACGGGGGACTCGAAGAAGTGCAGGAACAGCTTGTGCGGGCGGTCGCCGACGTCGCGGATCGCCCAGTTCTCCAGGGTCTTGGCGACCATGTCGGTCTGCTTGTTCTTGCGGCGCTCGGCGATCGAGCCCTCGTCGTAGTCGATGTCCTCGGGGTTGACGATGACCTCGATGTTCGGCGAGTGGTCGAGCTCGCGCAGCTCCATGGGGCTGAACTTCGCCTGCGCCGGGCCGCGACGGCCGAAGACGTGGACCTCCAGGGCCTTGTTGGCCTTGAGGCCCTCGTAGACGTTCGCCGGGATCTCGGTCGGCAGCAGCTCGTCCGCCGTCTTGGCGAGGATGCGCGCGATGTCGAGGGCCACGTTGCCGACGCCGAGGACGGCGACCTTCTCGGCCCGCAGCGGCCAGGTGCGCGGCACGTCCGGGTGACCGTCGTACCAGGACGCGAAGTCGGCGGCGCCGTACGAGCCGTCCAGCTCGACGCCCGGGATCCGCAGCTCGCGGTCGAACATGGCGCCGGTGGAGAAGATCACCGCGTCGTAGAAGGAGCGCAGGTCGTCGAGGTGGACGTCGGTGCCGTAGTTCACGTTGCCGAAGAGGCGGACCTGCGGCTTGTCGAGGACCTGGTGGAGGGCGGTGATGATGCCCTTGATGCGCGGGTGGTCGGGGGCGACGCCGTAGCGGATGAGGCCGAAGGGCGCGGGCATCCGCTCGAAGAGGTCGATCGACACGCCCGGCTCGGCGGCGGCCTCGGACTTCAGCAGCGCATCGGCGGCGTAGATTCCGGCGGGGCCGGCGCCGACGATCGCGACCCGGAGGGGGCGGGGCATGACTGGGTTTCCCTTCGCAAGCGACGTGGCGGCGAAGCCGCCGACACTTAGGTCACCCTAAATAACAGCTCGCGCGGTCCGGTACCCACCCCCGGTCTATGGCCTCATAAGGTGAACTTATGACTTCCATAAGCGGACCTACGTGAGCCGACCTAGAAGGCGGTTGCGATCGACTCGGGGTGGAGGAACCCCACGACGGCCCAGGCGATCGTGCCGGTCAGACCGGCGAGCCCGAGGAGGCCGAGGAACAGTCCGAGCGCCAGTTCCCCGCGCCGGAACAGGGCGACCCTCGGGAGGACTACGTTCCCCGGGTCGACCGGGTCGTAGCAGACCTTGACGGCGATGCCCCCGGCCCACGTGAACACATGGCGGATCAGTCCCGCCGGGTCCGTGTACAGGTACATCCCCGGCCGCTCCGGGACCTCGGCCGCGAAGGTCGTGATGCCGTGCCGGATCAGGCGCCACTCGCGGTACCAGTTGGCCAGAGCGTTCGCGCCGACGGCGAGGGACGCGGTCAGGACGAGCCCGCCGGGCATGATGACGAGCATGCCGAGCGGTTCCCCGGCGACGGCGACGAGCACGCACGAGAGGACGAGCAGACCGAAGGCGCCGGCCGACAGCCACATGATGCGCCGCAGCTTCCTCGTCCGCCGGCTCAGGGGGAGCTCGCGCGTCTCGACGAGCGCCGTCCCGTCGGCCGCCGTGTCCCGCCCGGGCGTCCCGGGCAGCGCGGCGTTCACGGTCTCGGCGAACATCCGGCCCGCCGCCTCGCTCGCCCCGTCGATCCTGTGCACATAGCGCGTGGTGCCCGCCGGGGCCGTCAGCTCCACCGTGACCGTCCGACCCTCGACCCGTATCCGCTCGACCGCCGCCAGCGGGATCCGCGCCTCCTCGTGCGGGCGGCGCAGAAGCAGCGCGTCGTCCTCCAGCTGGAGGGAGGCCTTCTTGGAGCCCTGGACGACGGGCATGGACGGGGTGATCGACATGGCGGAGATCGTAGGGGCCGTCCACGCCCCGCAAAAGCCCTTTCACGGCCTGCGGTTCAGCACGTCCTCGATCCGGTACGAGGCTGCTGGGGCGCCCTTTGGGGCCAGCAGCTCGGCGGCCACGGACCGCCCCTCCGTACGCACCACGGCGACGGCCCGGAGCGGGATCGTGAGCACCTCACCGGCGCGCTCCAGGACGAGAACGTCGCCCTCTTGCCGGAGTACGGTGCGGGCGCTGCCGCGCAGAACCTGGGGTTGGGTGCCCTTCCTCGCCGCGATGCCGACGTACGTGGTCGTGATCACCGGGCTCGCCTCGGAGCGGTGGCCTCCGGCGGTCGGCGTCGCGTCGGGCGATCAGCTCTTGACGCCGTCGACGAAGACGGCCCAGGCGGCCGCCGGCACGACGAGGACGGGGCCGTCGGCGACCTTGCTGTCCCGGACGGGGACGACACCGGGGAAGTCGTACGTGACCTCGACGCAGTCGCCCCCCGACCCGTTGCTGTAGGAGCTCTTGAACCAGTGGGCGTTGCTCAGGTCGTACTTGCGCATCGTCTGAAGTCCTCCGCCGCCGACTCGACCAGTGCCAGGGACGCCTCCGGCGACAGCGTGGCGACCCTGAGCAGATCGTAGGTGCGCTGCGCGTCCTTCACCACAGCCGGATCATCGAGGAGGGTTCCCGAGAACTCCGTTTCTGTATAGGCGGTTGGCGGTTGATCCTTGAACTCCATGAGCTTGAGGGTGCCGGTCATGTGAGCGTGCGCGCCGACCGCGCGAGGCAGCACCGTCACCAGTGCCGTCCGCGCTCGCGCGAGCGCCGCGATGTGCTCCAGGGCCTCGGCCATCACGGCGGGCCCGCCTACGGGCGTGAGGAGCACGTTCTCGTGCAGGATCACCCAATACTCGGGCTTTGTTGTGTCCTTGAGGATGCGGGCTCGGTCCAACCGTGAGGTGACCTTCTCTTCAACGTACTCGTCCGTGGCGAACGGGTGCACCGCCAACGTCACCGCTCGCGCGTACGCACCCGTCTGCATCAGACCCGGCACCACCGTCGGCGCGAACTCGCAGATCTTCGTCGCCACCCCCTCCAGCTCCGCCACCTCGCTGAAATAGGAGGCGTACGGCGACTTGTCGATGAGTCTGCGCCACGTACGTTCGAAAATACCGCCGGTTTGTAGGACCTCGTCGATTCGCGCCGCCACATCCAACTGCGGCTTTCGAATTCCCTGCTCGAACAGGCCGATGTACGCCCCGGATACGAACACCCGTCTGCCCAGCTCGCTCTGGCTGAAGCCCGCCGCCTCCCGGCGTTCCTTCAGTAGCTCGCCGAAGAACTCCCACGCGTCCTGCTGCTTGCTCTTGGCCATGGATTAACTCCCCAACCCTACCCCGCAGTTGTACGGCCTGCGCATCTGTCGATTCTACGGATCTGCCCCCACCCTGGAGAGGCGAAGCGGGAAATGGATTCAGAAAGGCATACGTTGGTGAAGGAAGACATCATGAAGACGACCACGGGGGCAGTCGGAACCGCACAAGAGGCAGTGGCGGAATTGCGCGAGGCCCTGGCGAGGGCGGGAATCACCCTCCCCTCGCTCGGGCTCGACGTCGTCACCCTCGCGGCCGACCCGCCGCGGCCGCTCGTGGAATTGGGATGCTGCACGGTGGAAACGGCCCGGCTCCTCGCCGCCGCCGTACTGCCGAGGGAGGAGAGTCGATCGTGACGCTGCCCATCGGGTCCTACGTCGTCGAGATCCGTACCGGACGGGTCGGGAGGGTCATGGGGCACGAGGGCCCCTATGTGCAGGTGCGTCCGCTGGGAGGCGGGCGGGAGTGGGACGTGGAGCCGGACGGGGTGCGCGAGGCGACCTCCGCCGAGCGGCTGAGCGCGGCCACCGCGCACGTCAACGCGCGGAGCCGGGGCGAGGTGCCCTGACAGTCCCGCCCCCGACACCGCCCCGTCGCCCGCCCCGCCGACCGGCGCGCGCCGGGGCCGGTCGGGTGAACGGCCCTCCGTGGCCTGTTGGTCCATACGCCGCGCCCGCGCTGCACACGCCTCGCCGCCCCGGTTACGTGGTCCCCGCGAACCACTCCGCGTTCGTTGACCACGAAAGGAAACGAGGTGTTCGGCATGGCGAGATCGGCGTACCGGCTGGCCGCGGTGTCCGCGGCCGCAGGCGCGTTGCTGGCGGGGGGACTCACGGGGGCCCAGGCGACGGAGGGGCGGGCCGCCGAGCCCGAGGGGCGGTACATGGTCGTCCTGAAGGACTCGGAACGCGGCCGGCTCGACGAGATCGTGCGGATGCACGGACGGGACCACGGGGTGCGGGCGGGCTTCCGGTACAGCCATGCGCTGGTCGGGTACTCGGCGGTGGTGCCGGAGTCCCAGGTGGCCGCACTGCGGGCGGACCCGAACGTGAAGACGGTGGCTCCTGACCGGCCCGTGCACGCCACCCAGCAGGTGCTGCCGACCGGGGTGGACCGGATCCAGGCCGATGCGAGCAGCGCGCTCGCCGGGAACGGGTCGGGTTCCGTCGACACGGCCGTGGCGATCCTCGACACCGGGATCGACACCGGGCACCGCGATCTCAACGTGGCCGGCGGGATCAACTGCATGGACCCCTCGCGGCCCAACGTCTACCGGGACTTCAACGGCCACGGCACCCATGTGGCCGGTACGGTCGCCGCCCGGGACAACGGCGACGACGTCGTCGGGGTCGTGCCGGGTGCCCGGCTGTATGCGGTGAGGGTGCTCGGCGCGAGCGGCGGCGGGTTCACCTCCACCATCGTCTGCGGGCTCGACTGGGTGGCGCAGAACGCCGCCGGGCTCGGCATCAAGGTCGCGAACATGAGCCTCGGCGGCGACGGCGCCGACGACGGCAACTGCGGCAACACCAACCAGGACCCCGAGCACCAGGCGGTCTGCCGCGTGGTGGATGCCGGCGTCACCCTGGTGGTCGCGGCCGGCAACAGCACCGACGACCTGGCGAACCACACTCCCGCCGCCTACGACGAGGTCCTCGCCGTGACCGCCGTGGCCGACTTCAACGGACAGCCCGGCGGTGGCGCCGCCGCGAGCTGCCGGACGAGCAACCAGGACGACACCGCGGCGAACTTCTCCAGCTTCGCCGTCAGCGCCGCGGACGCCGCCCACACCATCGCCGGTCCGGGGGTGTGCATCCGGTCCACCCGCAACCACGGCGCCACGGTCGTCTTCTCCGGCACCTCCATGGCCTCGCCGCACGTGGCCGGCACGGCCGCGCTGTGCCTCACCGGGCCGTGCGCCGGCATGACCCCCGTCCAGGTGAGGGCCAAGCTCCGCGCCGACGCGGAGTCCCAGCCCGCCTCGTACGGCTTCGCCGGCGACCCGAACTCGCCCGTCACCGGCCGCTACTACGGGCACCTCGTCCACGCCGGCGGCTACTGAGCACACCGCACCCGCTGACGGCGCCCCCGAGAGCCGTCAGCGGGTGTGCCGGGCCCGCTGGAGTTCCCGGGTGATGGCCCAGGCGTCCGCCACCGGGCCGAGGTGTCCGAGCTTGTCGGGGTTGAGGACCGTACGGATCGTCTGGATCCGGTCGTCCAGGACGTCGAGGACGAAGACCTGGAGGATCCTGCCGTCCCGGTCGCGGAAGAGCGCGCCCGGCTGGCCGTTGACCTCGTGCGGCTCGCAGGTGACGTCGAGTTCGAGGAGCGTGGGCAGGACCGCGCCCAGGAGCCGTGCCACCTTCTCCGCGCCCACGATGGTCCTGGCGAAGTTCGGGGCCTTGCCGCCGCCGTCGCCGACGAGCTGGACGTCGGCGGCCAGGAGGTCCTGGAGCCCGCCGACGTCGCCGTCCTTGAGCGCGTCGAAGAAGCGGGTGGCCAGTTCCCGGCGCTCCTGGCGGTCGGCCGCGAACCGGGGGCGTCCGTCGTGCATGTGCCGCCTGGCCCGTACGAGCAGCTGCCGGCAGGCGGCCTCCGAGCGGCCCACGGCCTCGGCGATGTCCTGGAAGTCGAAGGCGAAGACCTCCCGCAGGAGGAAGACGGCCCGCTCCAGGGGGCTGAGCCGTTCGAGGAGCAGGAGGGCCGCCATCGAGACCGAGTCGGCCAGCTCCACCGCGCGCGCCGGGTCCTCGTACGGATCGCTGAGCAGCGGCTCGGGGAACCACGGGCCGACGTACTCCTCGCGCCGGACCCGCGCGGAGCGCAGGACGTCGATCGACAGACGGGTGACCGTGGCCGACAGGAAGGCCTTGGCCGAGGCCGGCCGGGTCGAGGAGCCGTCGAAGCGCAGCCAGGCCTCCTGGACGGCGTCCTCGGCCTCGCTGACGCTGCCGAGGATCCGGTAGGCGATCGAGAACAGCAGCGGGCGCAGCTCCTCGAACTCCTCCACCTTGCTCATGCTCATGACGGCTTCCTCTCCCCGTACCGATACCGCCCCATGATCGGCCGGAAGGCCGGTGTCCGTCAGTGGAACTGGCCGGGCACGTAGTCGCCGGCCGGCTGCCGGGTGATCGCGTTCAGCCGGTTCGCCAGGTTCATGAAGGCGATGTGCATGACGAGGGCCGTGAGCTGCTCCTCGTCGTAGTGGAGGGCCGCGCGCGCCCAGACCTCGTCGCTGACGCCGCCGGCCCCGTCGGCGACCCGGGTGCCCTCCTCGGCCAGTTCGAGCGCGGCGCGCTCGGCCTCGGTGTACACGGTGGCCTCGCGCCAGGCCGCCACCAGGTTGAGCCGCACCGCCGTCTCACCGGCGTGGGCGGCGTCCTTGGTGTGCATGTCGATGCAGGCCGCGCAGCCGTTGATCTGGCTCACCCGCAGCGCCACCAGCTCCTGGGTCGCGGCCGGGACCGTCGACTCCTTGACGGCCCTGCCCGCCGCCATGAGGTGCTTGAAGGCCTTGCCGGCGGTCGGGCTGGCGAAGAGGTTCAGTCGGGCGTCCATGGGGTGCTCCTCGGTGTGCGTCGGGCCGGTTACACCCCCTGAGACGAGACAGCCCCGGCCCCTGTGACACCGCCGGATGTGACCTGCGTCTCCCTCGGGCCGCGCGTCCCGTCCGCCCTCGCGGTACGGGAGAATGGGCGCATGAGTCTGTTCCGCGACGACGGCATCGTGCTGCGCACCCAGAAGCTGGGCGAAGCGGACCGCATCATCACGATCCTCACGCGCGGTCACGGCCGGGTACGCGCCGTCGCGCGGGGCGTGCGCCGGACGAAGTCGAAGTTCGGGGCGCGCCTCGAACCCTTCTCGCACGTGGACGTGCAGTTCTTCGCCCGGGGGAGTGAGCTGGTCGGACGCGGGCTGCCGCTCTGCACGCAGAGCGAGACCATCGCCGCGTACGGCGGCGGGATCGTCACCGACTACGCCCGGTACACCGCCGGCACCGCCATGCTGGAGACGGCGGAACGGTTCACCGACCACGAGGGCGAGCCCGCCGTGCAGCAGTACCTGCTGCTCGTCGGCGGGCTGCGGACGCTCGCCCGCGGCGAGCACGCCCCGCACCTCATCCTCGACGCCTTCCTCCTCCGCTCCCTCGCCGTGAACGGCTACGCGCCCAGCTTCGAGGACTGCGCGAAGTGCGGACTCCACGGGCCGAACCGCTTCTTCTCGGTCGCGGCGGGCGGCGTCATATGCGGCGACTGCCGGGTGCCCGGAAGCGTCGTCCCCTCCGCGGAGGCCATCGGCCTGCTCAGCGCGCTGCTCACCGGCGACTGGGCGACGGCGGACGCGTGCGAGCCGCGGCACGTCAGGGAGGGCAGCGGACTCGTGTCCGCCTATCTGCACTGGCACCTGGAGCGCGGTCTGCGTTCGCTGCGGTACGTCGAGAAGGGCTGACGGACGGCGTCCTCGTCTACGCTGCTCGACGGACACGAGGAACCGACGGTGTCACGCGCGGGCGACCGTGCGCAGGGGGGAGTGCGGGCGATGGAGAACGGCGCGGACCTGCCGCGGCGGATCGGTGTCTACGACGTCGAGCGGGAGCTCGGCGCGGGCGGCATGGGGACGGTCTACCTCGCCCGGTCGCCGGGCGGCCGCGCCGTCGCGGTCAAGGTGGCCCGCCCCGAGCTCGCGGCCGATCCGCACTTCCGCCGGCGGTTCCGCGCGGAGGTCGAGGCCGCCCGCCGGGTCGGCGGATTCCACACGGCCCCCGTCGTGGACGCCGACCCCGAGGCGAAGGTGCCGTGGCTGGCCACCGCGTACATCGCCGGGCCCACCCTCGCCGAGCTGGTCGAGCGCGAAGGGCCCATGGACGAGGGGAAGTTGCGGGCTCTCGGGGCGGCGCTGGCCGAGGCGCTCCAGGCCGTCCACGCCTGCGGGCTCGTCCACCGGGACCTGAAGCCGGGCAACATCATCATGGCCGAGGACGGCCCACGCGTCCTCGACTTCGGCATCGCGCGGGCCGTGGAGTCCACCCGGCTCACCGCCACCGGCGCGGCCTTCGGCACCCCCGGATACCTGGCGCCCGAGCAGGCGCAGGGCGAGGAGGTCGGCGGTGCCGCCGACGTGTTCGCGCTCGGGGCGGTGCTCGTCGCTGCGGCCGGGGGCCGGGCGTTCGGAACCGGGACGCCGATGGGGCTGATGTACCGGTCGGTGCACGAGCCGGCGGACCTGTCCGCGGTGCCGGGGGAGCTGCGCCCGCTGGTCGATGCCTGCCTGTCGAAGGACCCGACCGCCCGGCCGACGCCCGAGGCGCTCCTGACGGCGCTGAAGCCGACGCCGGACCCGCGCGCGTCCGCCGTAGTGGACACGAGCCCGGCCGCGGTGCCGGACCCGCGGCTGGGGCCGAGCCCGGCCGCCGTATCGGCGCAGGGCGCTGACTCCGTACCGGACCCGCGCCTGGCCCCCGTACCGGACCCGGACCTGGCCGTGGACCCCGAACCGGACCCGGACCCGGCCCCGGAGCCCCTGCCCGACCCCGACACCCGCGTGCTCACCGCCCCCGACCCCGCGCGGTCCGTCCCCGCCGGGGCCGGGGTCCCGCGCAAGGCCCGTCCGATCACCCGCGTGATCGTCGCCGTCGCCGTCGTGGGCTCGCTCGGGGGTGGTCTCCTCGCCCTCACGCAGTTGGGGGACGAGGACGACAAGGGCGCCGGACCTTCCGTCACCGCTTCCAGCCCTTCGAACCCTTCCACCGCCCCGGAATCCCCGCAGGCCTCCTCCCAGCCGGCCACCCCCACCGCCCCCCGGACCGGCGCCGCTCCCAAGGACCGGGTCACCGTCGCCCTGACGGGGACCGCGGAGGGCGGCAAGAGCTGGGTCTCGGTGAAGGGCCAGGGCGGCGTCCTGCTGTACGACGGACTGCTGGACGTCGGCGAGACCAAGACCTTCACGGACGAGGACCAGATCTCGCTGGTCCTCGGAGACGCCCACGCCGTCCAGCTCGTCGTCAACGGCAAGCAGGTGCCGAACGACTTCCAGCCCGGCCAGGTCGAACGTCTGACCTACGGCAGGGGCGACTAGACGAAGAGCGGGCCTCCCGCCGTGGGAAACTCGACTACGCGTGAAGTACGGCACCACCTCTTAGGAGATTCATCGCCATGGCCATCGCACGACTCCTCGGGCGCCAGCGTCGGGAGTACAGCACCCCCGAGCCGCACCCGTCCGGTGCACGCCCGCCGAAGCTCCAGACCGAGCTGGTCCCGGAGCACGTCGCGATCGTCATGGACGGCAACGGCCGCTGGGCCAAGGAGCGCGGACTGCCGCGCACCGAGGGGCACAAGGTCGGCGCCGAGCAGGTGCTCGACGTGCTGCAGGGCGCGATCGAGATGGGCGTCGGGGCGATCTCGCTGTACGCCTTCTCCACCGAGAACTGGAAGCGCTCCCCCGAGGAGGTCCGCTTCCTCATGAACTTCAACCGCGACTTCATCCGCAAGACCCGCGACCAGCTCGACGCGCTCGGCATCCGGGTCCGCTGGGTCGGCCGCATGCCGAAGCTGTGGAAGTCCGTGGCCAAGGAGCTCCAGGTCGCCCAGGAGCAGACCAAGGACAACACCAAGCTCACGCTGTACTTCTGCATGAACTACGGCGGTCGCGCCGAGCTCACGGACGCGGCGCAGGCGCTCGCCGAGGACGTGAAGGCCGGAAAGCTCGACCCGTCGAAGATCACCGAGAAGACCATCCAGAAGTACCTGTACTACCCGGACATGCCGGACGTGGACCTGTTCCTGCGGCCCAGCGGCGAGCAGCGCACCTCCAACTACCTGATCTGGCAGAGCGCGTACGCCGAGATGGTCTTCCAGGACGTGCTGTGGCCCGACTTCGACCGCCGCGACCTGTGGCGGGCGTGCGTCGAGTACGCCCAGCGCGACCGCCGCTTCGGCGGCGTCGACCCGGCGGACCTGGCCGTCCTCGACAAGGCGTGACGGGGCCGGCGGGCACGTCGGCCCCGGGCCTCACCCGCATGTGACGCGTACGAAGGGCCCGCACCGAATCCGTTCGGTGCGGGCCCTTCGTCTGTCAGGTCACTTCCCGGCGCACTCCGCGCACGTGCCGAAGATCTCGACCGTGTGCGCCACGTTCACGAAGCCGTGCTCCGACGCGATCGTCTCGGCCCACTGCTCCACCATCGGGCCCTCCACCTCCACGGCCTTGCCGCAGACGCGGCAGACGAGGTGGTGGTGGTGGTCGCCGGTCGAGCAGCGGCGGTAGACCGTCTCGCCGTCGCTGGTGCGCAGCGCGTCGACCTCGCCCGCGTCCGCGAGGGACTGGAGCGTGCGGTAGACGGTGGTGAGGCCGACGGAGTCGCCGCGGTGCTTGAGCATGTCGTGCAGCTCCTGGGCGCTGCGGAACTCGTCCACCTCGTTCAGTGCCGCCGACACGGCGGCCCGCTGCTTGGTCGAGCGGCCGCGTACGGGGGGTCCTGCCGTCGCCACGGGGGCCTCCTTGGATGCTTGTCTGCCCCCGCCATTCTGCCAGCCCCCCGTACCCCCGGGATCAGTCGCGGATCAGACCTTCACGTCGTCCGTCGGCCGCCGGGTGGCCGGAACCTGCGCGTCGCAGTCCCTCGTGGCCTCTTCGGCGGCCCGCGCCCGCCGCTTGGCGAGCGGGGTGGCGAGCAGGGTCAGGGCGATGAAGATCCCGATCGCGTACAGGACGATCGTCGCGCCGGGCGGCACGTCCTGGTAGTACGAGGTGACCGTGCCCGCCAGGGTGACGGTGACGCCGGTCGCCACCGCGAGGACGAAGGTCGCGCGGAAGGACTTCGACAGCTGCTGGGCCGCCGCGACCGGCACCACCATGAGGGCGCTGACGAGCAGCAGGCCGACGACCCGCATGGCGACCGTGACGGTCACCGCGGCCGTCACCGCGATCAGCAGGTTCAGGGCGCGGACGGGGAGGCCGGTGACGCGGGCGAACTCCTCGTCCTGGCTGACCGCGAAGAGCTGCTTGCGCAGGCCGACCGTGACCAGGACCACGAAGGCGGCGAGGAGGCTGATCGACGTGACGTCCTCGCTGGAGACGGTGGACAGCGAGCCGAAGAGGTACGAGCTGAGGTTCGCGTTGGAGCCGGTCTTCGAGAGGCTGGTCAGCATGACGCCGCCCGCCATGCCGCCGTAGAAGAGCAGCGCCAGCGCGAGGTCGCCGCGGGTCTTCCCGTACGCCCGGATCAGCTCCATCGCGATCGAGCCCGCGACGGCGACGAGGGTCGCCATCCAGATCGGGCTGGAGTTCAGCAGGAAGCCGAGGCCGACGCCGGTCATGGCGACGTGTCCGATGCCGTCGCCCATGAGGGCCTGGCGGCGCTGGACGAGGTAGATGCCGACGGCGGGGGCGGTGATGCCGACGAGGACGGCGGCCAGGAGCGACCGCTGCATGAAGGCGTCGTTGAGGAAGTCCATGGTCAGGTCAGCAGTCCCGTGCGGAGCGGCTCGCCGGCCGCATGCGGATGTACGTGGTCGTGGCCGGGCAGCGCGTGCTGGCCGAGGGCCTCGGGCGGCGGGCCGTCGTGGACGACGCAGCCGTCGCGCAGGACGACCGCGCGGTCGATGAGCGGCTCCAGGGGACCCAGCTCGTGCAGGACGAGGAGGACGGAGGTGCCCTCGGCGACCTGCTCGCGCAGGGTCGCGGCGAGGATCTCCTGGCTGGCGAGGTCCACGCCGGCCATCGGCTCGTCCATGATCAGCAGTTCGGGCCGGGAGGCGAGCGCGCGGGCGATCAGGACGCGCTGGTGCTGGCCGCCGGAGAGCGCGGAGACGGAGTCCTTGGCGCGGTCGGTGAGGCCGACGAGCTCGATGGCCCGCTCGACGGCCGCCTTGTCGTCCTTGGTGGTCCAGCCGAACCTGCGGCGGGCGAGCCGGCCCGAGGAGACGACCTCGCGGATGGTGGCGGGGACGCCGGAGGCGGCGGTGGTGCGCTGCGGCACGTAGCCCACGCGGGCCCAGTCGCGGAAACGCTTCCGCTCGGTGCCGAACAGCTCGATCGTGCCGCCGGTCAGCGGGACCTGGCCGATGATCGCGCGGACGGCGGTGGACTTGCCGGAGCCGTTGGCGCCGAGCAGGGCGACGACCTCACCGCGCTCGACGGTGAGGTCGACACCCCGGAGGACGGGGCGGGCGCCGAGGGCCGCCGTGGCTCCGCGGACGGAAATGACGGGCTCGTCGCTCACGAGTGCCTCCTGCTGTGCTGTGGTCACTTGGCGCCGAGGGCGTTCTTCAGCGCGGCGAGGTTCGACTGCATGACCTCGACGTAGTCATCGCCCTTGGACTTGTCCGTGATTCCCTCCAGCGGGTCCAGGACGTCGGTCCTGAGGCCGGTGTCCTGCGCGAGGGTCTTCGCGGTCTTGTCGCTCGCGAGGGTCTCGAAGAAGACGGTGGAGACCTTGTCCTTCGCCGCGATCTCCTGGAGCTCCTTGATGCGGGCGGGGCTCGGGTCGGACTCGGGGTCCATGCCCGCGATGCCCTCCTGCTCCAGGCCGTAGCGCTCGGCGAGGTAGCCGAAGGCGGAGTGGGTGGTGATGAAGGTCTTCGTGGCGGTGTTCTTCAGGCCCGTCTCGAACTCGGTGTTCAGGTCGCCGAGCTTCTTCACCAGGGCGTCGGTGTTCTTCTCGTAGTCGGCGGCGTGGGCCGGGTCCGCCTTCTCCAGGGCGCTGCCGACGCCCTTGGCGACCTCCGCGTACTTCACGGGGTCGAGCCAGATGTGGGGGTCGGCGCCGGCCTCGTCCTCGTGGTGGGCCTCTTCGCCCTCGTGGTCGTGGCCGACCTCGGTGCCGTGCTCCTCGAGCTTGGTGAGGGTGGCGGCGTCGACGGTGTTCTGCACGCCGGCCTGGGCGATGGCGTCGTCGACGGCGGGCTGGATGCCCTTGAGGTAGAGGATGACGTCGGCCTCGCCGAGCTCGCCGATCTGCTTCGGCTTGAGCTCCAGGTCGTGGGGTTCGACGCCGGGCTTGGTGAGCGTGTTGACGGCGACGTGGCCGCCGCCTATCTGCTCGGCCAGGTACTGCATGGGGTAGAAGGACGCCACCACGTCCAGCTTGCCGCCGCTTCCCTTGTCCGCGGCGTCGGAGGTCCCGGAGCAGGCGGAGAGGGAGACGACGCCGAGCGCGACGGCTCCGGCGAGGGCGGTGCTGGGTATCAGGCGGCGTACGTTCATGACACTCATTTTCAACAAAATTGGAAACGGTTGTCAATTGCCTTACCTGTGTCCCCCGCCACCCGAGGTCTCGCCGGCCCTCGTTGCCGAACCGATTTGATACGGGGGGCAGGCACGCCGGTAACCTGAGGCATTCGCACTTCGTCGTCGTAATGAAGAGAGCACCGTGGCCGCCGACAAGATCGACACCATCGTCAGCCTGAGCAAGCGCCGTGGCTTCGTCTACCCGTGCAGCGAGATCTACGGCGGCCAGCGTGCCGCCTGGGACTACGGACCGCTGGGTGTCGAGCTGAAGGAGAACCTGAAGCGCCAGTGGTGGCGTTACATGGTCACCGCGCGCGAGGACGTCGTCGGTATCGACTCGTCCGTCATCCTGGCCACCGAGGTGTGGGAGGCGTCCGGTCACGTCGCGACCTTCACCGACCCGCTGACCGAGTGCACCTCCTGCCACAAGCGCTTCCGCGCCGACCACCTGGAGGAGGCGTACGAGGAGAAGCACGGCCGTCTCCCCGAGAGCCTCACCGAGCTCAACTGCCCCAACTGCGGCAACAAGGGCACCTTCACCGAGCCCAAGCAGTTCTCCGGCCTGCTCTCCACGCACCTCGGCCCGACCCAGGACACCGGCTCCGTCGCGTACCTGCGTCCCGAGACCGCCCAGGGCATCTTCACCAACTTCGCCCAGGTGCAGACCACCTCGCGCAAGAAGCCCCCGTTCGGCATCGCGCAGATGGGCAAGTCCTTCCGGAACGAGATCACTCCGGGCAACTTCATCTTCCGCACGCGCGAGTTCGAGCAGATGGAGATGGAGTTCTTCGTCAAGCCGGGCGAGGACGAGCAGTGGCAGGAGTACTGGATGGAGCAGCGCTGGAACTGGTACACCGGCCTGGGTCTCCGTGAGGAGAACATGCGCTGGTACGAGCACCCGCAGGAGAAGCTCTCCCACTACTCGAAGCGCACCGCCGACATCGAGTACCGCTTCTCCTTCGGCGGCAGCGAGTGGGGCGAGCTCGAGGGCGTCGCCAACCGCACCGACTACGACCTGAGCGCCCACGCCAAGGCCTCCGGCGCCAACCTCTCCTTCCTGGAGCAGGAGACGGGCGAGCGCTACACGCCGTACGTCATCGAGCCCGCCGCCGGTGTCGGCCGCGCGATGCTCGCCTTCCTGCTCGACGCGTACATCGAGGACGAGGCCCCGAACGCCAAGGGCGTCATGGAGAAGCGCACCGTGCTGCGCCTCGACCACCGCCTGGCCCCGGTCAAGGTCGCGGTCCTCCCGCTCTCCCGCAACGCGCAGCTCTCCCCGAAGGCCAAGGGCCTCGCGGCGGACCTGCGCCAGAACTGGAACATCGAGTTCGACGACGCCGGCGCCATCGGTCGCCGCTACCGCCGTCAGGACGAGATCGGCACGCCGTACTGCATCACCGTCGACTTCGACACCCTCGAGGACAACGCGGTGACCGTGCGCGAGCGCGACACCATGAAGCAGGAGCGCGTCTCCCTCGACCAGATCCAGGGCTACCTGGCCAGCCGCCTCATCGGCTGCTGAATCTGATCGCAGGCACGGGAAAGCCCCCGGTTCCGTCTCCGGAACCGGGGGCTTTCCCGTGCCGTCAGGCGGCCGCGGCGGCCGCCGCCTCGGCCTCCGCCTGGCGGCGGGCCCCCTCCGCCGCGCGGCGCTTGCCGAACCAGGCCGTCCAGACGCCGAGGGCGCCGAGGACGCCGTAGATCATCACCGGGCTGAGCGCGACCATGGTCTTGGTCGGCAGGACGTACGCCAGGGCGATGCGGACCAGCGCCTCGGCCACGTACGCCACGCCCCACACGAGCGTCATCGTGCGCATGGTGGAGCGGAAGCCCTCGAACTGCCACATGCCGTTCCACCAGGTCGTGGACTCCGGCGTGCCGTCGGTCGCGAACTTGCGGCCGAAGTAGAACATCAGCGGGCGCGGGGCGAGCAGCGTCCCCAGGCAGAGCAGGCCGAACAGGCCCGTCACCGCGGAGTCCTTGACCAGCAGCGCGCGGGCGGTGTGCGCGCCGACCAGCGAGACCACGGCCGTGATCACCAGGAACACCAGGGTGACGACGGCGAACTCGTCGATCTTGCGACGCCAGGCCGCCATGATCGCCGTGTCGAGGACCGGCCAGGCGCTGCTCAGGAGCAGCGCGGAGAACTCGGACCAGCCGTGGTCCTCGGTGAGCGTGTTGTACGTGAGGATCGGCGCGACGACGTTGAGGCCGATCGTGAGGACCCATCCGATCGCGGACGCGCCGCCCGATCGGGGCGGCTTGGCGGGTGTGGACATGGTTCCCCCTGGGAGTTCTTACGGTCGTGGTGCGCGAGCAGGCTAGTCATGCACCGGACAGGGAAGGGGAAACTCCACGCCAAATGATCTTCAAAAGGGGCGTGCTGCTCAGACCTTGAGTGCGCGCTGCACCAGGGAGACGACCGCCGCGAACGCGGACTCGACCCCGGGGGCCGACCACTCGCCGGCGTGCGCCGGGTTGTGGAAGCGGTCCGTCGCGTCGAAGACCGCGCGGGCCGTGGTGGCGAAGTCCCGCTCCGGCGCCGCGAACAGGCCCTCGCGGTGACCGTCCTCCAGGATGCGGGCGATCTGCTCGACGAGGTGCTCCTCGTGCCGGTCGACCACCGCGCTGTTCTCGCCGATCAGCACCTGGAAGGTGGCCATCAGCTCCGGGTCGCCGCCCGCCTTCTTGCGCTTCAGCGAGAACAGGGCCGTCAGCCAGCCGGTCAGCCGCTCGTCCGCCGGCCCGCCGGCCTCGACGTGCGGCCGGAGTGCCACGATCGTCCGCTCCAGCCACCGCTCGGTGACGGCCTCGCGCAGCGCCGCCTTGGTGCGGAAGTGACGGTAGACGCTGCCGTGACTGACGCCGAGGACCCGGGCCACGTCGACGACGGTCGCCTTCCCGGGGCCGTAGCGCCGCAGCACCTCCTCGGTGGCTTCGAGGATGCGCTCTGCGGTCAGGGTCTCGGTGGCGGCCATGCGAATGACATTACCTGTCAGCGCTCGCTGTCCAGGTGGGCCATCTGGGCCGCCGGGTAGCGCTCGCCGGAGGCCGCGCCCGCCGGGACGGCCTCCTCGATCGCGGCCAGGTCGGCGGCGTCGAGGGTGACGTCCAGGGCGCCGAGCGCCTCGGCGAGGCGGTCGCGTCGGCGGGCGCCGATCAAGGGCACGATCTCGGTGCTGTGCCGGGGGCCTTGGGCCAGCACCCAGGCGATCGCCGTCTGGGCGACCGTGACGCCCTTGGTCTCGGCGACCGCGCGCAGCCGGTCCACCAGGTCCAGGTTCCGGCCGAGGTTCTCGCCCTGGAAGCGCGGGGACATCCCGCGGAAGTCGCCCGCGGGCAGCTCGCGGTCCCGGGTGAAGTGGCCGCTGATCAGGCCGCGCGAGAGGACTCCGTACGCGGTGACGCCGATGCCCAGCTCGCGGGCGGTCGGCAGGATCTTCTCCTCGATGCCGCGCGAGATCAGGCTGTACTCGATCTGGAGGTCCGCGATCGGGGCCACGGCCGCCGCCCGGCGTAGGGTGTCCGCGCCGACCTCGGAGAGACCGATGTGCTTCACGTGCCCGGCCTCGACCAGCTCGGCGATCGCGCCGACGGTCTCCTCGATCGGCACGTCGGGGTCGACGCGGGCGATCCGGTAGATGTCGATGTGATCGGTGCCGAGGCGCTGGAGCGAGTACGCCGCGAAGTTCTTCACGGCGTCCGGGCGGCCGTCGTAGCCGGTGAATCCGCCTTCGACCGTGCGCAGGGCGCCGAACTTCACGCTGGTCAGCGCCTGCTCGCGGGCGGCGGCGGGCGCCGTCCGCAGGGCCTCGTTGATGAGCAGCTCGTTGTGGCCCATCCCGTAGAAGTCGCCCGTGTCGAGCAGGGTGACGCCGGCGTCCAGGGCCGCGTGGATCGTCGCGATCGACTCGGCCCGGTCGCTCTCGCCGTACAGGGCGGACATGCCCATGCAGCCGAGGCCGAGCGCGGAGACGACGGGGCCGGTGGCACCGAGCCGACGCGCGGGGAGGGAGGTCTTCGGTGTGGTGGTCATAAAACGACTATGGCATGTGCGATGACAGATTTCAATATCTGTCACTCCATCCCTGGTTTTCGCCTACTTCACCGTGCGGGGGAGGCGCAGGCCGAGCAGCAGCGTCAGCGCCACCACACCCAGCTGGACCAGGAGCGTCGTCCGCAGCGCCCCGCCCATGTCCGCCGGCGAGGAGGCCAGCGAGAGGAAGAGCGAACCCAGCGTCGCCACGCCCAGCGTCAGCGCCGACTGCTGCGTGGTCACCATGACCCCGCTGCCCACGCCCGCCCGCTCCGACGGCACCTCGGAGAGCACCACCCGGAACAGCACCGGCAGCTGGAGCCCCTGACCGAGACCCGCCACCGCCATGCCCGGCACGAGGTCCCAGACGGAGAGCCCCTGCCAGTCCCGCGCCACCGACCAGACGATCGCGGCGATGCCGAGCCCCTGGAGCAGCGCCCCCACCGGGACCACCCGGGTGCCCCAGCGCCGCACCAGACGCGGCCCCGCGAGCGAGGCACCGAAGAAGGCCAGCGCCATCGGCACGAGCGCGAGGCCCGAGGCCACCGCGCCCATTTCCAGGCCCTGCTGGAGCGCCACCGCGATCACGAACATGAAGCCGCTGAAGCCCAGCGAGAGCGGCAGCACCACCGCGAGCCCCCGCCGCAGCGGAAGGAGGGCCAGCAGGCTCGGCGGGACCAGCGGCACGGCGCCCCGGCGGTCGGCCCGCCGCTCCACCCGCCAGAAGGCCACGGCCGCGAACGGGAACACCGCGAGCGACACCCAGGTCCACAGCGGCCAGCCCGCAGCCCGGCCCTCCGTCAGCGGCGCGAGCAGGGTGAGCAGCGCGAGCGCGAGGAGCAGCGTGCCCGGCACGTCCACCGGCGCGGGCCGGTCCGAGCGGGTCTCCGGCACGGTACGGACGGCGAGCACCAGGCCCGCCACCGCCACCGGCACGTTCACCAGGAACACCGCACGCCAGCCGGTGCCCGCGAGGTCGGCGGTCACGAGCACCCCGCCCAGGATCTGGCCGCCCGCCATCGCGAGACCGGCGGTCGCCCCGTACAGGCTCAGCGCCCTCGCCCGGCGCGCACCCTCGGTCGAGGAGTGGATGGTCGCGAGCACCTGCGGCAGCATCAGCGCCGCCGCCGCGCCCTGCGCCACGCGCGCCGCGACCAGCGTCCAGGCGTCCGGGGCGAGCCCGCAGGCGAGCGAGGTGAGACCGAAGGCGGCCATGCCGGCGAGGAAGAGCCGGCGGCGGCCGAAGAGGTCGCCGAGCCGCCCGCCGAGGACGAGCAGCACCGAGTACGCCAGGCCGTACCCGGCGACGACCAGCTCCAGGAGCGCCGGGCCCGCGGCCAGGTCCTGGTCGATGGACGGCAGGGCGACGTTGACGATGAAGAAGTCGATGAGGGGGAGCGCGGCCCCCAGCAGGACGGTGAACAGGCCGCGGGCGCCGAGCGCCGGGGCCTGCCGGCCGGCCGGTGCGGCGGTGCGGACGGAAAGGGAGGTCGTAGTCACGCAACCGAGCCTCCGCCTCCGCTCAGCCTGGTACCAGAGTGTCCTTATCCTGGTACAAGCACTACCTGGAAACCGGCTGACCGCCCCGGCACCCTGGAGGCATGACCGTCATGGCGATGACCGGACCCGGAGCTCTGCCCGCAGAGGACGCACGACGAGCTCTGCCAGCAGAGGACGTACGGCGAGCTCTGCCCGCAGAGGACGCACGACGAGCTCTGCCCGAGGAGGACGTCCGGCGCCACGAGCTCGCCGCCTTCCTGCGCAGCCGCCGCGAGCGCATCACCCCCGAGCAGGTCGGCCTGCCCCGGGGCCGGCGCCGCCGCACCCCGGGACTGCGCCGCGAGGAGGTCGCGCACCTCTCCGCCGTCGGCGTCACCTGGTACACCTGGCTCGAACAGGCCCGTGACATCCAGGTCTCCCCGCAGGTCCTGGACGCCCTCGCCGGGGCCCTGCTGCTCGACCCGACCGAGCGGAACCATCTCTTCGCGCTGGCCGGAGCCGTCGACCCGCACCCCGAGGCGACCTGCCCGGCCGTCACGCCCACCCTGCGGCGGCTCCTCGACCAGCTGGAGCCGGTGCCGGCCGCGATCCAGAACAGCCGGTACGACTTCCTCGCCCACAACCGCACCTTCGGGCAGCTCTTCTGCGACCTGGACGCGCTGCCCCGCGAGGACCGCAACTCCCTCTGGCTGGCCTTCACGAACGAGGACTTCCGGGCCTCGGTCACCGACCTGCCCGAGGTCATGCGCGCGCTCGCCGGGAAGCTCCGCGCCGCCATGGCCGAACACCTGGCCGAGCCCGCCTGGAAGGAGCTCGTACGGCGTCTGGAAGAGGCCTCGCCCGAGTTCCGGGAGCTGTGGGCGCGGCACGAGGTGGTCGCCCCCGGAGGCCGCGTGAAGGTCATCCGCAACGCGCGCGTGGGGCTGCTCAGCTTCGAGCACACCAACCTCTGGCTCGGCCCGAACGCCGGGACGCACCTCGTCACGTACGTCCCCGTGGACGACGCCACCCAGGCCGGCGTCGCCCGCCTCCTCGACCTGGTCGTCCGGGAACGGGAGGCCCGGGCGCCTCAGGGCGCCGGCGCCTTGGCCATCGCCTGAGGTCCGCCCTCCCTGCCGCCCTCCCGCTCCTCCTCCGGGGCCAGGCAGCGCGCCGTCCGCTCCGCCGTGCGCCGCGCCCACGGGCCGCTGGTGAGCGCGCCGACGGCCAGGACGGCGAGCCCGCAGCCCGTGATGATCCAGTAGCCGGGGCGGGCCGCCGCCACGAACGCGTCCGCCTGCGGGGTCGCGCCGAGTCCCGCCGCCAGGACCGCGCCGATCACGGCGACACCGAGCGTCTGCCCGACCTGGCGGCTCGTCGAGGCCACCGCCGCCGCCACCCCGGCCTGCGCGCGGGGCATCCCCGAGACGGCGGTGTTGGTGATCGGGGCGTTCACCAGGCCGAAGCCGATGCCGAAGACCACGTACCCCGTGAGGAGCAGCGGATCGCTCGTCTCGGCTTCGAAGGCCGCGAAGAGCAGCGGCCCCGCCGCCATCGCCGTCCCCGCGAGCAGCAGCGAGGGGCGAGGCCCGCGCGCGGCCGTGAGCCGCCCCGACAGCGGGGCGAAGACGAAGGTCATGCCGGCCATCGGCAGCATCCAGAGCCCGGCGGACAGCGGGGAGAGCCCGCGCACGTCCTGGAGGTAGAGCGTGTTCAGGAAGAGGAAGCCGCCGAGCGAGGCGAAGGCGCAGACCGCGATGACGGTGGCCCCGCTGAACGGCGCGCTCCGGAAGAACCGCAGGTCGATGAGGGGCTCGCGGCGGCGGGGCTCGTAGAACAGCAGCCCGGCGAGCGCGACGGCCGCGATCCCGGCGAAGAGCGGGTCGGTCTCGATGATCGCGTACGTGAGCGAGCCGAGGAGCGCCGTGACCAGGAGCTGCCCGATCGGGTCGGGGCGCCGGGGGCGGGGCGCGCGGGACTCGGGGACGTACCGCAGGGTCAGGAGCAGGGCGACGAGGGCGACCGGCAGGTTCACCCAGAAGATCGCCCGCCAGTCGACCGACTGGACGAGCACCCCGCCCACGAGGGGGCCGGCGGCCATGGAGACGCCGACGACCCCGCCCCAGACGCCGATGGCACGCGCGCGTGCGGCCGGTTCCGTGAAGGTGTTGGTGATGATCGACATGGCGACCGGGTTCAGCATCGAGCCGCCGACGGCCTGGACCGCCCGGAAGGCGATCAGGGCCTCCAGGTTCGGCGCGAGGGAGCAGAGCAGCGAGCCGAGGGCGAAGACGGTCAGGCCGGTGACGAAGACCTTGCGGCGGCCGATCCGGTCGGCTGTGGAGCCGGCGAGCATCAGCAGGGAGGCCAGGACCAGCGTGTAGGCGTCGATCACCCACTGCATGCCGGCGACGGTGGCGCCGAGATCGCGCCGCATGGCGGGCAGCGCGACGTTCAGCGCGGTGTTGTCCAGGCTGACGATGAGCAGGCTCATGCAGCAGATCGCGAGGACGACGAGACGGCGACCGCGTGTGAGCTCGGGCATGTGCGGATCGTATGGCTGTCTAAGAAACTCCGCAGTGCGGGACAATGGCCGAATGACCGCGTTCACCCCTCTCGCCATCGGGCCGCACATCGTGCAGCCGCCGGTGGTGCTCGCCCCGATGGCCGGCATCACCAACGCCCCCTTCCGTACCCTCTGCCGTGAGTACAGCGGCGGCAAGGGACTGTTCGTGAGCGAGATGATCACGACGCGCGCCCTGGTCGAGCGCAACGAGAAGACGATGCAGCTCATCCGCTTCGACGAGACCGAGAAGCCGCGCTCGATCCAGCTGTACGGCGTGGATCCGGTGACGGTCGGCAAGGCCGTGCGGATGATCGTCGACGAGGACCTCGCCGACCACATCGACCTGAACTTCGGCTGCCCGGTCCCCAAGGTGACCCGGAAGGGCGGCGGCTCGGCCCTGCCCTACAAGCGGCCGCTGCTGCGGGCGATCCTCCACGAGGCCGTGACCAACGCGGGCGACCTGCCGGTCACGATGAAGATGCGCAAGGGCATCGACGACGACCACATCACCTACCTCGACGCGGGCCGCATCGCGGTCGAGGAGGGCGTCACGGCGATCGCCCTGCACGGGCGGACGGCGGCCCAGCACTACGGCGGCACTGCCGACTGGGACGCGATCGCGCGGCTCAAGGAGCACGTGCCCGAGATCCCCGTGCTCGGCAACGGCGACATCTGGTCGGCGGACGACGCGCTGCGGATGATGCGGGAGACGGGCTGCGACGGCGTCGTCGTCGGCCGCGGCTGCCTGGGCCGCCCGTGGCTCTTCGGGGACCTGGTGGCGGGCTTCGAGGGCACCGGCCAGTACGCCCAGCCGGGTCTGCGGGAGGTCGCGGACGCGATGGTGCGGCACGCGCGGCTGCTCGGCGAGTGGCTCGGCGACGAGGCACGCGGTGTCATCGACTTCCGGAAGCACGTGGCCTGGTACCTGAAGGGCTTCGCGGTCGGCTCCGAGATGCGCAAGAAGCTCGCGATCACGTCTTCTCTGGACGAGCTGCGCGCTCAGTTGAGCGAGCTCGACCTGGACCAGCCGTGGCCCGTGGGTGCGGACGGCCCTCGGGGCCGTACGTCCGGAAACAACCGAGTTGTCCTGCCGGACGGCTGGTTGAAGGACCCCTACGACTGTGCCGGGGTGAGCGAGGACGCCGAGCTGGACACGTCCGGAGGCTGAGATTCAGCCCCTTCCGGAGGAGTGATCCTCGCCACCCTTGAGGAGGGTGGTGCTCAGATGAGCAGGTTACAAGTGGCTGCAAGGACTGAAGGGGTGGCACTCAGTGCCACCCTTTTTGCCTTCAAGAGTTGAACGCAAGTGCTCGTTTGGGCGCTCACGTGAGCGGCGAAGTGCTGGATTGGGTCAACTGGCCTTCGGGGCGTGAATCCGGAAGCTTCGCCTCGGTAACTTTCGAAGTGCTGGCGGACGGGTGGTTAAAACCGTGTGACCGGCAGGCGTACCTCCCCAGAAGCCTTCGATCTGGGTATGTTCCTCGCCGTCAGGGCAGCCAACCGAGTCATCGAGGAGTCGGGACCCGTGTCGGAAATTAATGATCAGAAGTTCGTCTACGACTTCACCGAGGGCAACAGGGACCTGAAGGACCTGCTCGGTGGCAAGGGCGCGAACCTCGCCGAGATGACCAACCTCGGCCTGCCGGTGCCTCCGGGCTTCACGATCACCACCGAGGCGTGCAAGGTCTACCTCGAGAGCGGCTCGGAGCCGGTCGAGCTCCGCGACGAGGTCACCGCGCACCTCGACGCCCTCGAGCAGCAGATGGGCAAGAAGCTCGGCCAGGCCGACAACCCGCTTCTCGTCTCGGTCCGCTCGGGCGCCAAGTTCTCCATGCCGGGCATGATGGACACCGTCCTCAACATCGGCCTCTCCGACGAGTCGGTGGCCGGCCTCGCCCGCCAGGCCGACAACGAGCGCTTCGCGTGGGACTCGTACCGCCGTCTGATCCAGATGTTCGGCAAGACCGTCCTCGGCGTCGACGGCGAGCTCTTCGAGGAGGCCCTCGACGAGGCCAAGGCCGCGAAGAAGGTCGCCAGCGACACCGACCTGGACGCCGCCGACCTCAAGAAGGTCGTCAAGCACTTCAAGAAGATCGTGAAGGCCCAGACCGGCCGCGACTTCCCGCAGGACCCGCGCGAGCAGATGGACCTCGCCATCGAGGCCGTCTTCAACTCCTGGAACACGGACCGCGCCAAGCTGTACCGCCGCCAGGAGCGCATCCCGGGCGACCTCGGCACCGCCGTCAACGTCTGCTCGATGGTCTTCGGCAACCTCGGCCCCGACTCCGGCACCGGCGTCGCCTTCACCCGCGACCCCGCCTCCGGCCACCAGGGCGTCTACGGCGACTACCTGCAGAACGCGCAGGGCGAGGACGTCGTCGCCGGCATCCGCAACACCGTGCCGCTGGCCGACCTCGAGTCGATCGACAAGAAGTCGTACGACCAGCTCATGCACATCATGGAGACCCTGGAGACCCACTACAAGGATCTCTGCGACATCGAGTTCACCATCGAGCGCGGCCAGCTCTGGATGCTCCAGACCCGCGTCGGCAAGCGCACCGCCGGTGCCGCCTTCCGCATCGCCACGCAGCTCGTGGACCAGGGCCTGATCGACGAGGCCGAGGCGCTCCAGCGCGTCACCGGCGCCCAGCTCGCCCAGCTGATGTTCCCCAAGTTCGACGAGAACGCCAAGGTCGAGCAGATCGGCCGCGGCATCGCCGCCTCCCCGGGCGCCGCCGTCGGCAAGGCCGTCTTCGACTCGTACACGGCCGTCAAGTGGTCCCGCTCCGGCGAGAAGGTCATCCTGATCCGCCGCGAGACCAACCCGGACGACCTGGACGGCATGATCGCCGCCGAGGGCATCCTCACCTCCCGCGGCGGCAAGACCTCGCACGCCGCCGTCGTCGCCCGCGGCATGGGCAAGACCTGTGTCTGCGGCGCCGAGGAGCTCGAGGTCGACACCAAGCGCCGCCGGATGACCACGGCCGACGGCCAGGTCGTCGAGGAGGGCGACGTCGTCTCCATCGACGGCTCCACCGGCAAGGTCTACCTCGGTGAGGTACCCGTCGTACCCTCCCCGGTCGTCGAGTACTTCGAGGGCCGCATGCACGCCGGCGCCGACGACGCCGACGAGCTCGTCGCCGCCGTGCACCGGATCATGGCCTACGCCGACCGCGTCCGCCGCCTGCGCGTCCGCGCCAACGCCGACAACGCCGAGGACGCCTCCCGCGCCCGCCGCTTCGGCGCCCAGGGCATCGGCCTGTGCCGCACCGAGCACATGTTCCTCGGCGAGCGCCGCCAGTACGTCGAGCGCCTCATCCTCGCCGACACGGACGCCGAGCGCGAGGAGTCGCTCAAGGCGCTCCTCCCGCTGCAGAAGCAGGACTTCATCGAGCTCTTCGAGGCCATGGACGGGCTGCCCGTCACGGTCCGGCTGCTCGACCCGCCGCTGCACGAGTTCCTGCCCGACATCACCGAGCTGTCGGTGCGCGTCGCCCTCGCCGAGTCCCGCAAGGAGCCGCACGAGAACGACCTGCGCCTGCTCCAGGCCGTGCACCGGCTGCACGAGCAGAACCCGATGCTGGGTCTGCGCGGCGTCCGCCTCGGCCTGGTCATCCCCGGCCTGTTCACCATGCAGGTCCGGGCGATCGCCGAGGCCGCGGCCCACCGCATCGACGCCAAGGGCGACCCGCGCGCCGAGATCATGATCCCGCTCGTCGGCACCGTCCAGGAGCTGGAGATCGTCCGCGAGGAGGCCGAGCAGGTCATCGCCGAGGTCCAGGCGCAGACCGGCGTCGAGCTGAAGCTCGCGCTCGGCACCATGATCGAGCTGCCGCGCGCCGCCGTGACCGCCGGTCAGATCGCCGAGGCCGCGGAGTTCTTCTCCTTCGGCACCAACGACCTGACGCAGACGGTCTGGGGCTTCTCCCGCGACGACGTGGAGGCCTCGTTCTTCACCGCGTACCTGGAGAAGGGCATCTTCGGCGTCAGCCCCTTCGAGACCATCGACAAGGACGGCGTCGGCGCGCTCGTGCGCAGCGCCGTCCAGGCCGGCCGCGCCACCCGCCCCGACATCAAGCTCGGCGTCTGCGGCGAGCACGGCGGCGACCCGGAGTCGGTGCACTTCTTCCACGAGGTCGGCCTCGACTACGTCTCCTGCTCGCCCTTCCGGATCCCGGTGGCGCGGCTGGAGGCGGGCCGCGCGGCGTCCGGTGCGAAGGGCAGCGACAGCCGCTGAGTCCTGCTGAACCGGGGGTCAGGAGCGGCGGTCGGGCCCTCCTGAACCCCGGTTCAGCAGCGGGACGCAGAGCCCCCGGGGCCGCCGTCGGTCACCTCTTGACCCTCACCGACGGGCGGCGGCTCCGGATTCACAAAGAGACGGGACGGACACCTTTTGTGCGGAGGTGTCCGTCCCGTTGTTTGTTCGTTTGTCTGTCGAGCTGATGTGAGCCAATGTTCAATTGCGGCCGATTGAATTATTGGGCATTGAACTTGTTTGATTCCTCAGCGCAAAGAACGGGGCGGGCGCGACCCCCGGATCCCCACCCGGAGGCCGCGCCCTTTACCGATGTCGGGCAGGTGAGCCGCAACCTCGCCGACCGCCGCCGGACGGGCAAAGCCCCCCACGGTCTTCACCACGTCACCTCGGTCCTGAAGGTTTCCTGCCCGACCCGTACAGCTTTTCGGTTCCCCCCTGATTGCCGCGATGCCTTTCAACTGTGGCTGAAACACCCTGGTAACGTGCAGTGATGCTGTGCATACTCGTCGTCGGGGGTGGTTGCGAGTGCACAGGTGGGGACCTTCATGCTGCGGATTCATTTCACCGGGAACGATTTGGCAGGGGTGCGGACGGCCGCCCGGCCGGACGTTCTGTGGGAAACGATTCTGAGCTTTCACCGTTTAAGGGACCGGCGCGGCCCCGTCGTCTACGGGGAATGGCGCGCGGACGCCCGGACGCGGCTCGGCGGCGAGACCAGGCTGCTCGCCGCGCTCGTGCCCAGCCGTGGCTATTTCCCCGACTTCCTGACGCCCGCCGAGGGCGTCCACGGGCTCGACGAGGGCCTCCAGGCCATCCGCGCCACCGACCACGGCCGGCTCCGCGACGAGCTCTCGCTCCTCGCCGCCGACCGTTCCGGCGGCCGGACCGTGCCCCACTCGCTGCGCGCCCTCGCCGACGGCGGCGCGGAGCCCTTCGACCGGCTCGTGGGGGCCCTGCGCAGCTACCACCGGGCCGCCATCGAGCCGTACTGGCCGCACATCAGGGCCCGCGTCGAGGCCGACCGGGCCCGCCGCGGCCGCGCGCTCCTGGACGGCGGAGCCGAGGAGCTGCTCGCCTCGCTGCCGCCGATGCTGCGCTGGCGCGCGCCCGTCCTGGAGGCGGACTACCCCGTCGACCGGGACGTCCACCTCGACGGGCGGGGGCTGCTGCTCCAGCCCTCGTTCTTCTGCCGGGGGACCCCGGTGGTGCTGCGCGATCCCGCGCTGCCGCCGGTCCTCGTCTACCCCGTCACGCACGGCGAGACGCCGACCGTCCGCGCGCCCGGCGGCTCCTCGCTCGCCAAGCTGGTCGGCCAGACCCGCTCGGCCGTCCTGCACGCCATCGGGGACGGCGGCACGACCAGCGAGCTGGCCCGCAGGGCCGGGGTGTCGCTGGCCTCGGCCAGTCAGCACGCGGGCGTCCTGCGCGAGGCCGGGCTCATCGCGACCCTCCGCCACGGCAACGCCGTCCTGCACACCCTGACGCCGTTGGGCGCCGCCCTCCTCGGCGGCGCCCAACGGCAGGTCGATCTGCGGTGCTACACGGGTAGATACGCGCGGAACGGGACGGCGGGCGCGTGACGATGCCGGCCTGTGCCGACGCGCGGACGGGCCGGCCGGCCCGACCCGTGACCACGCAGAAGGCGGCCGGCCGACTCGTGACGACGCGGAAGGAGGTTGGCCGGCTCGTGGCTACGCGCGGAAGGGGCCCGTCACCTCGTAGGTGATGCCGCCCGAGGAGCTGCCCGTCGTGCCGCGCTGGCTGGAGAAGTACAGCCGCGTGCCGTCGGGGGAGAAGGCCGGTCCGGTGATCTCGGAGCCGGACTGGCCGTTGATCCGCAGGAACTGCGTGACCACGTCGTCCGGGGTGATGATGCAGATCTCCATGTTGCCGCCGTCCTCGGCGACGTACAGGTCACCGGAGGACGAGCCGGTGATGTTGTCCACGCCGGTGAGCGGGGCGCCGCCGCCGACCACCAGCGAGTCGTCGTAGGCCAGTTCGTAGGTCCCGGCGGCCAGGTTGACCTGCCAGACCCGGTTGTCGCCCTTGGTCGTGAACCAGACGGTGTCGTTCGCGTAGTGGCAGCCCTCGCCGCCGTTGAAGTGCTTCGCGCCGGACACCTGGGTGCGGGTGGTGGTCGGGGAGCCGTCCGGGTCCGGCACGTTCTGCCAGGTGAACGACCCCGAGGTGGCGGTGCCGGCCTTGAGGACCTGGAGGGTGCCGGAGGAGAGGTCGCCCCAGGTCGTGGGGACGAACCGGTAGAAGCAGCCGTCCGTCTCGTCCTCGGTCAGGTAGACCACGCGGCGCACCGGGTCGGCGGCCGCCGCCTCGTGCTTGAACCGGCCCATCGCGTCACGGCGGGTGGCGGTGCCGCCCCAGGGGTTCGTCTCGTAGACGTAGCCGAGGGACACCTCCTCGCAGGACAGCCAGGTGTTCCACGGCGTCTTGCCGCCGGCGCAGTTCTGCCGGGTGCCGGACAGGATGCGGTACGCGCCGGTGATCGTGCCGGCCGAGTCGAACCGCACCGCGCTCGCGCCGCCGCTCGGGTTGATCTCCGAGTTCGAGACATAGATCCAGCCCGTGCCGTCGGCGAAGCAGGCGCCGCCGTCGGGGGCGTTGTGCCAGGCGTACGAGGTGCCGGCCACGGTCTGGCCGGACCGGGCGATCACCCGGCTGGTGAACCCGGCCGGCAGCTGGATGCCGTTCGCGTCCGCCGCGCCCAGCGCCCCGTAGGGGCCGGCGCCGGGCTGGGCCGGGGCCGCGACGGCCGCGCTCTGCCACAGGCTGCCGCCGAAGGCGGCGGCCGAGGTGCCGATGACCGCTCCACGCAGGAAACTGCGTCGCTCCACGTCTCACTCCCGAGAAGGATGGTGATCCGCCCCGTCGTCCGGTCGGGGACGGGGTCGCGCGCTTCAGGAACCTAGGAGTACGGAATTGACTGGGCGTCAACGAGCGGTGAAGCGCAGACGGGCGCCCGCTGTCGGTGCGGGGCGCTAGGTTCTCGGCATGGACGTCGACGCACACCTGCTCGATTCGGTCGCGCTGCCCGGAGCACGTGAACTGGTCTACGGCTGCCCCTTCGAGGAGCGGGGGACGGGCCGGCACCGGGCCCTGCTGCTGCACGGGACCGATCTCGAAGTGCACGAACTGGAGGCGCTGTTCGCGGGGGACCGGGCGCCGGCCGCCGTCTTCCCGCTGCCCTGGCCCGGCTGGGGCGGGGGAACCCACTCGGTCCACCCGGACCTGGCCTTCGCCGCCTTCTCCGGACAGCGGTCGGTGCGGGCGGTGCGCGCCGACGGCACGACCCGCTGGGTGTACGAGCACGCCTGCTGGGACCAGGCGGTCGGCCACCCGCACACCGGCGACGAGCGGCAGGTCTGCCCGGGGAGCGAGTCCGGCTCCAGCGGGGTCTCCCACGACGGCCGCTTCGTCTGGGCCCATGTCGTCCTGGAGGCGGGGGACGACCCCGACGACTACCTGGAGGGCTGGGTCGTCCTCGACGCCGAGGACGGCCGCGAGCTGGCCCGGCTCCCACTGCCGGACAGCGTGGCCTCCGGCTCGTGGCACCTCGCCCACCCCGACGGCGTGCACATGGGCCTGTGCGTCGGCATGGGCCAGGACGGCGTCCTCGTGTACTGGGGGCGCTGGGACGGGCAGCGGCTCACCGTCCACGACGGGCTGAACGACGGGCTCGACCGCATCCTGTTCGACGTCCACCCCGAGCACACCGGATTCCTCACGATCGAGCACAACGGCAACGACCTCCAGCTGCACGCCCTCGACGGCACGGTCCTCGCCGAGAACGAGGACGTCCGCTGGGACCACGCCTGCGGCTTCCTCGACGGCGACACCGTCCTCGCCGCCACCCAGGTCCCGTACGACTCCGATCCCGAGGGGCACGGCACCTGGCTCCTCGACGCCCGCACCCTGGAGAGACGCGGACGCGTCCGCTACCCCTCCGGCCCGGCCGACGTCCCGGTCCGTCCCCTCGGCGACGGAACCTGGCTCACGTACGACACCACGACCGACACCGTCCGCCGCTGGACCGCCTGAGGCCGGGGACCTTCGGCACTGGGGCCCGGTCCCGGCGCGGGGGACACTGGGGGGCATGCGTGCCACCCGGGACATCAGCGACCGCCACGACCTCGACGTGCTGCTGCGCCGCTTCTACGGCGCCGCCTTCGCCGACCCGCTGATCGGGCCCTTCTTCACCGAGATCGCCGGGACCGACCTGGAGGTCCACCTGCCGCGCATCGCCGACTTCTGGGAGCGCGCCCTCTTCCGTACGGCCGACTACGGGCGGGACGCCTTCGCCCCGCACGCCGCCCTCCACTCCGCCCGGCCGCTCACCGCCGCGCACTTCGGCCGCTGGGTGCAGCTGTGGCACGCCACCGTCGACGGGCTCCACCAGGGGCCGCGGGCCGAGCGGGCCAAGGCACAGGGCGAGCGGATCGCCCTCGCCATGCTGAAGCGGCTGGGCGACGGGTCGACGGAGGGCACCGGCGGCGGGTTCGTCCCGCTGGCGGCGCTCGAACTGCGTTCCGTGGCCTGAGCGAAAAGAATCCTCGGAGACCGATGAGTTCCGAGGGGCAGGACCGTCTTACCTCTCGACAGCACCGAACGAGAGAGACGAGAGCGCCATGGCCCCGCAGATGATCTTCGTGAACCTGCCCGTCAAGGACGTCGACGCCGGCAAGGCCTTCTTCGAGGAGCTCGGCTTCTCCTCGAACCCGCAGTTCAGCGACGAGACCACCGCCTGTGTGGTCTTCAGCGACACGATCTTCGCGATGCTCCTCGAAGAGCCCAAGTTCCAGTCCTTCATGGCGCCCGGCAAGGAGATCTCCGACGCGACCAAGACCACCGAGGTCCTGGTCACGCTGAGCTGCGAGAGCCGGGAGAAGGTCGACGAGCTGGCCGACCGCGCCCTCGCCGCCGGCGGCGGGCGGGCGAAGGAGCCGATGGAGATGGACTTCATGTACGGCCGCTCCTTCACCGACCTGGACGGCCACCACTGGGAGGTCTTCTGGATGGACCCGGCGGCCGTCCAGGGCCAGGGCTGACTCAGGCCGAGACGCCGCCGTCGATCACCAGGTCCGTGCCGACGGCCGAGCCCGCGTCGTCCGACGCGAGGTACAGCACCGCCGCCGCCACCTCGGCCGCCGAAGAGATACGGCCGAGGGGCGACTGCTCCTTCATCCGGACCTCCCGCTCGGCCTCCGTCTCGCCGGGCCGCAGCGACATCGTGGACTCCGCCGCGCCGGGGCTGACCGCGTTGATCCGGACTCCGTCGCCGATGTGGTCCAGGGCCGCGGCCCGGGTGATCGCCGAGACCGCCGCCTTGGAGACCTGGTAGCCGAAGACCCCGGGGATCCGGACGTGCGGACCCAGGTTGGACGCGATGTTCACGATGGCCCCGCCGCCGTTCGCCCGCATGTGGGCGACCTCGGCCTGGAGGGCGTGCAGCACGCCCGTCACGTTGACGTCGAGCAGCGTCCGCCAGTCCTCCAGGGGGAGGTCGGCGGCGCTGTGGCCGCCGCCCCGGAAGACCCCGGCGTTGTTCACGGCCACGTCCAGGCCGCCGTACAGCTCGACCGCGCGGCGGACCAGCTCCCGGGTGGACTCGGCGCTCGCCACGTCGGCGGTCACCGCGGCGGCCGTGCCCCCGGCGGCCTCGATCAGGGCGACCGTCCCGTCCAGGGGTTCCGCCGTACGGCCGGCGACGACGACCTTCGCGCCCTCGGCGGCGAAGGCGAGCGCGATGGCCCGGCCGAGACCGGAACCGGCGCCGGTGACGAGGACGGTGCGGTCGGTGAAGCGTGCGGACATGAGGGTCAGCCTTTCCGGTGGAGGTGAACGGTCGCGGCGAGGACGGTGAACAGGGCGGCCGCCGCCGGCGGCGACACCGCGTCGCCGCCGGGGGCGAGCAGGGCGGCGAGCGTGGAGATGAGCGTCGTCCGGACGGCCCCGAGGAGCAGGGGGTCGTGGCGGGACACCACGGCCCGGGGCCGCCGCAACCGTGTCGTGCGCATCTTCCCCCCCTACTGAACTTGACCGTACGTTCCAGAATGAGCCCCGGAGAAAGGGCGCCGTCGTGGGCGCCCTTCCCTCAGTCCAACAGCCCCAGTGCCTGCTCCGCCGCGTCCGTGACCCGGCTCGGCTCGCCGGACACCTTGCCGACCACCCGTATCCCCTGGAGCAGCACGAGCAGCATCCGCGACAGGGCCCGCGGATCCCGGTCGGCCGGGAGCTCGCCCCCCGCGCGTGCCCGGGTGAGCGCCCCGTACAGCAGGGTCTCGATCTGCTCCCAGCTCAGCTCGACCCGGCGCGCGACCACCGTGTCGTGCGGGCCCAGCTCCGCGGCCGAGTTGGTGATGAAGCAGCCGTTCAGGCGCTCCCCGTCCGCCGTCGCCTCGGCGGCGAAGCGGCGGACGAGCGCCCGCACGGCCGGCAGGGCCGGGCCCGGCGCGGACAGCTCCTCGACGATCCGCGGGTCGCAGGTCTCCAGGTAGCGGTCCATCGCCTTCAGGTACAGCTCGTGCTTGTTGCCGAAGGTCGCGTAGATGCTGGCGCGGCCGATCCCGAGGCGCTCCACGAGGTCGGACATCGTCGTCGCCTCGTAGCCGCGCGCCCAGAACAGTTCGAGCGCCGCCTGGAGCGCGGCCTCCGGATCGAATTCCTTGGTCCTGGCCACGAGAGGACCGTACGGCTTTCTGGAACGATCGGTCAAGTTACCTGGTGCGCACCGGATACACCGCCACCGCGACCTCCTCGTCGTCCAGGCAGCGCCCCGTCTCCAGGTCGAAACGCTGCTTCAGGAGCGGCGAGGCCACGAACGGCCGCCCGCCCGCCGAGCCGACGAGCCCCCGGGACAGCACCTGCGCGCCCGTGAACGGATCCCGGTTGTCGATCGCGTACGTCCGGCCCGAGCGGTCCCGGAAGACCGCCGCCTGCCGGCCGTCCGGCAGCAGCGCCGCCACACCGCGGCCGGGCGTCAGCCGGGCCTCCTCGCAGACCGCCATCCAGGAGTCGGGGGAGACGGAGAGCTCGAGTGTCGTCGTCATCGGGAGGTGGCCCCTTCCAGGTTTCCGATCGTGAGAATCGTGAGGTCCGGCTTGATCTGGTCGCGCTCCGGCACGAACCGGACCGACGGGTCCGGCGCCCCCGGCGCGTTCACGAAGGAGACGAAGCGCCGCAGCCGCTCCGGGTCGTCCAGGGTCTGGGCCCACTCGTCCCGGTAGTCGGCGACGTGCGCGGCCATCAGTGCCTCCAGCTCGTCGCAGAGCCCGAGCGAGTCGTGCACCACCACGTCCTTGAGGTGGTCGAGCCCGCCCTCCAGGCGCTCCAGCCAGGTCGACGTCCGCTCCAGGCGGTCCGCCGTCCGGATGTAGAACATCAGGAACCGGTCGATGAGCCGCACCAGTTCGGCGTCCGAGAGGTCCTGCGCGAGGAGGTCCGCGTGGCGCGGGGTCGCGCCGCCGTTCCCGCCGACGTACAGGTTCCAGCCGTTCGCCGTCGCGATGATCCCGAAGTCCTTCGACTGGGCCTCCGCGCACTCACGGGCGCACCCCGAGACCGCCGACTTCAGCTTGTGCGGGGCGCGCAGGCCCCGGTAGCGCAGTTCGAGCTGGATCGCCATCTTCACGGAGTCCTGGACGCCGTAGCGGCACCAGGTCTGCCCGACGCAGGACTTCACCGTGCGCAGCGCCTTGCCGTACGCGTGCCCCGACTCGAAGCCCGCGTCGACCAACCGGGTCCAGATCGAGGGCAGTTGGTCCACCCGGGCGCCGAAGAGGTCGATCCGCTGACCGCCGGTGATCTTCGTGTAGAGCCCGAAGTCGCGGGCCACCTCGCCGATCACGATCAGCTTGTCCGGCGTGATCTCGCCGCCGGGGATGCGCGGCACCACCGAATAGGAGCCGTTGCGCTGCAGGTTGGCGAGGAAGTGGTCGTTGGTGTCCTGGAGGGAGGCCTGCTCGCCGTCGAGGATGTAGCCGCCCATGCCGAGTGTCGGGGCGAGGCTCGCGAGGATGGAGCCGACGGTCGGCTTGCAGACCTCGCAGCCCTCGCCGCCCCGCGCCTCCTCACGCCCGTGCGAGTCGAGCAGCGCCGCGAAGGAGGTCAGCCGCAGGGTGCGGGCGATCTCGTACAGCTCGCTGCGGGTGTACGAGAAGCAGCCGCAGAGCCCCTTGTCGGTGGGGGCCGGCAGCAGCTTCTCGATCGTCTTGACGCAACTGCCGCAGCCCGTACCGGCCTTGGTGCACCGCTTCACCTCGGCGAGGCTCGTGCACTGGCCGATCTCGTGCTTGGTCACGTTGTGGCAGGAGCAGATCACCGCGTCGTCCGGCAGCGCGGACGGGCCGAGCGCCACCGGGGCGCCCGCGCCCGCCGGGAGCACCAGCTGCTCGGGCGAGACCGGCGGCACGGAACCCGTGAGCGGGCGCAGCAGCCCGTACTGCTCCGCGTCGCCGACCAGGACACCGCCGAGCAGCACCCCGTCTCCGGAGACCACCAGCTTCTTGTAGACGCCCGAGCGGGAGTCCGAGTACACGACGTCGAGGCAGCCCTCGGCCGTGCCGTGCGCGTCGCCGAACGAGGCCACGTCCACGCCGAGCAGCTTCAGCTTCGTCGACATGTCGGCGCCGGTGAACCCGTCGACCGTCTCCTCGGCGATCGTCGCCGCCGCCGTCTGCGCCATCTCGTAGCCCGGCGCGACCAGGCCGTACACCCGGCCGTCCGAGGCCAGCGCGCACTCGCCGATCGCGAAGACCGCCGGGTCGGAGGTCCGGCACAGCTCGTCCACGGCGATGCCGCCGCGCTCGCCGACGTCCAGGCCGCAGTCGCGGGCCAGCTGGTCCCGGGGGCGCACACCCGCCGAGAACACGACCATGTCCGTGGCCAGTTCGGAACCGTCCGACAGCTTCATGCCCGTCACGGCGCCGTCCGCCGTCACGACCTCCTGCGTGCCCGTCCCCGTGTGGACGGTCAGGCCCATCTTCTCGATCGTGCGGAGCAGGGCCGCGCCGCCGCCCTCGTCGACCTGCACCGGCATCAGGCGCGGCGCGAACTCCACGACGTGCGTGTCCAGACCGAGGCCCTTGAGCGCGCCCGCCGCCTCCAGGCCGAGCAGACCGCCGCCGACGACCGCGCCGGCCTTCGCCGTCTTCGCGTACTCCTCGATCGCGAGGAGGTCCTCGATCGTCCGGTAGACGAAACAGCCCGTGGCGTCCTTGCCGGGGACCGGCGGCACGAAGGGGTACGAGCCGGTGGCCAGGACGAGCGTGTCGTACGCGACGACCCGACCCGAGCGGGCGGTCACCGTCCGGGCCGCGCGGTCGATCGTCTCGGCCGGGTCGTTCGTGTACAGCTCGATGCCGTGCTTCTCCATGAAGCCGTCCTCGACCATCGACAGGTCCTCGGGCGTCTTCCCGGAGAAGTACGAGGTCAGCTGGACGCGGTCGTAGGCCGGGCGCGGCTCCTCGCAGAGGACCACGATCCTGGCCCGCTCGGTGACGCCACGGTCGGCGAGCGCCTCCAGGAACCGCTGGCCGACCATTCCGTGGCCGACCAGGACGATGGTGGGGGTGGTCATGAGGAGCCTCCGTCGTGGGTGAGCAGGTGGAGCAGGGGGGCCTCGTCGGGCAGGGCCTCGTCGCCCTCCCAGGCCCTTGCGAGCGCGCCGACGGCGGCGAGGTCGCCGAGGAGGACTCCGCCGACGAGGCGGTCGCCCCGGACGACGACCTTGCGGTAGGCGCTGCGGGTGGCGTCGGTGAGCTGGACGACGTCGTCGCCGGGCTGGGGGGTCGTCTCGCCGAACGCGGCGAGGTCGAGGGGTTCGGGGCCGGCGAGGGTGAGGCGGGTGAGGGCGCGGGTGCCGGTGTACCGAGCTGTGGGCGTGCGCTCGGCGGGTGTGGCGTCGGCCGTTGTGGGCATACGTTCCGCAGGGGCGGAACGGGTGGGCACAACGGACGGCACCTTTGCGGGTGCCTCCGCCTCCCGCGCCTGGACCCGCACCGGATGCGCGGGGCCGTCGGGGTACGGGTCGGCACGGAACGCGGAGGCGCCGCTGAGGGCGCCGTCCCGTGTGCCCACCCTCCCCCAAGCTCTCGGCTCCGCTCGAGCAGGGGGGACCCCCATCGCCCCAGCGGAACGATTGCCCACAACGGGCGTGGGCGTCGCCCGCTCCGCCAGCAGCACGTCCGCCAGGACATCGGCCTGTTCGAGCGCCGGGCCGGCCAGGCCGTAGACGTGGCCCTCGTGTTCCGCGCAGTCGCCGATCGCGTGGATGTACGGGTCCGACGTCCGCAGCTCGTCGTCGACCACGATGCCCCGCGCGACCGTCAGGCCCGCCTCCCGGGCCAGGGCCACCCGGGGCCGGACCCCGCACGCCAGGACCACGACCTGCGCGTCGAGGACGAAGCCGTCGGCCAGTTCGACCGCCGTCACCGCCCCGTCCCGCTGCCGTAGCCCGCTCACCCGGCACTCCGTGTGCACCTCGACGCCGAGGGACTCGACGTGCTCCCGGAGCAGCGCCGAGGCCTGCGCGTCGAGCTGGTGCTCCATCAGGCGCTCGCCCTGCTGCGCCAGGACGACCTCCGCGCCGAGCGCCGCGAGCGCCCGCGCGGCGGAGACGCCGAGGAGCCCGCCGCCGATGACGACGGCCCGCACCCCGGGCCGTACGACAGCGCGGAGCTCCAGGCAGTCGTCAAGGGTGCGGAAGGGGTGGACGCCGGAGGGCAGCGCCGCTCCCCGCAGGCCCCGCAGCGGCGGAAGCACCGGGTTGGAGCCGGTGGCCAGGACCAGCCGGTCGTACCCGACCAGCGAGCCGTCCGCGCACTCCACCGTCCGCGCCGCCCGGTCGATCCGTACCGCCCGGACCCCGAGCCGTACCGGCTCCCGGGTCCCGGGCAGGGCGATGACCTCGGGGGCGTACCGTCCGGCGAGGACGTCGGCGAGGAGCACCCTGTTGTACGGGGCGTGCGGTTCCTCGCCGAGGAGGGTGACGGGCAGGCGCTGGGCGAGCCGGGCGCCCGCCGTCCCGCCCCCGACCACCACGATCCGTGTACTCATGACGGAAGCGTGCGGGGCCGGTGTTACCCGTCGGCATCCCGACTGTTTCCCGTACGGAACGCTGATCTCCGTCCGCGGCGGGCGGCGCTGTGAGGCCCGCCAGGACCGCTCCGCGGCCCCCGCCGGATTAACGCCCGGTCAGTCTCGGCTCAAGCCCGCCTTAAGGACGCCGTTCCCGTATACGGGCCGCTCTAGGGTGCCGGACGTGACCACCGAGGCCCGCCACCACCCCCTCCACCACCCCCTCTACACCCCTCTGGCCGTCCCGCTGTCCGAGCGGCCCCCGGCCGAGGCGCCGCCCGCGCCCCCGCTGCGGCTCGCCCCCGACCGGCTGCGGAACGCGATCGCCGCCGGCGCCGGGGCCGTCGCCCTGCTGTGGGGCGTGCAGGCCCGGCCCTCCGCCCGCCTCGACGCGTTCTTCGCGACCGGCGCGCACCTCACCGGCCTCCTCGCCGGATACGGCGTCCTCGTCCTGCTCCTCCTCATGGCCCGCGTCCCGGCCGTCGAGCACGGCGTCGGCGCCGACCGGCTCGCCCGCCGGCACGCGCTCGGCGGCCGGTGCGTCCTCGGTCTGATCGGCGCCCACGCCCTCCTCGCCCTCTGCGGTTACGCCGTGCACACCCGTACCGATCTCGTCACCGCCACCGGGGACCTCCTCGCCTACGGGGCGATCGCCGCCGCCACCGCCGGCACCGGCCTCCTCGTCGCCGTCGGCATCACCTCCGCCCGGGCCGTCCGCCGCCGCGTCCGGCACGAGACCTGGCGGGCGGTCCACCTCGGCGCCCTGCTCGCCGCCGCGCTCGGCTTCGTCCACCAGCTCGCCGGACCCGACCTCGCCGGCGGTCTCCTCACCCGCTGGCTCTGGTCGATGGCACACGGCACCGTCGCCGTGCTCCTCGTCTGGTACCGCATCGCCGTCCCCGTCCGCGCCGCCCTCCGCCACGAGCTGCGGGTCGCCGAGGTCCGCGACGAGGGCCCCGGGGTCGTCTCGGTCCTCGTCCGCGGCAGGGGAGTGGCCCTGCTCCGCGCCGAGCCCGGGCAGTTCTTCCGCTGGCGCTTCCTGCGCCGCGGGCTCTGGGCGACCGCCCTGCCGTTCTCGCTCTCCGCGCCCGTCCGCGACGACACCCTGCGGATCACCGTGAAGGCGCTCGGCGACCACACCCGCCGGATCCGCCGGCTGCGCCCCGGCACCCGCGTCCTCGCCTCCGGCCCCTTCGGCGCGCTCACCGCCCACCGCCGCACCCGCCGCAAGGTCCTGCTGCTCGCCGGAGGGGTCGGCATCACCCCGCTGCGCGCCCTCTTCGAGACGCTGCCCGGCGGACCCGGCGACGTGACCCTCCTCTACCGGGCCTCCGACGCGACCGGTCTCGTCCTGCGCGCCGAGCTGGAGACCATCGCCCGCGAACGGCAGGCCGCCCTGCACTTCCTCCTCGGCCCCTCGGACGGGGCCTTCGACCCCCTCGCGCCGCGCGCGCTGCGCCACCTCGTGCCCGAACTCGCCGCCCACGACGTGTACCTGTGCGGACCGCCCGCGATGGCCCGCGCGGCGACCGCCTCCCTGCTCAGGGCCGGGGTGCCGGCCTCCCGCATCCACAGCGAGGACTTCGACCATGCCGCCTAGACACCGGGCCCCGCGCCCCGCGGAGCGCGCCCGCCGGCGGCTCGCCGCCGCGCTCCTCGGCACCGGGGCGCTCGCCGCGACCCTGCTCACCGCCGTCGTCACCCCGGCGGCCCCGCCCGCCCCCGACCGGGAACCGGGCGCCGCAAGCTCAGACGTAGCTCAACGATCAGCGGATTGATGGACGGCGCAACGATCTCCTCCCTAGGCTCACGGCCATGCCCGAGATCTCGCTGACCGCCCTCGTCCTGCTCTGCCTCGCCGCACTCGTGGCCGGCTGGATCGACGCCGTGGTGGGAGGTGGCGGGCTGCTCCTGCTGCCCGCCCTGCTGCTCGGGCTGCCGCACGTCCCGGCCGCGCAGATCCTCGGCACCAACAAGGCCGTCGCCATCGTGGGCACCACCGGGGCCGCCGTCACCTATGTCCGCAAGGCGCCCGTGCAGGTGTGGACGGCGGTACGGATCGGGCTGGCGGCCCTCGCCGGCTCCATGGGCGGCGCGTTCTTCGCGGCCGGGATCAGCAGCGACGTCCTGCGCCCGGTGATCATGGTGGTGCTGCTCGCGGTCGCGGCCTTCGTGATGCTGCGGCCCTCCTTCGGCGCGAAGAACGAGGGGGAGGAGCGGGCGCCGCTGACCCGGGCGCGGATCATGACCGCGATCGTGGTCGTCGGCGGCGGGATCGGCTTCTACGACGGGCTGTTCGGGCCCGGCACCGGCACGTTCCTCGTGCTCGCGCTGACCGCCGTGCTGCACCTCGACCTGGTGACGGCCTCGGCCACCGCGAAGATCGTCAACGTCTGCACCAACGCGGGTGCGCTCGCCATGTTCGCCTACCAGGGCAGCGTGTACTGGCAGCTGGCGGCCGTCATGGCCGTCTTCAACCTGGTCGGCGGGACGGTCGGCGCGCGGATGGCGCTGAGCAAGGGCGCCGAGTTCGTCCGCGGGGTGCTGCTGGTCGTGGTGCTCTCGCTGGTCGCGAAGCTGGCCTTCGACCAGTGGGCGTGAGGCCGCGCCTGGGCCGGGCTTCGTGCGCGTGGGCCCGGGGTCTCACTTCACCCCGATGAGGTGGCCGAAGGCGACCACGTTCCCCTGGTAGCCGTTCTTCTTCGAGAAGCCGCCGCCGCAGGTGATCACCCGGATCTCGGCCCGGTCGGCCTCGGCGTACACCTTGTCGCTGGGGAAGTTCTTGTTGTAGTACACCTCGATCGCGTCGACCGTGAAGACGGCCGTCTTCCCGTCCTCCCGGTCCACCTCGATCCGGTGGCCCTTCTTGAGCGCGCCCAGCGTGTAGAAGACGGCGGGCCCGTCGGCGTTGTCGACATGCCCGGCGACGATCGCGGTGCCCTTGGCGCCGGGCGTGGTGCCGTCCCCGTACCAGCCGGCCATGTTCCGGTTCGAGGCCGGCGGCACGTCGAGCGCGCCGTTCTCCGCGAGGCCGAGCCGCATCATCGGGGTGTCCACGTCGGTCTCGGGGATCCGCAGCCGGACCGGCGGCGAGGGCGGCAGCGGGTCGGCGGCGGCGTCGGTGTGCACGCTCGGCCCGGCGGCGAAGGCCTGCGCGGCCGACGGCACGGGCGGGGTGACGTTCTCCGAGCCGTTCTGCACGAGCCAGAGTCCGGCGCAGACCGCCACGGCTATGCCCCAGCCCTTGGTCCTGTTGCTGCTCACCTGGTTTCCCTCGGTCGCTTCGTGGGTGTTTCCCTGCCGGGTGTGGCCCTGCCCCCGCCGGGCCGTGTGCGGGCGCGCGGCGGGGGCAGGACGGGCGGTGGTCTCAGTGGCCCTGCGCGCCGCTCGCCCGGCGGCGCAGGAGCACGACCCCGCCGACGGCAGCCGCGGCCAGCACCGCCGCGCCTGCCGTGACCTGGGCGGTGTCGGGGCCGACGCTGCCCCCGACACCGGTTTGGACGTGGCCGCTGGGACTCCGGTGCTTGACCCACAGGTCACCCCGGGCGGTCTTGCCGTTGTCGCAGGCCACGCTGATCCCGTAGGAGCCGGCCTTGACGTGCTCCGGCACCCTGAACTGTCCGACCACGACTTCCTTGTGCGTGCTCGGGCTCAGCTGGAACTCGCCCGCGCCGAGCGAGTTCGCGTCCCCGACGCCGTGGCCGTGCTTGCCGCAGGCGAGCGTGTTCACGGTGACGGTCTCGCCCGGGGACGCGGACGAGGGGAAGATCTCCAGCGACTCGTGGTTCCCGCCCGACTCGTGGCTCTCGTTGCTCCACTCCTGGTTGTCGTTCGCGTACGCAGCGGGGGCGCCGAACGCCCCGATCGCGAGGACCGCCAGCGCGGTACCGGTGAACAGGCGGGCAGTGGTGCGCATGGGGGTCCTCCGGGGCGCGCGAGCGGTCATGCCGGCTGGTCCTGCCGGGAGGGACATCCCGGAGCCGGACCTTCTAAGACCGAGATAAGAGCCGCGCCGCGCACCCCGCCTGCTGATGGGGCATCAGGACGGGGCCGTTCGATACGGTGTGTCGGCTGGATTCCGAACGTTTCCGCAGGTCAGGGTCGATATGGGGGGTCATCTGACGGTCCGTGCCGAACGGGTGAGCGCCGGAGTCCGTGGCCGAGGGCTGAGCGCCGGAGCGCAGGCAGGCCGCCGGTGGGTGCCGGCGCCCGCCCCTGGCCGACGGGTGAGTGCCGGCGCGCCCTGGCCGACGGGTCAGCGCCGGAGCACGCCCCCGGGCTATCCGATCCCCGTCAGCCCGCCGATCGCCGCCACCGCCCATTCCTGCGCCCCCGCCGCCGTCCCGGCCGCGACCCCCGTCGCGACCGGCGCGAGGGCGCCCCGCAGGCCGGTGAGCGCGCGGCGCAGCCGGCCCGCCTCGACGGGTTCGGGTCCCGTGATCTCCGCCAGGACCTCCTCGGCCGCCTGCCGGGTGTCCTCGCGGTCCTGCTCGGCGAGGCCGGCCCGGGGGAGCTCCCGGAGGAGTTCGTTCACCCGCTCGGCGAGCGTCTCGTACCCCGGTGCGACCGTGCCGTTGCTCTGCTGGTTCTGCGTGACGGTCTCGTTGTTCCACGCGAACTGGGCGTTCGAGACCTGACCGCCGTGGAAGACGGGGCCCTCGTAGTGGTGCACCTCCTGCGGCTCGTCGGTGTTCTCCGGGTCCTGTGCCTGCTGCGGGTCGCTCATCTGTGGGAACCGTCCCCTTCGGTGTCGGTCTCGGTCTTGTTCTGGACGACGTGGGTGTTGCCCCAGGCCATCTGGACGTCCTGGACCGGGCCGTTGAAGACCGGCCCGTTGAAGATGTTGACGATCCGCGGGGGCGGCCCGGCCGGCTTCTCCGCGTGCCGCAGGATCCTGAGCGAGGTCCGCAGCCCGGCCGTGTCCACCCGGCCGTTGCCCACGAGGGCCGCCCCGCGGGAGCCGTTCACCGCGCAGTCCACCAGCTGTCCGCCGGCCTCCCCGTCGAAGCTCGCTCCCGCGACCGCGCACTCCGTGAACTCGCTCCCGGCGATGTCCACGTGGGCGGACCCCGTGGCGTACACCCCGAGCGCCTCCGAACCGGTCACGGTGAGGTTCCGCGCGAAGAGCAGCCCGCTGTCGAGGGCGGCCGCCCCGCAGCCGCTCACCGCCGTGACGGTGCTGTCGGTGACGCGGATCTGCGACTCCTCGCAGACGCCGAACCCCAGGGCGCCCCGGTCCACCCGCACCTGCGCGAGCGTGACGCGGGACTGGCCGCCCGTGGCCACCGCCGCCAGGGCGACGTCGCGGAAGACCGTGTCGGTGACCTCGGCGGTCGTGCCTCCGTTGCCCCGGACCTCCAGGCCGGCCTGGCAGCGCTCCACCCGCAGGTGCGCGAAGACGGCCCCGGCCTCGTCCAGGACCCGGAGCGCGGCGTTCGGCAGGTCCTCGACCGAGGTGCCGGTGAAGCGGCCCAGGCCGCCCTCGGTCACGGCGATGCCGACGTTGCCTCCCACGACACGGCAGCCGTGCACCTCCGGCGCGCCGCCCTCGGTCGAGAACACCGAGACGTTCCCCGCGTTCAGGACCTCGCAGTCCTCGAAGCGCCCCCTGGCCCCGGACTGGACGTTGATGCCGGTGTCCCGGCAGTCGGTGAGGACGCAGCCGCGCACCAGGGGGTCCGCCCCGCTCGCGGCGGCGATCCCGTGCCGGGCGTCCGTGACGCGCGTGCGGTCGACGGAGCCCCGGGACTGCTCGGTGAACATGATCCCCTCCGCGTGCACGGCGGTGATCGCGCAGTCCGCCACCGTGAGGCGCGCCCGGGCGTCCGCCACGAGCGCCGCCTGACCGGTGCCGGTCAGCTCACAGCCGAGGACCTCGGCCTGGGCGTCGCTGACGCGCACGCCGTGGATCCGGCTGCCCTCGATCCGGCTGCCCCGGACCGAGACGCGGGCCCCGTCGATCACGGCGACCGCGTTGTCCGCGGCATCGGTGAACCGGCACCGCTCGACGAGCCCCGTGCCGCCGGAGAAGAGCGTCCGGCCGTGCGCGACCGCGCTGTCCCGCAGGGTGACGGAGGTGCCCGGCCGGGCGTGCAGCGCGACGCCGCCGTGGGCCCGGATCTCCGTGTGCTCAAGGGTCAGCGTCCCCGTGTGACAGCCGACGACGTCCGCCTCGCGTCCGGCCAGGACGAGCCCGTGGACCTGGACCGGTCCGAAGGCGTCCAGGGCCGCGCCCCGGGCCCGGCCGACCAGGACGGTGCCGGGGCCCTCGGCCGCGACCAGCCGCACCTCGCCGCGGACGGTGAGCGCCTCCTCGTACCGCCCGGGCGCGATCTCGATCAGTGCCGCACGGCCTCGTGCGGCCGCCGCGCGGAGCGCCGACGTGATGTCGGGGTGGGCCCGACGGCCCCCGCGTGGCGAGACGACGTATCTCGCGACCATCTCGTGTATCCCCCCGGTCCCCGTTCGGTCAGAGCCTTTCCCGTTCCACGGACTCGTACGCCGCCCACACCCGCCCCATCAGCTCCTCGTCCACCGCGAACGCCGTCTCGTCGATCGCCGTCACGGGCGCGATCGTCCGGGAGTTCGTCACGAACGCCGCACGGAAGCCCGGGAGGTCGGCCAGGGTCACCGGGCGCCGGACCGAGGGCAGGCGCGGCTCCAGGAGGGCCATGGTGATGCCGGTGAGGCAGGGCGCCGACGGCCAGACCACCGAAGTGCCGTCCCAGAAGGCGATGTTGGTGACCGCGCCCTCGGCGATCTCGCCGTACGGGGAGGTCAGCAGGGCCTCGTCGAAGCCTGCCCGGCGGGCCGCCTCGCCGTGGAAGCGCTGGCCGAAGCCGCCCAGGTGCTTGATGTGCGCGGCCGGCCGCCAGTAGTCGACGACCGTCAGGCGCTGCGGGGCGCCGATGCCGTCGGGGGCCGGGTCGGCGACGGTCACCACGGTACGGACGCCCGGGTACACGTACACCCGGACCGAGGCGTCCCGCCGCCCGGCGTGCGCGAGGGCCCCGGTGACGAGCCCGCGCACCCGCTCGCCGTCCAGCTTCCGGTCGAACAGCTCGCGCGTGGAGCGGTCGAGCCGGTCGAGGTGGAGCGCGAGGCCCTTCACGCCCCCGTCCCGTACCTGCATCGCCGTGAAGTGGCCGTAGCCGCTCATGAGGCTGCCGAGGAGCTCCGGATCGGCCGCCGGGGTCCCGTCGATCTCGATGTGCGCGGGAGGTGTCGTCATGCCCTCACCGTACGGCGCCCGCACGGGACTTGGCCCCGATGGTCGCTCCAGCTGAGGTGCCCCGGTGAACTCCTCGTCACCGAAGGCGCCCACGCCCGGCTGCACGCCGCCCGCTTCGCCCGTACGGTGGAGACGTGATCGTCACCGTCCGCACCACCACCGACGCCCGGGCCAAGGCCGACGCCCTGGCGCGCGGCGCCGTCGAGGCCCGGCTCGTCGCCTGCGCGCAGATCTCGGGGCCCGTCACCTCCGTCTACCACTGGCGCGGCGCGATCGAGACCACCGAGGAGTGGGAGGTGGTGTTCAAGACCACCGAGGCCCGCTACCAGGCCCTGGAGGCGTTCCTCCGCGCCGCCCACGACTACGAGACGCCCGAGATCCTCGCCACCCGGGTGACCCGGGTCGGCGAGGAGTACGCCCGCTGGGTCGAGCGGGAGACCGCGGCCGCCGCGGAGATCGAGGCCCCGGCCCCCGACCGGCGGCCGTTCTTCGTGTACGGGACGCTGCGCCCGGGCGCGTACAACCACGACCGGTTCCTCGCCGGCCGGATCGGCACCGAGGCGGACGCCGTGCTGCACGGGGCGGTCCTGCACGACGGGCCGGGCTATCCGTACGCCGTCCCCGCGGCCGAGGGCCGGGTGGTCGGCACCCTCCTGACGCCCTCGGACGGCGACTACAGCGACCTGTTCGGCCTGCTCGACCGCCTGGAGCTGCCCGTCGGCTACGAGCGGGTGGCGATGGACGTCGTCCGGGTACGGGACGGGGCGCGGGTGTCCGCCTGGGTGTTCCTCGCGGCGCCGGACGCGCCCCTCGGCCCGGTCATCGAGAGCGGCGACTGGTTCACGCGCCCGTAGCCCCCGTCTCGGTGACGGCCTCCAGCCGGACCGCGCACACCTTGAACTCGGGCATCCGGGAGACCGGGTCGAGCGCCGGGTTCACCAGGGTGTTCGCCCGCCCCTCCCCGTACCAGTGGAACGGCATGAAGACGGTGTCCGGCCGGATCGACGCGGTGATACGGGCCGGGGCGACGGCCCGCCCGCGCCGCGAGACCACCGCGATCCGCTCGCCCTCGGCGACCCCGAGCCGCTCGGCGAGCCGGGGGTGGAGCTCCACGAACGGTCCCGGCGCGGCGGCGTTCAGCTCGTCGACCCGCCGGGTCTGCGCCCCCGACTGGTACTGGGACACGACCCGGCCGGTGGTGAGGACCACCGGGTAGTCGGCGTCCGTCTCCTCGGCCGCCGCCCGGTGCACCACCGGCACGAACCGGGCCCGCCCGTCGGCCGTCGCGAACCGTTCGAGGAAGAGCCGGGGCGTCCCCGCGTGGCCGGGCTCGGGGCAGGGCCAGAAGACGCCCTGCTCCTCCTCGATCCGCCGATAGCTGATGCCCGCGTAGTCCGCGGGGCCGCCCGCCGAGGCGCGGCGCAGCTCCTCGAAGACCTCCTCCGCGTCGGTCGGGAAGCCCTTCTCCCGGCCGAGCAGCCCGGCGAGCCCGTGCAGCACCTCCAGATCGCTGCGGACGCCCGCGGGCGGGGTGAGGGCGCGGCGGCGCAGCAGCACCCGCCCCTCCAGGTTGGTCATCGTCCCCGTCTCCTCCGCCCACTGGGTCACGGGCAGGACGACGTCGGCGAGTTCGGCGGTCTCGGAGAGCACCACGTCCGCGACGGCGAGGAAGTCGAGCGAGCGGAGGCGTCCCTCGATGTGCGCGGCGCGCGGCGCGGAGACCACCGGGTTGGAGCCCATGAGCAGCAGTGCCTTCACCTCGCCGCCGAGCGCGTCGAGGAGTTCGTACGCGCTCCGCCCGGGCCCCGGCAGCGACTCCGGTGCGACGCCCCACACGCCGGCGACGTGCGCGCGGGCGGCCGGGTCGTCGAGCTTGCGGTAGCCGGGCAGCTGGTCGGCCTTCTGGCCGTGCTCGCGGCCGCCCTGGCCGTTGCCCTGGCCGGTGAGGCAGCCGTAGCCGCTGAGCGGCCGGCCGGCCCGGCCGGTGGCGAGGCACAGGTTGATCCAGGCGCCGACGGTGTCGGTGCCCTTGGACTGCTGCTCGGGGCCGCGCGCGGTCAGGACCATGGCGCTCTCGGCGTCGCAGAACATCGCGACGGCCGCGCGGAGCTCGGGCACGGACACCCCGGTGATCCGCTCGACCTGCTCGGGCCAGTGGGACATGGCGCCGGCGCGGGCGGCCTCCCAGCCGTCGGTGCGCTCCTCGACGAACGCCTCGTCGACCCGGCCCTCGGCGACCACCAGGTGGAGCATGCCGAGGGCGAGCGCGAGGTCGGTGCCGGGGCGCGGCGCGAGGTGCAGATCGGCCTGCTCGGCGGTGCGGGTGCGGCGAGGGTCGACGACGATCAGCTTCCCGCCGTTCTCCTTCAGCTCCGTGAGGTAGCGCAGGGCGGGCGGCATGGTCTCGGCGAGGTTGGAGCCGACGAGGATGACGCAGCCGGTCTTCGGGATGTCCTCCAGGGGGAAGGGGAGCCCCCGGTCGAGGCCGAAGGCCCGCTGGTGTGCGGCCGCGGCGGAGGACATGCAGAAGCGCCCGTTGTAGTCGATCTGCGAGGTGCCGAGCACGACGCGGGCGAACTTGCCGAGGGTGTACGCCTTCTCGTTGGTGAGGCCGCCGCCGCCGAAGACCCCCACGGCATCGGGACCGTGGTCGGCTCGGGTCCGGCGCAGCCCGTCGGCGACGGCGGCGAGTGCCTCCTCCCAGGACGCGGGCTCGAGCGCCCCCGTGTCAGGGCGTCGGACCAGGGGCTCGGTGAGCCTGACCCGGGAGGAGAGTACGGAGGGGGCGGTGCGGCCCTTGCCGCACAGGGCGCCCCGGTTGACGGGGAAGTCGGTCCGCTCGACCACCTCGGCGGGCAGCTCCGGGGTGCCGGTGGGGCGGAGCGACATGCCGCACTGCAGGGCGCAGTAGGGGCAGTGGGTGGGCACGGTGGCGGCGTCGGACATGCCGCCAGGATGCGTCCGGCGTGTTACGCGGGGCTGCGCGGCGTATTACGGGCGCGGTGCGAGGCGCTCCGCGGGCCGGGCGGGGCCGGGTGAGGGCCGGACTACTTCCGGGCCGAGGCGAGTGCTTCCGTGACGCCCTTCTCCTTCGGGCCGAGGAAGTGGGGGTCGGGGCGGAGGCCGGCGTCGAGGGCGGCCTTGCCGGCCGCGAAGAGCTCGCGGGTGGTGCCGTAGTACCAGGTCTGGTCGTGGGGTTCGGGGACCCCGACGCCGTACGAGTCGACTCCGGCGCGGTCGCACAGCGCGACGGCCCGCTTGACGTGGAAGTCCTGGGTGACGAGGACGGCCCGGTCGACGCCGAAGACCTTCCGGGCGCGGACGCAGGAGTCCCAGGTGTCGAAGCCCGCGTAGTCGCTGACGATCCGGCCGTCCGGCACTCCGCGCGCGGTGAGGTACGCGCGCATGGCGCTGGGTTCGTCGTATGCGGTCCGGCTGTTGTCGCCGGTGACGAGGAGGACCCGGACCTTGCCCGTGCGGTACAGCTCGGCGGCGGTGTCGAGCCGGTGCGCGAGGTACGGGGTGGGGCGCCCCTTCCACAGGCCGGCGCCGAAGACGACGGCGACGTCCCGGGCGGGCACGTCGGCGGTGGTACGGAGCTTCCCGGCGGCGGCGGTCTGCATCCAGGTGGCCGGGGCGAGGGCGAGGACGGCGCCCAGCATCACGGCCTGGACGGTACGGCGGCGGGCCCGGGTGGTGCGGGGGATCAACCGGGTGAGCCGTGCCGGCATGCGGGACCTCCGGGGAAGGGGATCGGTGACGTTGTCGTCCTGTCACCCGGTCCGACGCGCGTCGGAGGCGTTCGGTTCGCCGGAGCCCCGGTCTGTTCCGTACAACACACCCGCGAGGCCCATGCCGATGAGCATGCCGAGCAGCTGCGCGGCGGCGAAGGCGGGTACGGAGGCGGGGGCGATGCCGGTGAAGGAGTCGGAGAAGGCCCGGCCGAGGGTGGCGGCCGGATTGGCGAAGGAGCCGGAGGAGGTGAACCAGATGGCCGCTCCGATGTACCCGGCGACGGCGACCGGGGCGAGGGCCGGGCGGCCGATGCGACCGAGACCCCGCACGACGAGGACGAGACCCGCGGTGGCGACGGCCTCCCCGAGGAGCAGATGCAGTGCCGAGCGCGGCTCGGTGGCCCAGGAGCCGGGCGCCCGCCCGAACATGGCCTCGGCGAGCAGGGCGCCGGAGACGGACCCGGCGAGCTGCGCGCCGATGTAGGCGAGGGCCTCCCGTCCCCTGGTCTCGTGCCGCCGGGACCACCACTCGGAGAGGGTGACGACGGGGTTGAAGTGGGCGCCGGAGAGCGGGCCGATGAGGGCGATGAGCAGGCCGAGGCCGAGGGCGGTGGCGGCGGCGTTGGCGAGCAGCCGGACACCGATGTCCTGGCTGAGGGAGTCGGCACGGATGCCGGAGCCGATGACGACGGCGACGAGGGAGGCGGTGCCGATGAACTCGGCGGCGACGCGCCGGGGGAGCGCGGGCGGGGACATTCTCATAGTGGAAAAGATATTCCGTGATTCGGAACGAAAAAAGGGGGGAGGGGAGGAGCGGGCCCCCGTACGATCCGCACATGATCATCGACGACGTCCTCGGGGACGCGGTCCGCGACAACGCCGACTGGTGCCAGGCCATGTGCCGCGCCCACGGACTCACCGGCACCTTCGGCCCCCGCGCCTGGACCAGCTCCGTCCGCACCCCGCTCTACTACCCGGACGCCGTGACGCTGACGGAGGACGCCACCGTCGAGGACGTCCTGACCGGAATCGACCGCACCGCCCCGGGCGCCTCCGTCAAGGACAGCCACGCCCGCCTCGACCTGACGTCCGAGGGCTTCCGCCTTCTCTTCGAAGCGAGCTGGATCCACCGTCCGGCCGGCCTCCCGGCCCCCGCCGCCACCGGCGACTGGCGCCCGGCCCGCACCCCGGAGGAACTCGCGGCCTGGGCCCATGCCTGGAGCGACGGCGACGCGGACGAGGCGGCGCTCTTCCGCCCGGAACTCCTCGCCGACCCGGCGACGACCGTGATCGCGGGCCACGGCCCGGACGGCCGGATCCTCGGGGGAGCGGTCCTCACCGCGAGCACCCGCGTGACGGGGGTGTCGAACCTCTTCGCCGCGGACGGCACGGACCCGGCGCACGTATGGGCCGGCACCCTGGGCCTGATCCCCGCCGACCGCCCGGTCGTCGGCTACGAATCGGGCGACGCCCTGCCGCCCGCCCTCGCCACGGGCTTCGAGGAACTCGCGCCCCTGCGCGTCTGGCTGGACGGCTAGGGCGTACTCCTTCCCCGTCGTCACACCGCCGCGGGGGCGAAACGGTGCAGCTCGTCGGTGCCGGGCTGGACCACGCCGTAGCTGCTCTCCGGCACCTCGTTCCAGGCACCGGGCAGGTCGCCGAGGGGCTCGGAGACGACGAGGCGGGTCTCGTCGGAGATGTCCCGCAGGAAGGCGACGTCGGGATGCAGCCTGCGCAGGGCGTCCACCCGGCTGCTGTAGAACAGCGAGCGGGAGGCGTGCGCGCTGGAGTAGCGGAAGGCCCAGAGGCGCTCGCCGTCGGTGAGGGCGAGCGTCATCTGGAGCGGGAACTCCACCCCGTGCTCATGGCCGACCCGTTCCACCACGCCCGCCATCCGCGCCACGGCGCCGGGCGGGTCCCGGTCCAGGCCGTAGGTGAGCGCCAGGTAGAACATCACCTCGGAGTCCGTCGTGCCCTCGATGTCGGCGTAGAGCGCGGGATCGACGAGCAGCGTGAGGTCACGGCGCATGAGGGGGAACCCGGCGATGGCGCCGTTGTGCATGAACATCCAGCGGCCGTGCCGGAACGGGTGGCAGTTCGACTGCTGCACGGCCGTCCCGGTCGACGCCCGGATGTGGGCGAAGAACAGCCGGGACCGGACGTGATCCGCCAACTCCCGCAGATTGCGGTTGTTCCAGGCGGGGCCGACGTCCCTCAGCAGCGCCGGAGTGTCGTCGTGCTCCGAGTACCAGCCGACACCGAACCCGTCGCCGTTAGTGGTCTCCACGCCGAGCTTGGAGTGCAGGCTCTGGTCGATCAGGGAGTGGGCCGGCCTGTACAGGATGCTGTCGAGCAGCACCGGCGTGCCCGAATAGGCGAGCCATCGGCACATGCACGATCACCTGACTCCCTGCCGGATTCTGCGGGCGCGTCGCGCACGCCGTCCGGCCCTCCCATTCTCGGCGCCCTCCGCACCGGGTGCCACATCGGCGCAGGCGGGACGACCGGCCCCCGGCGGTCAGGCGGACGGCCTGACCGGAGGGGCCCGGGGCGCGTGAGGAGGGCGCCGAGGACACGTCACGCGACGGAAACGGCGAAGCAACGCGCCCCCGCCAGGATCGGCGCATGACGGAGCCGGACAGCACGCTCGCCAGCACCGCAGGACTGCTCGTGAGGATCGCCGGACAGCTCGGGGCCCAACTGGCCCAGGTGCGTCCGTACGACCGTCGGCAGCGGAAGCACGACGAGGAGGTATGCCCACCGATGAACGTTCCCGCCCTCGCCCCGCGGATCCGCGCCACGCCCGCACCGGCCACGCCCGCTCCGCCCGCCCCCGCCCCCACCCTCCTCGCCGTGGGACACGGCAGCCGGGACCCCCGCGCCCAGGTCACCCTCGCCCGTCTCCTCGACCGCGTCCGCGACCTCCGCCCCGGCCTCGACGTCCGGCTCGCCCACATAGAGCTGAACGCCCCGCTCCTCGACGAGGCCCTCGCCGGCCTGGCCGCCGAAGGCCGGGGCGCCGTCCTCGTCCCCCTCCTCCTCGCCCCCGGCCACCACGTCAGCCACGACCTGCCCGCGGCGGTGGCGGCGAGCGCCGCGACCGCCCGCGTCGCCGAACCCCTCGGCGCCCACCCCCTCCTCGTCGAGGCCCTCGCCGACCGCCTCGCCGAGGCCGGCTGGACCGGCGACCGGAACAACGGCGTCGTCCTCGCCTCCGCCGGCTCCCGCGATCCCCGGTCCCGCGCCGAGATCCGCCGGATCGCCGCCCTGCTCGGCGAGCGCCTCGGCGGCGTACCGGTCGTCCCCGCGTACGCCTCCGCCGCCACCCCCACCGTCCCCGACGCCGTCCGGGCCCTCGAAGCGCGGGGCCGCCGCGTCGCCGTCGCCTCCTGCTTCACCGCCCCGGGCCTCTTCGCGAGCCGCGCCGCCGCCGACGCCCCCAGGCTCGCCGCCCAACCGCTCGGTGCCCACCCGGCCCTCGCCCGCCTGGTCCTGCACCGCTACGACCAGGTTCGTACCACCCTTCCCGTAAGAGAACTCGCCGCCATCTGAGCTCTTCTGTCGGTCCCTCCGGTTACCTTCGAGACATGGAAGGCATCACGGACACCCCCGGGTACGACTCCGCCGCGACCGAGCGCTGGGCCGCCGAGCCCGACAAACGTCCGGGGCGCACCGCCTTCCAGCGGGACCGCGCCCGCGTGCTGCACTCGGCCGCGCTCCGCCGGCTCGCCGGCAAGACGCAGGTCGTCACCCCGGGCACCAGGAGCCACGCCTGGGACGCCAGCCCCCGGACCCGGCTCACGCACTCCCTGGAGTGCGCGCAGGTCGGCCGTGAGCTCGGCGCCGCCCTCGGCTGCGACCCCGACCTCGTCGAGGCGGCCTGTCTCTCCCACGACATGGGCCACCCGCCCTTCGGGCACAACGGCGAGCAGGCGCTCAACGACGTTGCCAAGGACTGCGGCGGCTTCGAGGGGAACGCGCAGTCGCTCCGCCTCCTCACCCGCATCGAGCCCAAGCGCTTCGTCAAGGACGAGGAGGGGGAGCTCGTCAGCGTCGGGCTCAACCTCACCCGCGCCGCCCTCGACGCGGCCACCAAGTACCCGTGGGCGCGCGGCGGTCACCCCGAGGACCCCGGCTCGCCCAAGTTCGGCGTGTACGAGGACGACCTGCCGGTCTTCGAGTGGATCAGGCGGGGCGCCCCCGCCCACCGCAAGTGCTTCGAGGCCCAGGTCATGGACTGGTCCGACGACGTGGCGTACTCGGTCCACGACTTCGAGGACGGGCTGCACGCCGGGCACATCGACCCCAACATGCTGTACGCCGAGCCGGAGCGCGCCGACGTCTTCGCGGTCGCCATCGGCCGCTACGTACCCGAGGACACCGACCCGCAGGAGCTCGCCGAGGCCCTGGACCGGCTCGTCGACCAGGAGTGGTGGCCGCACGGCTACGACGGCTCGGCCGTCGCGCAGGCCCGGCTCAAGGACGCCACCAGCCAGCTCATCGGCCGCTTCTGTCTGGCCGCCGAGGGCGCGACCCGGCAGGCATGGGGTTCGGGGCGGCTCACGCGGTACGCCGCCGAACTCGTCGTCCCCCGCGAGACCCGTAACGAATGCGCCGTTCTCAAGGCCGTCGCCGACCGGTACGTGATGCAGCGCGCCGAGCAGGAGGCCCTCCGCGCCGACCAGCGGATCGTCGTCGCCGAGCTCGCCGAGGCCCTCGTCGCCCGCGCCCCCGACGGCCTCGAACCGCAGTTCCGCGCCGCGTTCGACACCGCCCCCGACGACCGGGCCCGCAAGCGCGTCATCGTCGACCAGATCGCCAACCTCACCGACGCCTCCGCCCGCGCCCTCCACGCCCGCCTCCGCACCCGGCCGATGTAGGGCCTCTTCCGTCACCTCCCTCCGTACGGGACCCTCGCAGGCACGGCCCGGAGAGGTACGACGGGACGAACGCCCGGGGGCGTAGGTTGGAACCGGTCGCAACGAGGAGGAAACGACGTGGTCGACGCAGATCAGACCTTTGTCATCGTCGGCGGGGGGCTGGCAGGGGCCAAAGCGGCGGAGACCCTGCGCGCCGAAGGGTTCAACGGCCGGGTGATCCTCATCGGCGACGAACGCGACCACCCCTACGAGCGTCCGCCGCTCTCCAAGGGCTACCTCACCGGCGCCAAGGAGCGCGACAGCGCCTTCGTCCACGAGGCCGCCTGGTACGCGGCGAACGACGTCGAGCTCCACCTCGGCCAGTCCGTCACCGCCGTCGACCGCGAGGCCCGCACCGTCCGCCTCGGCGACGGCACCGTCATCCGCTTCGACAAGCTGCTCCTCGCCACCGGCGCCGAGCCGCGCCGCCTCGACGTCCCCGGCACCGAGCTCGCCGGCGTCCACCACCTGCGCCGGCTCGCCCACGCCGACCGGCTCCGCCAGGTCCTCGCCGGCCTCGGCCGGGACAACGGCCACCTGGTGATCGCCGGCGGCGGCTGGATCGGCCTGGAGGTCGCCGCCGCCGCCCGCGGCTACGGCGCCGAGGTCACCGTCATCGAGCTCGACCCCACCCCGCTGTACCGGGTCCTCGGCCCCGAGCTCGGCCAGCTCTTCGCCGATCTGCACACCGACCACGGCGTCCGCTTCCACTTCGGCGCCCGGCTCACCGAGATCGTCGGCCAGGACGGCATGGTCCTCGCCGTCCGCACCGACGACGGCGAGGAGCACCCGGCGCACGCCGTCCTCGCCGCGATCGGCGCCGCGCCCCGTACCGTCCTCGCCGAGAACTCCGGGCTCGCCCTCGTCGACCGGGCCGACGGCGGCGGCATCGCCGTCGACGAGTCCCTGCGCACCTCCGACCCCGACATCTACGCCGCCGGCGACGTGGCCGCCTTCCATCACCCGCTGCTGCACACCCGCCTCCGCGTCGAGCACTGGGCCAACGCCCTCAACGGCGGACCGGCCGCCGCCCGCGCCATGCTCGGGCAGCGCGTCTCGTACGACCGGGTGCCGTACTTCTTCACCGACCAGTACGACCTCGGCATGGAGTACTCCGGCTGGGCGCCGCCCGGCTCGTACGACCAGGTCGTGGTCCGCGGCGACACCGGCAAGCGCGAGTTCATCGCCTTCTGGCTCAAGGAGGGCCGGGTCCTCGCCGGCATGAACGTGAATGTGTGGGACGTCACAGACCCCATCCAGGACCTCATCCGTGCCCGTACGGCCGTGGACCCGGAGGCCCTCGCGGACCCCTCCGTACCCCTGGAGAGCCTGATCTGATCGCCCGCGCTCACCCGGCCCCACATCCTCCGGGGGGCGACCCCCGGACCCCCGTACACTTCATGCGTGGCAGGCAGGATCAACGATGACGACGTGAAGGCGGTACGGGACGCGGTCCCGATCGACGCCGTCGTGTCCGAGTACCTCCAGCTGCGCAACGCGGGCGGCGGAAACCTCAAGGGCCTCTGCCCCTTCCACGACGAGAAGTCGCCCTCCTTCCAGGTCAGCCCCAGCAAGGGACTCTTCCACTGCTTCGGCTGCCAGGAAGGCGGCGACACCATCGCCTTCGTGATGAAGATCGACCACCTCTCCTTCTCGGAGACGGTCGAGCGCCTCGCCGCGAAGGCGGGCATCACCCTGCGGTACGAGGAAGGCGGCTACAACCCCGGCCACCAGCGCGGCGAGCGCATCCGCCTGATCGAGGCGCACAAGATCGCCGCCGAGTACTACGCCGGGCAACTCGGCTCCGCCGAGGCCGAGATCGGCCGGAAGTTCCTCGCCGAGCGCGGCTTCGACCAGGCCGCCGCCGAGCACTTCGGCGTCGGCTACTCCCCGGCCGGCTGGGACCACCTCACCCGCTTCCTGCGCGGCAAGGGCTTCTCCGACAAGGAACTGATCCTCTCCGGCCTCTCCCAGGACGGCCGCCGCGGCCCCATCGACCGCTTCCGCGGCCGCCTCATGTGGCCGATCAAGGACGTCGGCGGCGAGATCGTCGGCTTCGGCGCGCGCAAGCTCCGCGACGACGACAACGGCCCCAAGTACCTCAACACCCCCGAGACGCCGATCTACAAGAAGTCCCAGGTGCTCTACGGCATCGACCTGGCCAAGAAGGACATCGCCAAGGTCAGCCGCGCCGTCGTCGTCGAGGGCTACACCGACGTCATGGCCTGCCACCTCGCCGGCGTCACCACCGCCATCGCCACCTGCGGCACCGCCTTCGGCGGCGACCACATCAAGATCCTCCGCCGGCTCCTCATGGACAACGGCTCGGCCCGCGTCATCTTCACCTTCGACGGCGACGCCGCCGGCCAGAAGGCCGCGCTGCGCGCCTTCGAGGACGACCAGAAGTTCGCAGCCGAGACGTACATCGCGATCGCCCCCGACGGCATGGACCCCTGCGAACTCCGCCTCGCCAAGGGCGACGAGGCCGTCGCCGAGCTCGTCCAGCCCCGCACCCCGCTCTTCGAGTTCGCCCTCCGCCAGATCGTCACGCGCTACGACCTGGAGACCCCGGCCGGTCGCGCGGCCGCGCTCGACGAGGCCGCGCCGATCGTCGCGAAGATCAAGAACGTCGCCTCGCAGCACGAGGTCGCCGTCCAGCTCGCCGGCATGCTCGGCATCCTCGACACCCAGTTCGTGGTCCGGCGCGTCGCCCAGATCGCCCGCTGGCAGCGGCAGGGCGGCGAGCGGGGCCCCGGCCGGCAGCAGCAGCCCCAGCGGACGTACGACACCCCCGCCCCGGCCGCCGCCCCCTCCGGCCCCGCGCTCAATCTGCGCAGCCCCGCCCACCGCACCGAGCGGGAGCTCCTCAAGCTCGCCCTCCAGCGTCCCGAGCTGGTCTCCCCGGCCTTCGACGCGTACGGGGTCGACGAGTTCACCGCCCCGCCGTACGCGGCGGTCCGGCAGTGCGTCATGGACGCGGGCGGCGCCACCGGCGCCCCCTCCGACTACCTGGACGCCGTCCGCGAGGCCGCCCCCAACGACTCGGTCCGGGCCCTCGTCACCGAACTCGCCGTCGAGACGATCTTCGCCAAGACCGTCGACGAGGCCTACGCCGGCGACCAGCTCGTCACCGTACGGCTCCGCGCCGTCGACCGCCGCATCCGCGACGTCCAGGGCACCCTGGCCCGGCTCGGCCCGAACGGCGACCCCGAGCAGCTCGCCGCCGTGCAGAACGAGCTGTGGGTGCTCACCCAGTACGGGCAGTCCCTCCGGAACAACGGCGCCGCCGCGCTCTGACCGTCGGTCACGGAACGGACTCAAAAAGTCACCGCACGCCCCTCGTGGCGGCGATGTGTCGTACCCCACACTGGGTGACGGTGCCGTTCCGCCCCACCCTGGAGGTCGCCCGCCGTGCAGACCGAGATCCAGACCACCGAACCGGACGAGCAGACCGAACTCCCCGAGATACCGGTCCAGCGGCGCCGGACCGACCTCGGCGGCAACGGCCCCTCGGCCGACCTCTTCCGCCAGTACCTCCGCGAGATCGGCCGCATCCCGCTGCTCAGCGCGGAGGAGGAGGTCGAACTCGCCCGCCGCGTCGAGGCCGGGCTCTTCGCCGAGGAGAAACTCGCCAACACCCCCGACCTGGACAGCCGGTTGGCCGGCGATCTCGACCGGCTCGTCGTCCTCGGCCGGATCGCCAAGCGCAGGCTCATCGAGGCCAACCTCCGCCTCGTCGTCTCCGTCGCCAAACGGTACGTCGGCCGCGGCCTCACCATGCTCGACCTCGTCCAGGAGGGAAACCTTGGCCTCATCAGGGCCGTCGAGAAGTTCGACTACGCGCGCGGCTACAAGTTCTCCACGTACGCCACCTGGTGGATCCGCCAGGCGATGTCCCGGGCCCTCGCCGACCAGGCCCGGACCATCCGCGTCCCCGTGCACGTCGTCGAACTCATCAACCGGGTCATCCGCGTCCAGCGCCGGATGCTCCAGGAACGCGGCTACGAACCCACCGCCGAAGAGGTCGCCGCCCAGCTGGACCTGGCCCCCGAGCGGGTCGGCGAGGTCCTCCGCCTCGCCCAGGAGCCCGTCTCCCTGCACGCGCCCGTCGGCGAGGAGGAGGACGTCGCCCTCGGCGACCTCATCGAGGACGGCGACGCCGCCTCACCCGTCGAGTCCGCCGCCTTCCTGCTGCTCCGCCGCCACCTGGAGGACGTCCTGTCCACCCTCGGCGAGCGCGAACGGAAGGTCGTCCAGCTCCGCTACGGCCTCGACGACGGAAGGCCCCGCACCCTGGAGGAGATAGGACGCATCTTCGGCGTGACGCGCGAACGCATCCGCCAGATCGAGTCCAAGACCCTCAACAAGCTGCGGGACCACGCCTACGCCGACCAGCTGCGCGGCTACCTCGACTAGTCGACCTCGGCGACCGCCTGCGCGAACTGCGCCGCGTACAGCCGGGCGTAGGCCCCGCCGGACGACAACAGCTCCTCGTGCGTGCCCTGTTCGACGATCGAGCCGTTCTCCATCACCAGGATCACGTCCGCGTCCCGGATCGTGGAGAGCCGGTGCGCGATGACGAAGCTCGTCCGGCCGTGGGCCAGGCGCGCCATCGCCTTCTGGATGAGGACCTCGGTACGGGTGTCGACCGAGCTGGTCGCCTCGTCCAGGACGAGGATCACCGGGTCGGACAGGAAGGCCCGCGCGATGGTGATCAGCTGCTTCTCGCCCGCGCTGACGCCCGCCCCGTCGTCCTCGATGACCGTGTCGTATCCCTCCGGCAGGGTCCGGATGAAGCGGTCGGCGTGCGCGGCGCGCGCCGCCTCCTCGACCTCGGCGCGGGTCACCGTGCGCGTGGCGCCGTACGCGATGTTGTCCGCGATCGTGCCGCCGAAGAGCCAGGTGTCCTGCAGGACCATGCCGATGCCCTTGCGCAGCTCCTCGCGGGACATCTTCGCGACGTCGACCCCGTCCAGGGTGATCCGGCCGCCCGTCACCTCGTAGAACCGCATCAGCAGGTTCACCAGGGTCGTCTTGCCGGCGCCGGTCGGGCCGACGATCGCGACCGTCTGGCCCGGGTCCACCGTGAGGGACAGGTCCTCGATGAGCGGCTTGTCCTCCTCGTAACGGAAGGAGACGCCCTCCAGGGCCACCTTGCCCTTGAGGTCGAGCGGCTTCTCGCCGGTCGGCGAGTCCGGCTCCTGCTCCTCCGCGTCGAGCAGCTCGAAGATCCGCTCCGCCGAGGCGACACCGGACTGCACCAGGTTCGCCATCGACGCGACCTGCGTCAGCGGCATCGAGAACTGGCGCGAGTACTGGATGAAGGCCTGCACGTCACCGATGGACAGGCTGCCGGTCGCCACCCGCAGACCGCCGACGACGGCCACCAGGACGTAGTTGATGTTCGAGACGAAGAACATCACCGGCTGCATCACACCGCTGTTGAACTGCGCCTTGAACCCGGCCTCGTACAGCGCCTCGTTCTGCTCGCGGAAGTCCTGCGCGGACTCCTCCTGCCGGCCGAAGACCTTCACCAGGCCGTGCCCGGTGTACATCTCCTCCACGTGCGCGTTGAGCGCCCCCGTCGACTTCCACTGCTGCACGAAGTGCGGCTGCGAGCGCTTGCCGATCTTCGCCGCGACGAACACCGACACCGGCACCGTCACGAGCGCCACCAGGGCGAGCAGCGGCGAGATCCAGAACATCATCGCGAGCACGCCGACGATCGTGAGCAGCGAGTTGATCAGCTGGCCCATCGACTGCTGGAGGGTCTGCGAGATGTTGTCGATGTCGTTGGTCGCCCGCGACAGCACCTCGCCGCGCTTCGCCTTGTCGAAGTACGACAGGGGGAGCCGCGCCAGCTTCGTCTGGACGTCCTCCCGCATCCGGTAGACGGTCCGGTTGATCACCTTGATCGACATGCGGGTGGAGACCAGCATCAGCAGGCCCGCGCCGACGTAGATCGCGAGGACCCACAGCAGGACCTCGCCGACCGCGCCGAAGTCGATGCCCTGGCCGGGGGTGAAGTCGACCCCGGACAGCATGTCGGCCATGCCGCCGTCGCCGCTCTCCCGGAGCTTCTCCAGGGCCTGCGCCTTGGTGGCGCCCTCGGGCATGTTCCGACCGACGACGCCCGCGAAGATCAGGTCCGTCGCCTTGCCGAGGATCTTCGGCCCGACCACGGAGGCCGCCACCGACAGCACGCCGGCGGCCAGCATCACCCAGAGCGCGCCGCGCTCGGGCGCCAGCTGCCTGAGCAGCCGCTTGCCCGAGCCCTTGAAGTCCATGGACCGCTCACCGGACTGGCCCATCATCATGCGTCCGCCAGGACCGGCCATCAGGCTGCCTCCGCCTCGGTCAGCTGGGAGAGCACGATCTCCCGGTACGTCTCGTTCTCCGCCATCAGCTCCCGGTGCCGTCCGGTGCCCACCACACGGCCCTCGTCGAGGACCACGATCCGGTCGGCCTCGCGGATGGTCGACACGCGCTGGGCGACGATCACCACGGTCGAGTCCGCCGTCTCCTCGGCGAGCGCGGCCCGGAGCAGAGCGTCCGTCTCGTAGTCGAGCGCGGAGAAGGAGTCGTCGAAGAGGTAGATCTCCGGCCGCTGCACGAGCGTCCGCGCGATGGCGAGCCGCTGCCGCTGCCCGCCGGACACATTGGTGCCGCCCTGCGCGATCGGGGCGTTCAGACCGCCCTCCAGCTTGGACACGAAGTCCTTGGCCTGGGCGACCTCCAGGGCGTGCCAGAGCTCCGCGTCGGTCGCGTCCGGCTTCCCGTACCGCAGGTTCGTCGCCACCGTCCCGGAGAACAGGTACGGCTTCTGCGGGACGAGCCCCACGGTCCTCGCCATCAGCTTCGGGTCGAGCTGGCGCACGTCCACGCCGTCGACCAGCACCTCTCCGCCGGTGGCGTCGAAGAGCCGGGGCACGAGACCGAGCAGCGTCGACTTGCCGCTGCCCGTCGAACCGATGATCGCGGTCGTCTCACCGGGCCGGGCCACGAGCGCCACGTCCTTGAGGACCGACTCCTCCGCGCCCGGGTACCGGAAGTCCGCGTTCCTGACCTCCAGGTGCCCGCGCCGCAGCAGCTTGGTCACGGGCTCGGCCGGCGGCACGACGCTCGTCTCGGTCCCGAGGACCTCCTCGATGCGCTCGGCGCAGACCTCGGCGCGCGGCACCATCATGAACATGAAGGTGGCCATCATGACGGCCATCACGATCTGCATCAGATAGGCGAGGAAGGCGGTCAGCGCGCCGATCTCCATCCCGCCGCTGTCGATGCGGTGCGCGCCGAACCAGACCACGGCCACGCTGGACACGTTCACCACGGTCATCACGGTCGGGAACATCAGCGCCATCAGCCGGCCGGTCGCCAGCGACACGTCGGTCAGCTCGCCGTTGGCGCCGCGGAAGCGCTCCTCCTCGTACCCGTCCCTCACGAAGGCGCGGATGACCCGGTTGCCGGTGATCTGCTCGCGCAGCACCCGGTTCACGGTGTCGAGCCGCTCCTGCATGGTCCGGAAGAGCGGCCGCATCTTCCGCACGATCAGCGAGACGGCGACGCCGAGGACCGGCACCACCGCGAGCAGCACGCCCGACAGGGGGACGTCCTGGCCGAGGGCCATCACGATGCCGCCGACACACATGATGGGGGCGGAGACCATCAGGGTGAACGCCATCAGGACCAGCATCTGCACCTGCTGGACGTCATTGGTCGTACGGGTGATCAGCGAGGGCGCGCCGAAGTGGCCGAGCTCCCGCGCGGAGAAGGACTGCACCCGGTCGAAGACCGCGCCGCGCACGTCACGGCCGAGCGCGGAGGCGGTGCGCGCGCCGTAGTACACGGCCCCGATGTTGCAGACGACCTGGACGACGGAGACGCCGACCATCAGGGCGCCGAAGCGCAGGATGTAGCCGGTGTCCCCGTTGACGACACCGTTGTCGATGATGTCGGCGTTCAGGGTGGGCAGGTAGAGGCTCGCGCAGGTCTGCAGGAACTGCAGCAGCACGAGCAGGGCGATGGGTTTTCGATAGGGCCGCAGGTGGGTTCGGAGAAGTCTTATGAGCACGGCTCCTACTATCGCCCGCACCCCCGGAGCGTTACGACTCGGTTTGCGGGCGCGGGCGTAGCCCTGGGCCAGACTTTACGAATTCGGGTGCGACCCTCAGGCGCCGAACGCCCCCGGGTGGATCTGGTCCCGCGTCGCCACGTACTGCTGCCGCACGGCCTGACCGACCGACAGCTCCTCGCCGGGCTCCAGGATCTGCGCGACCGCGCCCTGCCAGGCCGGGGGAGCGGACGGCGAGAGCGTGCCCCGGGCGACCCCGAGCGCCCAGGCGGCCTGCCGGGCCGCGCCGAGCGCCGCGTAGTCGGCCGGCTGGGGGACGACGACCTGGGCGCCGAAGACCGCCGGCGCGAGGGCCTGCACCGCCGGCAGGGCGGCGGCCGCGCCCAGCAGGAAGACCCGCCGTACCTCCACGCCCCGCCCGCGCAGCACGTCCATGGCGTCCGTGAGCCCGCACAGCATGCCCTCGAACGCCGCCCGCGCCAGGTGCTCGGGCTTCATCGATTCGCGCCGCAGCCCGCTGAGCGTGCCGGCGGTGTGCGGCAGGTTCGGGGTCCGCTCGCCCTCCAGATAGGGCAGCAGGACGAGCCCGGAGGCGCCGGGCGTCGACTTCAGCGCGAGGGCCGACAGCTCCTCGAGCGACTCCACGCCGAGCATCTCGGCGGTGCCGCGCAGCGCCCGTACGGCATTGGAGGTGGAGACGACCGGCAGGTACATCCCGGTGGCGTCGGCGAAGGAGGTGATCATGCCGCTCGGGTCGGCGAGGGCCTGGTGGTGGACGGCCATCACGGAGCCGGAGGCGCCGAGCGAGACCACCGCGTCGCCGGGGCCGAGCCCGAGGCCGAGCGCGGCGGCCATCGTCTCGCCGGTGCCGGCGGAGACGAGGAGGCCCTCGGGGGTGATGCCGGCGGCTTCGGAGGGCCCGAGGACCTCGGGCAGCACGGCCTGGTGGCCGAGGGCCAGCTCGACCAGATCGGGCCGGTACGTACCGGACGCGACGGACCAGTAGCCGGTGCCGGAGGCGGCGCCGCGGTCGGTGGTGCGACGGGCGGGCCGGCCGAGCAGCTGCCACACGAGCCAGTCGTGGGGCTGCAGAACCATGGCGACGCGCTGCGCGTTCTCGGGCTCCGTACGGGCCAGCCAGCGCAGCTTGGCGACGGCCTGTCCGGCGCCGGGCACGCTGCCGACGGCCTCGGCCCAGGCCTGCCGGCCGCCCAGGGACTCGACGAGGTCGGCGGCGGCGACCTGCGCCCGCTTGTCGTTGCGGACGAGCGCGGGCCGCACCAGGCCGCCCTGCGCGTCGAGCGGCACGAGTCCGTGCTGCTGTGCGGAGACGCCGATGGCCTCCACGCCTTCCAGGAGCCCGCCGGTGGCGGCCTCCCCGAGCGAGAGCAGCCAGGTCTGCGGATCGACGTCGACGGCCTTGGGTTCGCCGGGATGGGCGGCGTACCCCTGCCGCAGTACGGCACCCGTGTCCGTGTCACAGACGACGATGCGTGTGAACTCCGCAGAGCTGTCCAGTCCGGCGACTATCCCCATGGAACATGATTCTGCCGCACTCGACGGGTTCAGGTGTTGCTGGTGCCCCACTCCTCTTCCTCGACCTTGCCGTTGCCGCGGCTGCGCTCGCGCACGGCGTGGACCCGGTCGGTCACGGAGTGCGGCAGCCTGTCGCCGACGGCGTGCAGGGCCTTGCCCGCGGCCTGGCGCCCGGTCTGGGCGGCCGACTCGGTGGCGTTCCGCACGGCGGGGTTCTGGGCGAAGTCCTTCGCGGACTTCTTCATCTGTTCGTACCGCTCGCGACCGGCCCGCGTGCCGATCACGTAACCGAGGGCGAGTCCCACGACGAACGTCAGCTTGTACCGCACGGCTGCGATCCTTCCCTGGAGGCCCTGGGGATACCGATTGGCGGAGCACCCCCCTGCTTGCGCTAATGTATGTCTCGCAGCGAGCGGCCGCCGCCCGGGAAGGCCCGAGGTGGATCCGATCGGTGCAACGCAGCAATCCCCTGTAGCTCAATTGGCAGAGCAGCCGGCTGTTAACCGGCAGGTTACTGGTTCGAGTCCAGTCGGGGGAGCGCGATCCCCTGTAGCTCAATTGGCAGAGCATTCGGCTGTTAACCGGAGGGTTGCTGGTTCGAGTCCAGCCGGGGGAGCAAGACGGAAGAGGACCCTTCGGGGTCCTTTTTCGTGTCTACGGGAACCATGTGGGGCGCGGTGCGGTCTTCATGGTCGAGCAGAGCCGATCATCCGGAGCAGGAGATCGTATGAGCGGCTATGCTGCGGCAGACGGCGCGCACACATGTACGCGCCTCACCGTACGGGGCGGTAGCTCAGCCGGTTAGAGCAGCGGACTCATAATCCGTCGGCCGTGGGTTCGAGTCCCACCCGCCCCACCACCGCATCGTGGAGGCAGGAAGGTTTCGCCTTCCGCTGACCGCATCCACGGTGCACCCGGGATGACGTACGGCGTGGGAACGACACGCCGAGGTCACCCGGATGCTGCACAGCGTGCGTACGGCTGCGGCCCCTGGACCGGATGGATCGGATCCAGGGGCCGCAGCCGTTTTTCGTGTCCGCCGTCGGTCCTCGCGCTAGGACCAGGGCAGGACCAGGGCGCCCCAGGCGACGGCGGGGCCGAGGGCGACGATTCCGCCCGTGTAGCCGATCACCTGGCGGTAGAAGCGGCGGGAGTCCACCCCACGGGCGTTGCTGAGGACGAGCGCTCCGTTGGTCGAGAAGGGGGAGGTGTCGACGATCGTCGTGGAGACGGCGAGCGCGGCGATCAGCCCGGCGCCGCTGAGGTGGCTGGAGAGCAGCAGCGGTACGGCGATGGGGATGATCGCCGTGAGGATCGCGGTGGAGGAGGCGAAGGCGGAGGTGATGGCCACGGTGAAGCACAGCAGCAGGGCGACGACGAGCGGGGCGCCCAGCTTGGCGGCGTGCTCGGAGATCTTCTCGATGACACCGGCCTTCTCCAGCATCGTGATGTACGTCATCATGCCCGCGACCAGGAGCAGGGTGGACCAGCTGACGCCGTCGACGGCCTTCTCCTGGCGCTTCATGTCCACCAGGGCCAGCAGCGCGCCGGCGGCCAGCGCGAGGAAGCCGATCTCCAGGTGGAAGCCGAGCGCGCCGACGACGAGGGCCACCAGAGAGGCGAGGGTGAGCCACTGCCTCCAGTCGAGCCTGCCGGAGACGGCGAGGTCCTCGTCGGCCGCTGCCTCAGCGGCGCCCTCGACCAGCGGGGCGGGACGCTTGGCGAGCAGGACGTAGGTGAGGATCGAGAGCACCAGGTTGATCAGGAAGCTGGCGCTGAACAGCGCCACCGCGGAGACCTGCACGTCGGTCTTGTCGACGAGGCCGAGGACCAGCGCACCGGAGACGGCCAGCGGGGAGAACGCGCCCGCGTGCCCGCCGCTGATCACCATCATGCCGACGACCAGCGGGTTGAGCTTGTAGCGGTAGGCGAAGTTCATGCCGATCGGCGCGAGGATCGCGACCGCGGCCGGGGTGAACGTGCCGAACGCCGTCAGCAGGGCGGCCACCAGGAACAGCACCCAGGGGATGAGCTGGACCTTGCCGCGTACCAGCCTCACCCCGGCCGCGACGAGCCAGTCGATGGTGCCGTTTCGGCGGGCGACGGAGAACAGATAGGTGACTCCGACGATGGTGACGAAGACCTTGGCCGGGAACCCGTCGAAGATCTCGGCCTCGGTGAGCCCGAGCGAAGCGGTGCCGACGGCGAAGGTGGCGACGAAGGCGAGGATGCCCAGGTTGATCGGCAGCACGGTACCGAGCACGAACATCACCAGCAGGGCGCCTATGGAGATCACTTCAGCAGACATCTTTGTCCTTGGTGCGGTGGGGACGGGGTGGCGCGCCCCGGGGGCGCGAGGGTATCCCGGTGCGGACGGCGGGGAACCGGCGTGACCGAGGTGATGTTCGTCGCGGCTCAGGCGGCTTGCGGGCTGCCTGCTTCCGGTACGTAGATGCGGGCGTCGGCGAGCAGACGGGCCGCGCGCTGCACGGTGACCCGGTGCGGCAGGCCGTTCCTCACGTCGGTGCAGCGGACCGCGACGACGCCGGCGGGCGTGCCGAGGCGCAACCACTCGTCGGCCGGGCCGCCCGTGGCCCGGGAGACCACGGATCCCTCGACGAGTCCGGCCGCCGCGACGGCGACGGCAGAGGTCAGACCGATCGCGGGGTGCGGGGCGTTCATGCTGAGCATGCGCACCGACACGTCGTAGTCCTCGGCACCGATCGGTTCACCGAGGGTGGTGGTGTACGGCACCGGCGGGCCGACCAGGCCCACCTTGGGCACCGCGTCACCCGGTTCCTCGCCCGGCTTGAGCAGCCCCATCAGGGGTGCGGCGGCATGCCGGACCGTGCGCAGCCAGGGGACGTCCGCGCTCATCCGCTCCAGTGACTCGGCACCGGTACGCCCGGCGCCGGCGGCGTCGACGAGGACGACCGGAGCTCCTGCGGTCACCATGCTCACGCGTACCGGCTCGGCGGAGCCGACCCGCAGGTCCTGGACGGCCCGGCCGGTGGGGAGCAGCGAGCCGGCCGGGTCGCGGAACGTGAGGCCGACCGCGACCCCGCCGGCACGGGTGCCGGGCACCGTCTGGCTGCCGAAGTGGTGCACCACGCCGCCGGCGGTGTCGACGATCCCTTCGAGGACCGCGCCGGTGTTGGTGTTGCGCATCACCACGCGCGTCAGGTCGCCGGTGACCGGAACCATTCCTTTGGTCACCGCGTACAGGGCGACGCCGGTGGCGCAGTTGCCGCAGTTGCTCGTCCACTCCACCGAGCCCGTCCCGATGCCGACTTGAGCGAACAGGTAGTCGATGTCGACGCCGGGCTCGGGCGAGGCGCTGACCACGGCCGCTTTCGAGGTGGTGGGAGTCGCCCCGCCCACCCCGTCCAGCTCCACGGGGTCGGTGGCGCCGTATGCGGCGACCAGCAGCCGTTCGAGGTCGCCACGGTCGGCAGGGACTTCGACCTGGTTGAACAGCCAGCACTTGCTTGTGCCGCCACGCACCAGGGTCGCGGGAATGTGCACGTCTGAGGCTCTTCCTGGATCACGAAGGGGAGGGGAAAGGGCCGGGGCAGCGGTTACGGGCGTGTTGCGAGCCGGTGAACCGCTCGGCGATTGCGGAGACCTTCGCAGAGCCATGACTTCGGAACAATCGCGGTTTGCTTCACCTGGGTTTAGCTCAGCTAAAGTCGACGGCATGCTCAACGTGCGCCGTCTGCTGCTGCTCACCGAGGCCACCGAACGCGGTTCACTCACTGCCGCGGCGGAAGCCCTCGGCATGACCACCTCCGCCGCCTCCCAGCAGATGTCCCTGCTGGAGCAGGAGGCCGGGCAGCCCCTCATCGAGAGGCTGCCCCGCGGTATCCGGCCCACCCCGGCGGGTGCCGCGCTGGCCGAACGCGGTCAGGCCATCCGCCGGGAACTCCGTGCCGCCCAGGCCGACCTGGACTCCTTCACCGCCCTCGACCAGGGCACCCTGCGGCTCGGTTCCTTCCCCACGGCGAGCGCGTCCCTGCTTCCGCTGGCGCTCACGCGCTTCCGACGCCGCCACGCCGGCATCCGTATCGAGGTACGCGCCGGTGTCCTCGCGGAGCTCCGGGAGATGCTGCACACCGGCGAGGTGGAGCAGGGGCTGCTCTGGGACTACGAGTGGAACCGCCTCGACGATCCGGCGCTCGCCGTCACCCACCTCCTTGACGACCCCACGGTGCTGGTCGTCCCCGCCGACTCGGCCCTGCGCGCACGTCCCGCCGTGCGCCTCGGCGATCTCGCCGACCAGGAGTGGATCATCCGCGCCGACAACCATCCCGTCGCCGACGTCCTGCGCCGCAGCTGCCGCCAGGCGGGATTCGAGCCGCGCATCGCCTACTCGTCGCACGACTACCAGGAGGCGCAGGCCATGGTCGCCGCCGGTCTCGGCATCGCGCTCGCACCCCGGCTGGCCCTGACCAGCCGACGCAGCGACGTGCGGCTCCTGCCGTTCGCCTCCGACGTCCCGGCTCCCACCCGCCGCATCCTCCTCGCACGCGCAGCGGCACGCCCCGCCACCCCGCCGGCCCAGGCGATGGCCCGCGTCCTGCGCACGGTGGCGCAGCGATTCACCGCCCCGGACCTGCACCGGGCCCAGCTCGGGGCGGTCCGGCGGGGCTGACGGTGCGGTGTCCGAGGTGTTTCACGAGGCCTGCGCGAGGTGTTGACACCCCCGAGGTCGGCGGCGGCGCGGTGACGGTCTTCGACCGGACCCTGACCGTCAGCGGCAACTCGGCCTCGGTGAGCGTGCCGTGGACGGGCCCGGCGCCGGTGGCCGGTGACGAGCCGACGGGGCAGCTTCGGTGGCCGGCACCAGTCGCTGCCGAGCTTCGTGCGCGCCGGCGTTCAGCCCGGGGACCGTGTGTACCCCGTACGGGTCTTCCGCAGGCGGATGTGGGTGCTCGGGTCCATGGAGGTCGCCCGCCTGCTGGAGTACGAGACCGTCGGCGAGCACCTGGAGACGGAGGACCACCTCCGTCTGGTCCACTGGAAGCCGCTCAAGGCGGGCTGCGTCAGCGAGGTCCTGGTCGGGCCGCCCGGGACGCCCCTGGACTTCGGCACGGCCGTCCCCGGCGACGTCCTCTCCACGCTCACGTACCGGTCACGGCGGAGCGAACGCCGGATCAAGCACGTCGTCGACGGTGAGCCGAGGTACGCCGCGAGCGTGCACGGGATCTACCGTCTCGCCCCGGCGAGCGCCGACGCCCTGGAAGCACTCGTCGTGGGCCGGCCCCGGCGGTAGGCGTCAGCCCGAGGCCATGGCCAGGCCCATCAGCACCGCGAGCATCAGCGGCAGCACGGCCACCGCGAGGGCCGTGCCGGCCGCCAGGAGGCGCGGGATCCGCAGGGACATGCGGTGCGGCAGGACCCATGAGAGCGCCAGCAGGACCGCGGCCATGACGAGCATGGTCTCGAAGCCGCTGGTATAGCCCTCGGTCCAGAAGAGGGCGAACTCCCCGACCAGAAGGGGGAGTCCCGGCAGGGTGGCGACGAGGGGCGCCTTCCACCACGTCGGGTGGAAGGCCGGGCGCGGGCTGCTGTCGTCCGTACTCATGCCCCCACCCCATCACCGCCGTCGACCGCGGACATCCGAGGACGTACTCAACCCACATTGATGCCCCTACTCACGTACTCGGCGCGGGCGGGCCGAGTACGTGCAAGAAAGCCAGGAAACGAATTCCGGGGGACGCAAGCCGAAGGGGCCCATCCTCGGGTCGATCGACGCCGGAAATCGGGCTGTGCGCCGAGAATCAGCCCTGCTGTGCCTGGGCCTCTCCCGTGCACGTGGCGCGTCCGAATGCGCCCGTCGCCGTGGCGCGCTGGATGTGCTTCTTGCGGATCGTGAGCGCGCACGACGCCTGCCCGCCCTTGGCGTCCAGGACGATGGCGACGGCCGGCGCCTTGCCGACGGGTGCCTCGACCGACTTGGTCCAGGGAAGCCTGACGTCCTTCTCGACCACCGTCGCACCGCCCTCGCCGCCGGCCAGGTACGAGATCTCGGCCGTCCCCGTGCCCGTGACCTCGTATGTCACCTCGCCCGTCGGCACCGCGCCCGACTTCGACTGCTCCTCGGTGTCGAGGACGCCGTAGCCGACGAGCCCGAGGCAGGCGAGCAGGGCGACGCCCGCGATCAGCAGCCCCCGCCGGCGCGCCGGGCCGCCCGTGCTCTCGGGCTCGTGCTCCTCCCGCACTGCGCTTTCCGCAAGTTCATTGGACGACATGAGAGAGCCGGCTTTCGATCGGTTGGCAGATGAACCGGGTGGTTATACACCACGCCCTGTGTCACGTGCGAGCGAGCGGAAGAATCGGGCGAACCACTCCCCGTTCGGCAGCTTAATGTCCCTTTATGTCGCGGGGGTTGACCGGGCCTCGCAGCAGTGGTTAGAAAGCCCGCTGCAATGCCCGTGACCTCGTGGTTCTCAACTTCCGTGCGTTCACTCCACATTGCGCCAAGCCGGGCGGAAACCTCCGCACCGGCTCGTTCGGCGTACCCATTTCGCGTGGAGTGATGCGGGTGCGCCGATGCCGAAAGGTATTGAGGTGAAAGTTCCCTACAGGAGATACCTCTCCTGTCTTGTCGTGTCGGCGATAGCAGGAACGCTATTGCCGCAGGTCGCCTACGGAGCCCCGCAGTCTCCGGCGGCGAGCGACGACAAGGGCGCCTTCGACACGATCGCCGGCTGGTTCTCGGACGACGAGAACGAGGACGCGGCGCGCGCGTCCGAGGCGTCGGCGACCGCCGGGTCTCCGGTGCGGCGGGAGAAGCTGCCGAAGGGCAAGGCGGCTCCGAAGCCGAAGCGTGTCGCGGAGCTGACCGGGAAGCGGACGGCGAACGCCCGTTACTGGCAGCTGTCCGACGGCCGCGTGCAGGCCGAGGTCTCGGCGGTGCCGACCGGCTACCGGGCGGGGAAGTCCTGGAAGGACATCGACCCGACGGTCGTCCCGTCCGCGGCCAACGGCTTCGCGTTCGCCAACACGACGAACGCGGCGAGCAGTTGGTTCGGTTCGGACGCGGAGCGCCTGCTGCGTTTCCAGGCCGAGGGGCACACGGTGACCCTCGGCCTCAAGGGTGCGGGGAAGCTCGTGCCGGTGGCCAAGGGCGACACGGTCTCGTACAAGGACGCGGTGTCCGGTGCGGATCTGTCGTACGTGGTGGGTCCGGGGCGGGTGAAGGAGAACATCGTTCTGGGCGCGAAGCCGTCCGGTCCGGTGTCCTTCACGTTCACCCTGGACGCGGGTGGTCTGACGCCGAAGGCGAACAAGGACGGCTCGATCTCCTTCTTCGGTGAGGGCGCGGACCCGGTCCTGGTCATCCCGGCGGCGTTCATGACGGATGCGAAGAAGGACGCGAAGGCTGCGTACGGTTCGGCCTACAGCCCGGCCGTGCAGCAGACGCTGAAGAAGGCCGGCAAGGGCTGGGAGCTGTCGGTCACGCCGGACGCGAAGTGGCTGTCCGCGCCCGAGCGGCAGTACCCGGTCACGATCGACCCGACGATCTCGATCGCTCCGACGCCGACGACGGCGCAGGACGTGATGATCTCGTCGGACGGTGCGGCGACGAACTACGACGACAACTGGCGTCTGTCGGTCGGCAACACCTCCACGGGTATCTCGCGTGCGCTGATCCGGTTCCCGGTCTCCAGCATCCCGGCCGGCACCAAGCTGGATTCGGCCGATCTGCGGCTGTACTTCGACCAGACGCACACCACGGGTGACACCGAGGTGCAGCTGGAGGCGCACCGGGCGACGCAGGCGTGGACGGAGTCCGGGGCGACCTGGAACAACGCCAACGCGATCACCGGTGAGCTGTCCGGCACCGCCGTCGTCGTGGACAACGGGGAGGCGGGTCGTACGGCTGCGGTGGGTCCGTGGCCGGCGTCGGGGAACACGGCGTACACGCAGTACGCGGTGAACCAGACGTACATGTACAACAAGGATTCGGTCGCGGGTGACACGTACACCTGGCAGCCGAGTCTTCCCGAGGACGGTACGTACCAGGTCGAGACGCACTACGTCCCGGCGTCCGACCGTGCCACCAACGCTCCGTTCACCGTCACCTACGACGGCGGCACCAAGGCCTACACGGTCAACCAGCAGGCCGGTACCGCCGGCGTGTGGAAGACCCTGGGCAGCCACCCGTTCAAGGCCGGCACCCTCGGCAAGATCGTCCTCGGTGACGGTCCGGCGTCGACGGCCACGTCCGTCATCGCCGACGCCGTACGGTTCACCAAGGGCGGTGTGGTCACCAAGCAGGCCGGTGAGCTGAACACCTGGCACTCCTTCCCCGTCACCAAGACCGTGCAGTCCTGGATCGACGGCACGAACGTCAACAACGGTTTCGTGATCAAGGCCGGTGACGAGACCGCGAACGGCCCCAAGGGCGGTCCGCGGTACGAGGGTTCGGAGTTCGGGTACGGCGGCGAGACCGCCAACTACCCGCGCCTGGTCCTCACGTTCGGCCGTCAGGGCGTCGACCTTTCCGCCCCGACCACGATCCACGACACCGGCGCCGAGCTGAACTGGTCCGCGTACCAGGACAAGGACCCGGTCGCCACCGGCGACGACATCGTCGAGTACCAGGTCCACCGCTCGGTCAACCAGACCTTCACCCCCTCGGCCGCCACCCTCGTGGCCCCCGTTGCGCCGGGCACGACGTCGTTCACGGACACCTCCGCGACGCCGACGAAGGCCGACGACCCCGACCCCTACGGCCGCGCGTACTACTACATGGTCGCGGTCAAGACGAAGGACGGGCAGGTCGTCGCCGCCCCCACCCAGCTCGTCCGCCTGCCCAAGGCCGGCCGCACGACCAAGGTGCTCAACGCGACGCAGGACACCACCCTGTCCTCGACGCAGACCACCACGCCGCACGACACCATCGACGACTCCGGCCCGAAGAACTGGCTGTCGGTCGGAAACAACTCCGCCACCTACGGCGACACCCGCGCCCTGCTGAAGTTCCCGGCCCTCGGCATCCCCACCACCGCCCGGGTCCTGGACGCCAACGTGCGCCTGTGGTCCACGCAGACCGCCCAGGACACCACCGGCGCGCTCTATGAGCTGCGGCCGCTGACGCGTGACTTCGACGAAGCCACCGCCACCTGGGTCAAGGCCGACAGCGCCACCAACTGGACCACCCAGGGCGGCGACTTCGGCGCGGTGACGGCCGACACCGGCGCGATGACCAACGACCCGTCCCGCCACGACTGGAACGTCACCTCGCTGGCGCAGTCCTGGGTGACCACCCCGGCCTCCCAGAAGGGCGTCGTCCTGAAGATGGCCGACGAGGCCGCCTCCCAGGAGCGCACCCTGTTCCTGTCGTCCGAGGGCACCGAGCCGCGGCTCGCGCCCAGGATCGTGGTCACGTACATCGACTCGACCACGGACTCGACGTACTACGCGCCGCAGACCCCGGCCCGTATGACGCCGAACAGCGACTACACGGTCGACTTCACCCTGACCAACACCACCGCCTCGACGTGGACGTCGGCCGACAACGTGCTGACGTACAAGTGGGCCCTGCCCGACGGCACGGACGTCACCACCGGCGGCAACCAGGTCCAGACGGCGCTGCCGTCCAACGTCGCCCCGGGCGGCTCGGTCGGTCTGCAGGCGCAGATCAAGACGCCGATCAACTCGGACAACGGCAACAAGCGCACCGACTACGTCCTGACCTGGGACGTCTACAACAAGACCACCGGCACCTGGACCTCCGGCACCTCCGGCATCCCGGGCCTGACCCAGAACGTCGCCGTGGAGGACCCCACCTCCAACAGCCTCGGCCTGGAGAAGTTCTACGGCTACACCGGCAAGAACACCGGCGCCGGCGCCAGCATGATGAACAACATGGCCTCCGGCAACGTGGTCTGGTCGTACAACGCGATCAACAACCCCGGCCGTGGTCTGAACACGTTCTTCCGGATGGCCTACAACAGCCTGGACACCTCCGACACCGTCTCCGGTTACGGCTGGTCCTTCCAGGCCTCGGGCCCGGTCCGCCTGGGCTCGCCGCTGGACTTCCACCCGAACCCGAACCCGACGGAGATCCGTCTCCCGGACGGTGACGGCACCACCCACGTCTTCCGCTGGGACTCGGCCACGAGCTCCTGGAAGGCGCCGGCCGGTGTGCACTACAGGCTGGCCGCCAAGCCCGGCCTGGACTGCACCCCGCTGAAGGACCCGGTACCGGACGCCTGGACGGCGACCCGTCCGGACGGTTCCCGCTTCCTGTTCGGCTGCGACGGCTACCTGACCTCCACGGTGGACAAGAACGGCAACACCATGCTGTTCACCTACGAGGAGCGGAAGTCCAACAACAAGCCCACCAAGTTCCTGAAGTACATCACCGACCCCGCGTCGCGGCAGACGCTGACGGTGGACTACTTCAAGAAGGGCGACAACTCCTACGAGTACGTCTCGGACACGGGCGCCATCGTCACGGGCTCGAACCTGACCAACTCCAAGATCTACGACCACGTCAAGTCGGTCACCGACGTCTCCGGCCGCAAGATCAACTTCTGGTACACCGACAAGGGCCTGCTCGGCCAGTTCACCGACGGCGCGGGCTCCTCGCAGCCCAAGGTGTTCAAGTTCACCTACGACGCCACGCAGGGCAACAAGAACGTCAAGATGGTGGCGGCCACCGACCCCCGGGGCAACGCCACCAAGCTGGCCTACTACGCCCCGCAGACCGGTGACGACCCGAAGTACCACTGGTGGACCAAGACCATCACGGACCGCCTGAACAACAACACGACGTTCGCCTACAAGGCGGACACGGTGAACCCGAGCTTCACCGACACCAAGGTCACGGACTCCGAGTCGCACTCCACGGACTACGTCCTGGACGACTTCGGCCGCCAGGTGAAGGCCACCAACGCCAAGTCCCTGTCCATGGACATGTCCTGGGACGCGGACAACAACGTCATCCTCCAGAAGGAGGCGAACGGCGCCCAGACCACCTGGACGTACGACCCGAAGACCGGCAACCCGCTGACGAAGAAGGACGCGGAGGCCAACAAGAACGGCACCGCGGGGACGGTCTACACGTACCTGACCCGTGCGGACGGCTTCTCGGCCGATCTCGCCACCAAGACGTCCCCCGAGGGCCGCAAGTGGCAGTTCGGCTATGACGCCTTCGGCAACCTCAAGACGGTCACCGACCCCATGGGCGCCGCCACCACCTCGGTGCCGGACGACTACACCACCAAGTACGAGTACGACGCCTACGGTCAGCTGACCAAGGCGACCGACGCCAACGGCAACTCGACGGTCAACTCCGACTTCGACGTCATGGGCTACCCCAAGACGATCACCGACGCGGAGAACCACGCCACCTCGTTCGTCTACGACGGGCGCGGCCAGGTCACCTCGGTCACCGACACGCTGGGCACCACCACCACCCAGACCTACGACGTCTACAAGCGTCCGCTGGTCAACAAGGTGCCCAAGGACACGGCGCAGGGGGTGTTCATCACCACCCCGGCCCCGGTGTACGACGCCAACGACAACATCACCACCAGCACCGCCCCGGACGGCGTGGTGACCACCGCGGTCTACGACGCCGCGGACCAGGTGACCGAGTCGACCGGCCCGGACAACAACCTGAGCGGTCGCACGACGCGCTACACCTACGACAAGGTCGGCAACCTCAAGACCACGACCGAGCCCAAGGGCGTGGCGACGACCTCCGTCCCGGACGACTACGTCACCACCAACACCTACGACGAGAGCTACCAGCTCATATCGGTGGTGAACGCCCAGGGTGACAAGGTCTCCTACGAGTACGACAACGTCGGCAACCCGGTCACGGTCATCGACCCGAAGAAGAACGCGACCGCCGACACCACCGACTACACCAGCAAGAGCTCCTTCGACCTCAACCACCGCGTCACCAAGGTCACCGACGCGCTGGGCAAGTTCACCACGAGCGAGTACGACAAGGACTCGCTCCTTGTCAGGAGCACCGACAAGGAGGGCAACACCAGCGAGGTCGTCTATGACCAGCGCGGCAAGACGATCGAGCAGCGGGTCCCGTACTCGAGTGGCGTCGTGCGCACCACGAAGTACGAGTACGACCAGATGGGCAACCCCACCAAGGTGATCAGCCCGCGCGGCACCGCCACCGGCGCCGTGGACGACTTCACCAGCCGCACCGAGTACGACAAGCTCAACCGTCCGGTCAAGCAGTACCAGCCGTACGACCCGGCGGACGCGCGCTACAACGACCCCAACGTCTACACCCAGACGACCTACGACGTGGTCGGCCGCGTCTCGCGGGTCTCCGCGCCGCCGTCGGCGGGCCAGACGGTCCGCAACGACACCGACTACACCTACTTCGACAACGGCTGGGCCAAGACGTCCACCGACCCGTGGGACATCGTCACCTCCTACGGCTACAACACGACGGGCCAGCAGGTCTCGCGCACCCTCACCTCCGCCGGCGGTTCCAGCTCGCGGACGCAGGGCTGGGCGTACTACCCCGACGGCAGCATCCAGTCCCGTTCCGACGACGGCATCCCGGTCGGCGCCCACGTGGTGGTGGCGGACAACTCCGACACCCAGACCACGTCGGCGACCGGTACCTGGGCCACGGCCTCGGCCACCGGCCAGCAGGGCTACGACCACCGCACCCACGCGGCGGGCACGTCGACGGACACGTTCACCTGGACGCTGAACGTCCCGCAGGACGGCAGCTACACCGCCTACGCGAAGTACCCGACGACCTCGGGCGCCTCCACGGCGGCGAAGTACACCGTCACCCACGACGCCGGCACCACCGACAAGACGGTCAACCAGACCACCGGTGGCGGCACCTGGGTCTCGCTGGGCTCGTACACGTTCAAGCAGGGGATCGCGTCCAAGATCACCCTTGCGACCGACGCCTCCGGCAAGGTCGTCGCCGACGCGGTGAAGATCGTCCGTACGGTCACCGAGACGGACAACGAGAAGAAGAACTTCACCTACTCGTACGACCTCAACGGCAACCTCACGTCGATCACCGACACCTCCTCGGGTGCCAAGATCGACACGTACTCGATGACCTACACCGCTCTCAACCAGGTCCAGAAGGTCAGCGAGTCGCTGGCCGGCGTCGAGAAGAAGGCCACGTCGTTCACCTACGACGCCAACGGCCAGAAGTCGACGACGAGCCACCCGGACCAGTACGCGCAGTACTTCTACGACGCGCGTGAGCAGGTCAAGACGGTGAAGGTCGGCAAGTCCGTCTCGGACGCCTCGCCGAAGGTCACCGACTACACCTACACCGACCGCGGCCTCCGGCTGAAGGAGACCAAGGCCAACGGCAACACGGTCGACTACACCTACTACCTGAACGCGGCGCTGAAGACCCAGACCGAGAAGAAGCCCAACGCCACCCTGGTCTCCTCGCACACCTACGCCTACGACGCCAACGGCAACCAGGCGCAGGACGTCGCGTCCAAGATGAACGCCGACGACCACGGCGCGTACCTGAACTCCACCACGGACTACACGTACGACCCGGTCAACCGGCTCGCCCAGTCCGTGAAGACGGGTAACGGCGCGGGCACCGAGACCTACGTCCACGACAACAACGCCAACGTCGTCACCCAGACGATCAAGAACGTCACGACCAACTACACCTACGACCGCAACCGGCTCCTGAGCTCCAGCATCGGTGCGGCCACCAACAACTACAACTACGACCCGTACGGCCGACTGGACACGGTCGTCGCCGGCGGCAAGGTGGCCGAGGACCGCGACTACGACGGCTTCGACCACGTGGTCAAGAACGCCAAGCTGCAGACCGACGGGGTCACGACGAAGACGACCACCTACGTCTTCGACCCGCTGGACCGCACGGCGTCCAAGACGGAGGGCGGCAAGACCACCGACTTCAACTACCTCGGCACCTCCAGCGAGGTCCTGAACGAGGCGGTCGCCGGCGAGGTCACCAAGTCCTACCAGTACAGCCCGTGGGGCGAGCGCCTCACGCAGCTGAAGAAGAACACCGACGGCTCCGAGGAGCTCGGCGTCTACGGCTACAACGGCCACACCGACGTCGAGACCCTCACCGACACCACCGGTGACACCAAGTCCACCTACGGCTACACCGCCTACGGCACCAACAACGACGCCGAGTTCACCGGCATCGACAAGCCCGACACGGCGCAGCCCGACAAGGAGGCGTACAACCCCTACCGCTTCAACGGCAAGCGCTGGGACGCCGCCAGCGGCACGTACGACATGGGCTTCCGTGACTACAGCCCCGGCCTGAACCGCTTCACCAGCCGGGACATGTACAACGGCGCCCTCGCCGACATGCAGCTGGGATCGGATCCCTTCACCGGGAACCGCTACGCCTTCACCGGCGGCAACCCGATCAGCGGCGTCGAGATCGACGGTCACTGGGCCGACTGGTGCGAGGGGAACAACTTCTGCCCCTGGGACGACAACTTCGCCTCTGCCTGGGTCAACACCGTCGAGACCGTCGCCGATACGATGGCCAGCCCCGTGCTCGCCGCGGAGCCGCTCATCCGGGACGCGTGCCCGTCCTGCTTCGGAACTCCCGGTAATCCCAACGGAATGGATATGGGATTCGAATGGGTCGCGGGCAACGGTCCCAAGAAGCGGGAATTCGGCGGTAACGACGCCTTCACGCAGTCGCTCATGGACCACTACCACGTCCAGCGCGTGCGGGAGATCGCGGCCGACAACATCAACGGTGGGAACTACAACCTGGGTGCGCCCGTCAAGCAGTACTACGACGAGGACAAGAAGATGATGGTGAACAACGGTCTGAATCACTCGTTGAACACCAAGACCGTCTTCATGGACTTCACGTCGAACATGTCCGCGGCGTTCCTCGGTTCCTACAACATGGACTACACGGTCAAGTCCGTCGACAAGGAGGCGGGAACGGCGACCATCCAGTTCCATGTGCAGAACGACAGCACCATGAACTCCGGAACGCACATCGCCCCGGAGCTCGGCGGGTACAGCGACTGGTGGAGCGAGCACATCGGCCAGCCCCTCAATGATCACTACAAGTCGGGGGTGCGTTTCGGCGTGATCTCGCAGGACATCACGTGGGAGGAGACGGTCGACCTCAACGACCCGAAGTCTCCGTCGGGGTCGTCGGGCTCGTCGGGGTCGTCGGACTCGGGCGGCCTGCTGGACACCCTCACGGATTTCGTGAGCGGCCTCTTCTCGTAGCAGGCTGACACGCTCCCGCCGGTCGACCGGTCGGGACGTGCCTCGAAAAACGGCGGGGCCGACCCCCAGGGATCCCTGGGG
>NZ_JBEOVH010000008.1:0-245451 GCF_040295385.1 Streptomyces sp. NPDC002825
CAGGCGGCGGGCGAACATCCGGGCAGCCCTCATGGGGCCCACCGTGTGGGAGCTCGACGGACCGATGCCGATCGAGAACAGGTCGAAGACCGAGAGGGCCACGGGAGGACTCCTTGTGAGGCTGAATGATCCGACCTTGCTTATAGTTGCGCTATGAGCAACCACTCGGCACATGGCGAAACGCAGGCGCCCGCGGTGAACGGGGTGCAGTCCGTCGACCGCGCCGTCAGCGTCCTGGAGATCCTCGCCCAGCGCGGTGAGGCGGGCGTCAGCGAGGTCGCCGCCGAGATCGACGTCCACAAGTCCACCGCCTTCCGCCTGCTCGGCGCCCTGGAGGCGCGCGGCCTGGTCGAGCAGGCCGCCGAGCGGGGCAAGTACCGGCTGGGCTTCGGGATCGTCCGTCTGGCGGGGGCGGTCACGGGCCGTCTCGACCTCACGCAGCAGGGCCGGCCGGTGTGCGAGCGACTCAGCGAGGAGATCGGCGAGACCGTCAACATCGCCGTCCTGCAGGAGCACTACGCGGTCAACCTCTACCAGGTACGCGGCCCGGGTGCGGTCGGCACGCACAACTGGGTCGGGCAGCTCACCCCCGTGCACGCGACGTCCAGCGGCAAGATCCTGCTCGCCCATCTGCCGAAGAAGGAGCGCGCCGGCGTGCTCGCGGCATCCGGGTTGAAGAAGCTGACGCCGCACACCCTGACCGCGAGGACCAAGCTGGAGAAGAACCTCGCCCAGGCGCGGGAGCGCGGGTACGCAGTGACGCTGGAGGAGTTCGAGCTCGGACTGCACGCCGTCGCGGCGCCGATCCGTTCCCACCACGGGGAGACAGTCGCAGCCCTCAGCGCCTCCGGCCCCGCGTACCGCTTCACCGAGGAGCGCGTCCACGAGCTCGCGCCCCTGCTGGTCCGGGGCGCCGAAGAGATCAGCCACCGGATGGGCTACGCGGGCTGAGCCTGCCCCGGTCCCCGGGGCGGGGCGCCGCTCGTACCGGGAGGCGTGCACCATCCCCGGTGCGGCGGCGCGGAGCGCCGCCGCACCGGCCCGGTTCACCCGTATTCCACGGCCGCGTCAAGGAGCCAGTCCGTCAGGTAGCCGGCGAAGGAGGAGCGCACAAGCACCCAGAACCCTGCCCTGGGCTCGTCCCGGGCCACCAGGACGACCTGGGTGCGGGCCAGCGTCGTCTGGGCCGAACGGCCGGGGCCGAAGGCGCGCGGGTGCAGATCCAGCCGGCAGCCGTGGGACAGCAGGTCGCGGGCACGCGGTCCGCCGACCAGGACGGTGGTGCGCTGGGCGGAGACGTCGGTGACGGAGACGTGCTCGTCCCCGGCCGCCGAGCGGATCCGGCTCTCCAGGTCCCGCTGGGCGCCGGGCCTGCCCACCACCAGCCATTCGTCGGGGCCGAGCCACACCGCGCCCAGATCCCCCACGCGCACGACGGTGTCGGGCTCCAGGGGCAGTGGGAGTCCCAGAGCGAGTCCGACGGCGTCCGCCGCCGGGCTCTTGGCGTCGAGGCGGACGTTCAGCTGAGCCAGGAAGGGGACTTCGGCCAGGCGGACCGCGCCCCCGGAGGAGCGCGTCGCGGCGGCCAGGCGGTCGGCGGCATGCGCCAGCGGGCTGCGCTGCCATGCGGTCGGAGCGGTGTCAGCCATCGCGGCGGGCTCCCTCGGGGTCGTAGAGGACGGGGCTTGCGACGGTCACCGGCAGCAGCCGGCCGCCGACGGGTGCGTAGAGGCGTTCGCCGATGCGGTCCCGGCCGCCCTTGATCAGGGCGAGCGCGAAGGTCCGGCCGAGCGCCGCGCTGCGGTAGCTGGAGGTGACGTGCCCGAGCATCGGGACGGGCGGGGCGGGCAGTTCGCTGTCGGCGACCAGGTGGGTGCCCTCGGGGAGGAGGGCGGCCGGGTCTTCGGGGAGGAGGCCGACGAGGTGCTTGCGGTCGGGGCGGACGGTGTCGGCGCGGGCGTAGGAGCGCTTGCCGATGAAGTCGGGCTTCTTCTTGGACACCGCCCAACTCATGCCGAGGTCCTGCGGGGTGACCGTGCCGTCGGTGTCCTGGCCGATGATCGGGTACCCCTTCTCCGCGCGCAGGACGTGCATGGTCTCCGTCCCGTACGGAGTGATGCCGTGCGGGGCGCCTGCCTCGTACAGCGCCTCCCACAGGGCGAGGGCCTCCCACGGTGACACGTTGATCTCGTAGGCGAGTTCGCCGGAGAAGCTGATCCGGCACACCCTCGCGTCGATGCCCGCGACCGTCGTCTCCCGCCACGCCATGAACGGGAAGTCGTCGTTGGCGACCGCCAGTCCGGGTGCGAGCGAGCCGAGCACCTCGCGGGAACGCGGGCCGACCAGGGCGACGGTGGCCCACTGCTCGGTGACGGAGGCGCAGTGGACGCGGAGTTCGGGCCACTCGGTCTGCAGCCACTCCTCCATCCAGTCCAGTACGGCGGCCGCGTTGCCCGTGGTGGTGGTGACCAGGAAGCGGTCCTGGGCGACGCGGATGACCGTGCCGTCGTCGAAGATCATGCCGTCCAGGCGGCTCATGACGCCGTAGCGGATCATGCCGACCTTCAGGGTGCTCATCATGTTGGTGTAGAGCCGGTCGAGGAAGACCGCGGCGTCCGGGCCCTGCACGTCGATCTTGCCGAGGGTGGAGGCGTCCATGAAGGCCACGCCCTCGCGGGCGGCGCGGCACTCGCGCAGTACGGCCGCGTCCATGTCCTCGCCGTCCTGCGGGTAGTACCAGGGCCGCTTCCACTGGCCGACGTTCTCGAACAGGGCGCCGTGCGCGACATGCCACGCGTGGAGGGCGGTCGTGCGGACCGGGTCGGACAGCGCGCCGCGGTCGCGGCCTGCGAGGGCGGCGAAGGAGACGGGGGTGTACGGCGGCCGGAACGTGGGCAGGCCGAGCGCCGAGACGTCCACGCCGAGGAGTTCGGCGACGATCCCGCTCGCCAGGACCCCGCCCGTCTTCCCCTGGTCGTTGGCGGTGCCGGCCGTGGTGTAGCGCTTGGTGTGCTCCACCGAGCGCAGGCCCGCCCCGGTCGCCCGTCCCAGGTCATCGACCGTGACATCGCGCTGGAGGTCGACGAACCGGGGGGCTCCGGTGCCGGTGGGGACGGAGAACACCCGCATGGGAGGGGTGTGCGGACGGGCGGCGACGGCCGGGAGGGCCGGCGCCTCGGCGGTGTAGCCCTCCGCCTCGACCGCGCGGGCGCCGGCCGCCGCGCCCTGCGCGAGGGTCGTGGCGAGATCGAAGGCCCCGTTCGCGCTGCCCGCGACGTCCACCGCCTGACGGCAGCTGTCGGGCACGAACGTGCCGAGTACGTCGTCGTGGCGGAGCTTGCCGCCCGCCTGGCTGAACAGATGCGCGACCGGGTTCCAGCCGCCGGAGACCAGGAGCAGGTCGACGGCGAACTGCCGTCGTCCCACGGACTCCCCGTACGGGGCGACCGTCACGGCGGTGAGGCGGGCCCCGCCCTCCGTGTCCGTGACCGCGTGCCCGGCCAGCACCTCGATCCCGGCGGACCGGGCACGCTCGGCCCACTCCCCCGGCTCGGGCCGGGTGTCGACGATCGCGGCTATGTCCACTCCCGCCGCCGCCAGATCGAGTGCGGCGGCGTAGGCGCTGTCGTTGGTGGTGAAGACGACCGCGTGTCGGCCGGGCAGAACGGCGTACCGGTGGAGGTACGTCCGGGCCGAGGCGGCCAGCATCACACCGGGGCGGTCGTTGTCTCCGAACGCCAGTGAGCGCTCGTGGGCGCCGGTCGCGAGGACCACGCGCCGGGCGCGGATCCGCCAGACGCGCTCGCGGGAGACGTGGGCCGGGGCCTCGGCGCCGAGGTGGTTGGTGCGGCGCTCGACGGCGAGGAGGTGGTTGTCGTCGTAGTGGCCGAAGACGGTGGTGCGCCGCAGGACGCGTACCTCCGGGGCGGCTTCGAGCTGTGCCCGGGTCGCCTCCACCCAGTCGAGGTGTTCGCCGGTGCCGAGCAGGCTGCCGCCGAGTTCCGGCTGGTCGTCGGCGAGGACGACGCGTGCGCCGCTCCGCGCGGCCGCCGCGGCGGCCGCGAGGCCGGCGGGGCCCGCGCCGACGACCAGCAGGTCGCAGTGGGCGTGCACGGCGTCGTAGCGGGCGGGGTCCGGTTCGGTGGCGAGGCGTCCCTGTCCCGGGAGGCTGCTCGCGACCAGGCCGTCGTAGAGCTCGACCGTCGTGGCGGGGAGCATGGGCTCGGGGAAGGGGGCCTCGATCTGGACGACCGCGTTGGGTTCCTCCACGCCGGCCGAGAAGATGCCGCGGGGGCGGCCGAGCCTGATGCTGGTCGCCGCCGCGATCACGCCGTTGGCGAGGAGGGCGGAGGCGAGGGTGTCGCCCCGGAAGCCTTCGTACCGGATGCCGTCGAAGGTGAAGCCCAGCCGGTCGTCACGGTCGAGCCGACCGCCTCCCGCCAGACGGAACGCCTGACCGGGCACGCCCCATGCGGGGAACTCCCGTGTCGTCCCCGTCTGCGCGCCGGTGGTCGTGCATCGCCCTTCGGGATCGCCCTCGGCCTTCCCCGGGTGGGCCGGGTTCGTCGGCCGTGGCTCGGTGGCGGCCGGGCGCGGCTCCCCGACCCTGTAGACGTCCTGGATCTCGTTCGTCGCCGTGTCGCGCACCGCGTTGAACCACCTGCGGCAGCCCGCCGCATGGCTCCATCGCTCGGCGAACGGGCCCTTGGGGTTGTCGCGGAAGAACAGGTACCGCGCCCACTCCTCGTCGGTGAGGGCGGCGGGGTCCTCGGGGTAGGGCACGTGTGCCTGGCCGCCGTAGTGGAACTCGGCCTCGTCGCGGGGCCCGCACCACGGGCAGGGGATGAGCAGCATGGTTCGGCTCCCTAGTGGGCCACCGCGGCCGCGCCGTGCTCGTCGACGAGCGCGCCGGTGGTGAAACGGTCGAGCGAGAAGGGGGCGTTCAGGGGGTGGGGGGTGTCGTGGGCGATGGTGTGGGCGTAGACCCAGCCGAGGCCCGGGGTGGCCTTGAAACCGCCCGTCCCCCATCCGCAGTTGAGATAGAGGTTGTCGACCGGGCTGAGGCCGACGATCGGCGAGGCGTCCGGGCTGACGTCGACGATGCCGCCCCAGGTGCGCAGCACGTGGGCGCGGGCGAAGACCGGGAAGAGTTCCAGGGCGGCGGACATCTGCTCTTCGATGATGTGGAAGGCGCCGCGCTGGGTGTAGGAGTTGTACGCGTCGATGCCGGCGCCCATCACCAGCTCGCCCTTGTGCGCCTGGCTGACGTACACGTGGACGGCGTTGGACATGACCACCGTGGGGTGGACCGGCTCCAGGAGTTCGGAGACCAGGGCCTGCAGCGGGTGGCTCTGGAGCGGGAGTTCGATGCCCGCCATGGCGGCGAGGACCGAGGTGTGGCCGGCGGAGCACAGGGCCACCTTGCCCGCGCCGATGGGGCCGCGCGTGGTCTGGACGCCGACCACTCGGCCGCCGACCACGTCCAGGCCGGTGACCTCGCAGTTCTGGATGATGTCGATGCCGGCGGCGTCCGCGGAGCGGGCGAAGCCCCAGGCCACGTAGTCGTGCTTGGCGATGCCGGCGCGCGGCTGGTAGGTGCCGCCGAGGACCGGGTAGCGGACGTCCGGGGAGACGTTGACGATCGGACAGACTTCCTTGACCTGCTCCGCGTCCAGCCACTCGGCGTCCACGCCGTTGAGCCGGTTCGCCTCCACCCGGCGCACGCTGTCCCGTACGTCCTGCAGGCTGTGGGCGAGGTTCAGCACGCCGCGCTGGGAGAAGAGGATCGGGTAGTCCAGCTCCTCCTCGAGGTTCTCCCACAGTCTGAGCGCGTGCTCGTAGATGCCGGCGCTCTCGTCCCACAGGTAGTTGGAGCGGATGATCGTGGTGTTGCGGGCCATGTTGCCGCCGCCCAGCCAGCCCTTCTCCAGCACCGCGACGTCGGTGATGCCGTGGTTCTTCGCCAGGTAGTGGGCGGTGGCCAGGCCGTGTCCGCCGCCGCCCACGATCACCACGTCGTACGAGCGCTTGGGCTCGGGATCGCGCCAGAGCCAGTCGGGGTGGTCAGGGAGGTCGGCGCCTGGGGTGCTGGGGCTCATCGGACGTCTCCGTCTTCCGAAAGGTGCGGGTAGAGCGGGTACTTGGCCGCGAGCGTCTCGGTGCGGGCGCGCAGGGCGGCCACGTCCGGCTCGGGCCCGAGGGCCAGTGCGATCACGTCGGCGACTTCGGCGAAGTCCTCCTCGGTGAAGCCTCGGGTGGCCAGGGCCGGCGTTCCGATGCGCAGGCCGGAGGTGACCATGGGCGGGCGCGGGTCGAAGGGGACGGCGTTGCGGTTGACGGTGATGCCGATCCCGTGCAGCAGGTCCTCGGCCCGCTTTCCGTCGAGTTCGGAGTCCCGCAGGTCGACGAGGACGAGGTGCACGTCCGTGCCGCCCGTCAGGACCTTCACTCCGGCCGCGGCCGCGTCGGGCCGGGTGAGGCGCTCGGCGAGGAGGCGGGCGCCGGCCAGCGTACGGGCCTGGCGTTCGGCGAACTCGGGCGACGCCGCCACCTTGAAGGAGACCGCCTTCGCGGCGATGACGTGCTCCAGCGGACCGCCCTGCATCCCGGGGAACACCGCCGAGTTGATCTTCTTGGCGAGGTCCGCGTCGTCGGTGAGGACGACTCCGCCGCGGGGACCGCCGAGTGTCTTGTGCGTCGTGGTGGTGACCACGTGCGCGTGCGGGACGGGGCTGGGGTGCAGTCCGGCGGCGACCAGGCCCGCGAAGTGCGCCATGTCGACCATGAGGAGGGCACCGACCTCGTCGGCGATCCGCCGGAAGGCCGCGAAGTCCAGCTTCCTGGGGTACGCCGACCAGCCCGCGATGATCATCTTGGGCCGGTGTTCCTTGGCGAGCCGCTCGACCTCCTCCATGTCGACGAGGTGGTCGGTCTCGGAGACGTGGTACGGCACGACGTTGAGCATCTTGCCGCTGTAGTTGATGCGCATGCCGTGGGTGAGGTGGCCGCCGTGCGCGAGGTCGAGGCCGAGAACGGTGTCACCGGGCTGGAGGAGGGCGAAGAAGACGGCGGTGTTCGCCTGTGCGCCCGAGTGCGGCTGGACGTTGGCGAAGCCGGCCCCGAAGAGGGACTTGACGCGCTCGATGGCCAGGCGCTCGGTGACGTCGACGTGTTCGCAGCCGCCGTAGTAGCGGCGGCCGGGGTAGCCCTCGGCGTACTTGTTGGTCGCGACCGATCCCTGGGCCTCCATCACGGCGGACGGCGCGAAGTTCTCGGAGGCGATCATCTCGAGGGTGGACTGCTGGCGGTGCAGTTCGGCGCGGAGAGCGGCGTGGACCTCGGGGTCCAGCTCCGCCAGGGGGGTGTTCAGCGCGTTCATACGGTGTTCGCGTTCCTCTCGGCGGCCTCGACGACGTTGGCGAGCAGCATGGCCCGCGTCATGGGTCCCACGCCTCCGGGCATGGGGGCGATCCATCCGGCGACCTGGGCTGCGTCCGGATGCACGTCGCCGGCCAGGCCGTTGTCGGTGCGGGTGATGCCGACGTCCAGGACCGCCGCGCCGGGGCGCAGCATGTCCTGACGCGGGAGCGGGAGCCGGACGATGTGGCCGGTGCAGGCCGGGTCGGCGTTGAGTTCGTCGATGACGGCCTCGACCTGCGGCTGGGTGGCGTCGGCGGGCAGCTCGCGGCGCAGGGAGGCGATGCCCACCTGGGCGCAGTCGCGGTGCCTGCCGGAGACGTAGGCGTGGCTGCCCGGGTCGTCGCCGGCGAGGACGGTGCCGAGCCCCGGCGGGCGGCCGCCGGCCGCGGTCAGCTTGGCCACGCGTTCGGCGAGTTCCCGGCGGATGCCTGCGGCGGTCGCCTTGCCGTCGAGGACGTGTGCGGTCACCGGCGGTACCTCTTCCTCGGCGTCAGCCACGGAGACGGGACATGGTCGGGTCGAACAGCGGCTCCTCGGCGACGACCGCCTCGACGCGCCGGTCGAAGTAGCCGATGTGCAGGGTGGTGCCGGGGGTGGTGAGTTCCGTCGGGAGCCAGGCGTACGCGATGCCCTTGCCGATCGTGTAGCCGTAGGCGGCGCTGGTGACGTAGCCGACCGCGCGGTCGCCGTCGTAGACCGGCTCCTTGCCCAGGACGACCGACTGCGGGTCGTCGATGGTGAGGCAGGTCAGCTTGCGCCGTACGTCTTCCTTGCGGCGCTCCAGGGCTGCCTTGCCGATGAAGTCGCCCTTGTCCAGCTTGACGGCGAAGCCGACGCCGGCCTCGTAGGGATCGTGCTCGTAGGTCATGTCGGTGCCGAAGGAGCGGTAGCCCTTCTCCAGGCGGAGGCTGTTGAAGGCGCCGCGGCCGGCGATGACGCCGCCGAGCGGCTGGGCCGCCTGCCACAGGGTGTCCCACAGCTTCAGGCCCTGGTCGGCGGTGGTGTAGAGCTCCCAGCCGAGCTCGCCGACGTACGACAGTCGCATCGCGGTGACGGGCACCGAGCCGATGTACGCGCGCTTGGCGCGGAAGTACTTCAGGCCGTCGCCCGAGAAGTCCTCGTCCGTCAGCGGCTGCAGGACCTTGCGGGCCAGGGGTCCCCACAGGCCGATGCAGCAGGTGCCGGCGGTGATGTCGCGCACCTGGACCGTCCCGTCGGCCGGGAGGTGGCGGGTGAGCCAGTCGAGGTCCAGGTTGCCGTTGGCGCCGACTTGGAAGAGGTCGGGGGCCAGCCGGGCGACGGTGACGTCGCTGCGGATGCCGCCGTCGTGGTCGAGGAGCAGGGTGTACGTCACCGAGCCGACCGACTTGGCGACCTTGCCGGTGGTCAGTCCCTCCAGGAAGTCCGCGGCACCCCGGCCGCTGACCTCGAGTCGCTTGAGGGCCGTCATGTCGTACATCGCGACGGTCTCACGGGTGGCCTGTGCCTCTGCGCCGACGACGGGCGACCAGAACCGCGCGGCCCAGTCGTTCGGGGTGGGGATGTTGCGGCCTGCGACCAGCGCCGCGTTGGCCTCGTACCACTGGGGGCGTTCCCAGCCGCTCGCCTCCAGGAAGAACGCGCCGTGCTCCTGCTGGCGGGTGTGGAAGGGGCTCGTGCGGATCGGGCGCGGGTCCCCCGACGGCTGGAGGGGGTGGATGATGTCGTAGACCTCGACGAAGTTCCGGCAGTCGCGGGCCAGGACGTACTCCGGGGACAGCTGGTGCGGCTCGAAGCGGTTGACGTCGCACTCGTGCAGGTCGAAGGACGAGCAGTGGCCGTCGACCAGCCATTCGGCCATGGCGCGGCCCACGCCCGCGGAGTGGGTGACCCACACCGCCTCCGCCACCCAGAAGCCCTTGACGTCCCGGGACTCGCCGAGGAGCGGGAAGTTGTCGGTGGTGAAGGAGAACAGGCCGTTGATGCCCTCCTCGACCTTGGCCTCCGCAGTCGCGGGGAGCAGCGACCGGGTCTCGGTCCAGGCGTCCTCGAAGTCCTCCTCGGTGAACTCGAGGACCGAGGGCATGTGGTCGGCCTCGTCGACGGAGAGGATGTCGTCGGCCGAGACGGGCATCGGGCGGTGGCCGTAGTAGCCGATGCCGATGCCGTCGAAGCGGTCGCGGTAGTAGAGGTCGGCGTCCTGGTGGCGCAGGATCGGTCGTACCGCCTCCTCCGTCTGGCCCGCGAGCGCCGGGACCGGGCCGGTCCAGGCGAGCTGGTGGGCGAGCGGGGTCAGCGGAAGGTTCATGCCGGCCATGCGGGCGATCTTCGGGCCCCAGATGCCGGCGCAGCACACCACGATGTCGGCGGCGATCTCGCCCTGGTCGGTGAGGACGCCGGTCACCCGGCCCTCGCTCTGCCGGATGTCGAGCACCTCGTGGCGGGCGAGGAAGGTGACGCCTCGTTCGGTGGCCCGGCGGATCTGCGCCTCGACGGCGAGGACGGCCTTGGCGATCCCGTCCGTCGGGATCAGGAGTCCGCCGAGGATCCTGCCCCGGTTCACCAGCGGGTGCCGCTCGACGCACTCGTCGGCGCTCAGCATGCGGGCCTCGATGCCCCAGGCGGTGATCCAGCCGTGGCGGCGGTGCAGTTCCGCGAGGCGTTCGGGGGTGGTCGCCACTTCGAGGCCGCCGACCTGCAGGAAGCAGGGCTTGCCGTCGACGTCGAGGGAGCAGAACTTCTCGACGGTGTAGCGGGCCAGCTCGGTCATGGTCTTGGAGGAGTTCGTCTGGAAGACCAGGCCGGGGGCGTGTGACGTGGAGCCCCCGGTCGCGGGGAGCGGGCCCTGGTCGACCACGGTCACTTCGGTCCAGCCGCGCGCGGAGATCTCGTCCGCGAGCGCCGCTCCCACGACACCCGCTCCGATGATCACCACTCGGGGTCCCGCCATCGCCGCACCTCCTGATTCAAAACCAGTCAAGTTGCTTGCTGCGCAACGTGGTTCAGGTTGCGCAACTCAATGTGCCGGTCACGGAGAGGGGTGTCAAGGGGTCGGTGACGCCGGCGAACAGCCCGAAATGCGGCAATGCCCGGCGGGCGGCGCACACAGGTGCACACCGCCCGCCGGGCATCTCGGACCGTCTTCTCTACGTGGGCTACTTGAGCCAGGCGTCGACCTTGTCGCGGTTGGCCTCCACCCACTTCTTCGCCGCCGCCTCGGGCGACATCTTGTCCACCGCGATGTACTTGGCCACGGTGTTCTGGTCGTCGTTCGTCCACGTGAAGTTCTTCACCAGGCGGTAGGCCGGGCTGCCGGACTTCGCGAACTTCGCGCTGACGATCTTGTCGAGGTCGTACACGGGATAGTCGCAGGCGATCTTCGCCGCGTCGGCGTCACAGCCCGTCGTGTACGCGGGAAGATTCACCTTGACCAACGGCACCTCGGACAGGAACCACTGCGGCTCGTAGAAGTAGCCGATCACCCATTCCTTGTTCTTCTCGGCCTTCCGGAAGGACTGGATCAGCGCGGTCTCGCTGCCCGCGTACACCACCTTGAAGTCCAGCTTCAGGTTCGTCACCAGCGCCGCGTCGTTGGTGACGTACGACGGGTCGCCGTCCAGCAACTGGCCCTTGCCGCCCGACTCGGAGGTCCTGAACTCCGACGCGTACTTGTTCAGGTTCTTCCAGTCGGTGATGTCCGGGTGCGCCTTGGCCAGCCACGGCGGCACGTACCAGCCGATGATGCCCTTGTTGCCGGTCGAGCCGGCGCTCACGGCGGTCTTCTGCTGGGTGATGTACTTCTTCTTCAGATCGTCGTGGCCCCAGTTCTCCAGGACTGCGTCGACCTCGCCCGTCCCGAAGCCCTGCCAGGCGATCTCCTCCTTCAGGGCCTTCTTGGCGACCGTACAGCCGAGGTCGTGCTGCGCGACGTACGCGACGACCGCCGCGTCCGCCTCGTAGCCCACCCACGGGTTGACCGCGAGATTGAAGGTGCCGCACTTGCCCGGGCTGCCCGGACCCGCGGAGTCGACACCGACCTTCGCGCCGCCGCAGGCGGTGAGGGTCAGGCCGAGGACGGTCACGACGGCTGCGCCGGCCGTGCCGATTCTCCACTGTCGTACCTGTGCTGCCATGCTGGTGCTCCTTACGCGCTCGCGCGTCGCGCCGCTGCCTGGGTGATCCGGTCGAACATGACTCCGAGAAGGACGATCGCGAGTCCCGCCGCGAGTCCCTTCCCGTACAGCTGGCCCTGCGAGAATCCGGCCACGACGTCGTAGCCGAGGGCGCCCGCTCCCACCAGGCCGCCCACGACGACCATCGACAGCACGTAGATCAGGCCCTGGTTGGTGGCGAGCGTCAGGGCGCCGCGGGACATCGGCAGTTGCACCTTGGTGATGATCTGCCAGGTGTTGCACCCGGCGGACACGGCCGCCTCGACGGTGGTGCCCGGCACGGCCCGCACCCCGTCCGCGATGATCTTGATGGCGACCGGCACCGCGTAGACGACCGCGGCCACGATGGCCGTGAAGCGGGTCGCGCCGAACAGGGCCAGGAACGGCACGAGGTAGACGAACGGCGGCATCACCTGTGCCGCGTCCAGGGAGGGCCGCAGCACCCGGTCCACGAGCATGCTGCGCCCCATCCACACCCCGAGGACGACGCCGAGCAGCATGACCAGCACCGTCGCCACGAGGGTCGACGCCAGCGTCGTCATGGCGTCCGACCACAGGCCGGTGCCGACCAGCAGACCCACGCACACCGTCGTGGTGACCCCGGCCCGCCAACCGCCGAGCACGGCGCCGAGTGCGATCAGCACCGCGCCGACGAGCCACCACGGGGAGTCGGTGAGCAGCGTCTGGAGCGGATTGAGCAGGCCGTTGGTGATGCCGTCGCGGAAGGCGTTGGTGAGGCCCGAGAGGTTGTCCTGCACCCAGGCGGTCACGGTGTCCGCGGCGCTCGCGATGGAGCCGCCGATGCCGCCGTCACCGGGGAACTCCGCCGCCCATACATAGGTGTGCGACAGGTAGACGAGGACCGCCGTGGCCGCCGCGCCCGCGCCGAGCAGGGGCCTGCGCCACGTGAGGAGGCGGTTCTTCGAACGCCGGGCCGTCTCCTGGCGGGCGCCGGCCGCGGTGGTGACCCGGTCGAGGACGATCGCCATGACGACGATGGCGAGTCCCGCGTTGAAGGCCGTTCCCACATCGAGCGACTGAAGGGCCTGGATGACGGTCTTGCCGAGGCCGGGCGCGTCGATCAGCGCGGCGATGGTCACCATGGCCAGGGCGGCCATGATCGACTGGTTGACGCCCATCACCACGGTCCGCTTGGACATGGGCAGCAGGACCTTCAGCAGTGCCTGACCTCGTGTCGCACCCAGCGATTCGGCGGCCTCCACGGTGGTCTCGGGGACAGAGCGGATGGCGTGCGCGGTGATGCGGATCGCGGGCGGTGCCGCGTAGATCACGGTGGCGATCGTGGCGGAGGCCCCGCCGATGAGGAAGAACAGGGTCAGCGGGGCGAGGTAGACGAAGGTCGGCATCGTCTGCATGAAGTCCAGGAAGGGCGTCACGATCCGGTTGAACCGGTCGGACAGCCCCGCCCCCACGCCCAGCGGGATCGCGAACAGCAGCGCCACGAGGACCGCGGAGAGGGTGAGCGACAGGGTGTCCATGCTCTCCTGCCACAGCCCCTGCAGCCCCAGGAAGGTGAAGCCCGCCACGGCCAGGAGGGCGACCCGCCAGTTGCCCACCGCCCAGGAGACGTAGCCCGCGAGGCCGACGACTCCGAGCCATCCGATCTCCGGGACGGGGCGGCCGGCGGGGGGCTGCGAGATCAGGTGCTGGATGAAGGTCACCAGGTTGTCGATGACCAGGCGGATCTCGTTGAAGAAGTAGAGGAAGAGCGGGTTGGAGTTGCGGTCCGCGCCGATCGAGTCGTTGACGTCGTTGAACCACCGGTGCAGGTCGGTGAGATCCGCCGCCGCCAGGGCCAGGGTCTGCTTTCCGCGGAGGAGCACGAAGAGCAGCAGCCAGGCGGCCAGGATCGCCGCCACCACCGTGCGCCGGCCGACCCGTCGTACGCCGGCCAGGGGGGCGGACTTCTCCAGGGCGACGGCCATCACGCGCCGCCTTCCTGCCCGGCGACCACCGCGAGGATCTCCTCGTCGCCGACGATGCCGAGCAACGTGCCGTTCTCCACGACCTTGACCGGCCTGTCGGCCGCCAGTACCGCCCGGGTGGCCTCCTTCACCACGACGTCCGGGCCCAGCTCGGGACCGTCCAGGGCGTCATGGGGCCCCACCGGACGCATGATCCACCGCAGGGTCAGCACATCGCCGCGCGGCACGTCCCTCACGAACTCGCGGACGTAGTCGTCGGCCGGGGCGCCCACCAGCTCGTCGCCGGTGCCGCACTGGACGGTCTTGCCGTCGCGCATGATCAGGATGCGGTCGCCCAGCTTGAGCGCCTCGGAGAGGTCGTGGGTGATGAAGACCATCGTCTTGCCGACCTCGCGGTGCAGCCGGACGACCTCGTTCTGCATGTCGCGGCGGATCATCGGGTCGAGTGCCGAGAAGGGCTCGTCGAAGAAGAGCACGTCGGGGTCCCCGGCGAGCGCCCGGGCGAGGCCGACGCGCTGCTGCATGCCTCCCGAGAGCTGGTCGGGGTAGGAGTTCTCGTAGCCTGCGAGGCCGACGAGTTCGACGACCTCCAGGGCCCGCGCGGTGCGCTCGGCCCTGCTCATGCCGCGGATCTCCAGACCGAAGGCCACGTTGTCCACCACCCGGCGGTGGGGCAGCAGCCCGAAGTGCTGGAAGACCATGGAGAACTTGCGGCGCCGCAGCTCGCGCAGGCGCCTGCCGTCCGCCTCGCGGATGTCCTCGCCCTCGAAGACGAGCTCCCCGGCGGTGGGTTCGATCAGCCGGGTCAGACATCGCACCAGCGTGGACTTGCCGGAGCCGGACAGGCCCATGACGACGAACACCTCGCCCTTGCGGACGTCGAAATCGACATCGCGGACGGCGGCGGTGCACCCGGTGCGGTCCATGAGCTCGCGGCGGGTGAGGCCGCGCAGCTCCTCGGAGTCCGGTACCTGGTCGGCCTTCGGCCCGAACACCTTCCACAGCCGGCGCACGGATATGACCGGAGTGCCGTACGAATCCTGGTGCGCGCCGTGCCGCTGCGACACCTGGGTCTGCGTTGGGGTCATGGTCGACCTCTCTTCGGCATTCAGCCGCGGAACCAGTGCTGCGGCCGGGGTTGGATGTTCTGCCAGATGTGTTTGGGCTCTCGGTACTCGTCCAGGCCGGTCGGTCCCAGCTCCCGGCCCACGCCCGAGTGCCCGAAGCCACCCCATTCCGCTTGCGGCACGTAGGGGTGGTAGTCGTTGATCCACACCGTGCCGTGGCGCAGCCGCCGGGCGACCCGCTGGGCCTTGCCGGCGTCCTGCGTCCACACGGCTCCGGCGAGTCCGTACTCGGTGTCGTTGGCGATGCGCACGGCGTCGTCCTCGTCGGTGAAGCGCTCGACGGTGAGCACGGGTCCGAAGGACTCCTCGTGCACGACACGCATGTCCTGCCGGCACTCGTCGAGGACGGTCGGCGGGTAGTAGAAGCCGCCTCCGAGGGCCGGATCGTCGGGCCGTTCCCCTCCGCAGCGCAGTACGGCGCCCTCGGCGAGGCCCGCCGCGACGTACGCCTCGACCTTCTCCCGGTGCCGTGCGGAGATCAGCGCTCCGGTCTCGGCCTCGGGGTCGAAGGGCCCGCCGAGGCGGATCCGCCGGGCGCGGCGGACGACCTCGTCCACGAACCGGTCGTGCAGCGAGTCCTCGACGATCAGCCGGGCGCCGGCCGAGCAGACCTGCCCGGAATGCAGGAAGACGGCCGTGAGGGCGAAGTCCACGGCCGTCTCGAAGTCGGCGTCGGCGAAGACCACGTTGGGGTTCTTGCCGCCGAGCTCCAGCGCCACCTTCTTCACGGTCGCCGCGGCGGTGGCCATGATCCGCTTGCCGGTCTCCAGGCCGCCGGTGAAGGAGACCATGTCGACGGCGGGGTGCTCGGAGAGCGGGGCGCCCGCCTCGGGCCCGGCGCCCAGGACGAGGTTGGCGGCGCCGGCCGGGAGCCCGGCCTCCTCCAGCGCCTTCATCAGCAGGATCGAGGTGGAGGGGGTGAGTTCACTGGGCTTGAGGACGATCGTGTTGCCGGCGAGGAGGGCCGGTGCGACCTTCCAACTCGCCTGCAGCAGCGGGTAGTTCCAGGGGGTGATCAGCCCGCACACACCGATCGGCTCGTAGACGACGCGGCTCACGGCGTCGTCGCGGCCGGTGTCGATCACACGCCCGGCGTCGATGCCGCCGATCCCGCCGTAGTAGCGGAAGCAGGAGACGACGTCGGCGATGTCGTACTCGCTCTCCACCAGCCGCTTGCCGGTGTCCAGCGACTCGGCGCGGGCGAACTCCTTGGCGTCGCGCTCGATGAGGTCGGCGGTGCGCAGCAGCAGCGCGCCGCGCTCCCGCTCGGAGGTGCGCGGCCAGGGGCCCTCGTCGAAGGCCCGGCGGGCCGCGGCGATCGCCGCCTCGGTGTCGGGGCGCGTCCCTTCCGAGACGGTCGCGGTGAGCGAGCCGTCAGCGGGACAGCGGAGCTCCCGGCGTCCGCCGGCCACCGGATCCCGCCATTCCCCAGCCACATACAGGTCTGCCACGCGCCAAGCCCTTCAGCCGAAATGCGTTGCGCATCATGCATTCAATTGCTTGTGGTGGAACACCATGGCGAACCTGCAGACCTGCGTCAAGAGGTCGGCGCATGACGATTTCACCGGGTCGGCACTTGCACAACCACCCTTGACCACCAGGGGAGTCGAGCCGACCATGTTGCGTATCGCTCACCCTGTTGTGCATGACGCACCAATGGAGGTCGCTGTGTCCCCCAAGTACCCTCGACCGCAGCCCGGGCGTGAATACGTCCTCACCCTCTCGTGTCCCGACAGCGCCGGCCTCGTCCACGCAGTGAGCGGCTTCCTCGTCAGGAACTCGGGAAACATCGTGGAGAGCCAGCAGTTCGACGACCGGCTCCAGGGCCGTTTCTTCATGAGGGTCCACTTCGACGTCTCCGACCCGGACACGAATGCGAAAACCCTGCGTTTCCGATTCGGTCCCGTCGCCGAGGCCTACGGCATCGACTGGACCCTGAGCGAGGCGTCGACCCCGACCCGGACGCTCATCATGGTGTCCAGGTTCGGCCACTGCCTCAACGATCTGCTCTTCCGCCGGCGCACCGGTGCCCTCAACATCGAGATCCCCGCGATCGTCTCCAACCACCGGGACTTCGAGGGACTGGCGGAGACCTACGGCGTCCCCTTCCACCACATCCCCGTCACCAAGGACACCAAGGCCGAGGCCGAGGCGCGCCTGATGGAGCTGGTACGCGAGCTGGACGTCGACCTGGTCGTGCTGGCCCGCTACATGCAGATCCTCTCCGACGACCTGTGCAAGCAGCTCGAAGGCCGCGCCATCAACATCCACCACTCCTTCCTCCCCAGTTTCAAGGGCGCGCGCCCGTACGAACAGGCCTACGCCCGCGGGGTGAAGCTCGTCGGCGCGACGGCGCACTACGTGACACCGGACCTGGACGAGGGACAGATCATCGAGCAGGACGTGGTCAGGGTGGACCACTCGCTCGACCCCGGGGACCTGGTGACGGTCGGACGGGACGTGGAGGCACAGGTGCTCGCGCACGCGGTGAAGTGGCACAGCGAGAGCCGCGTCATGGTGTACGGCAACCGCACGGTGGTCTTCCGCTGAGCGGTACGGCGCGAGGGGGCGGGGCCGGTCTTCCAGCCCCGCCCCCTCGCGCGTACGACGCCCTTCAGCTTCCGAGCCGGTCGATCACGGTACGGCGCCACCGTTCCGTCTCGGCGATCTGGTTGAACGTGAACAGGTGCAGCCCGGCCACCCCCGCCGACGGGGCGGTGAGCGCCTTCTCGCCGCGCGCCAGCAGCCTCTCGGGCGAGTACCCGCCGGGCGTCGCGAACCGCAGGAACCACGAGGCGTGCCGGGTCAGGAAGCGCGTCGACTCCCCCACGCCGATCTTGGTCGCCATCGCCAGCAGCTTCGCCCGCTGCACGGGCCCCGCGACGCCGAGGTGGACGGGCAGGGTGATGTCCCGGCGTCGTATACGGGCGATCCACTCCCCCAGCACCCGCGGGTCGAAGCAGAGGTTGCTCACGATGTACGTGGCGTGCTCGCGCTTGTCCCACATGGCCTGGACGGTGACGTCGTCGTGGATGAGCGGATGGCTCTCGGGATAACCGGTGACGCCGACGCGGGCGAAGGGCCGGCCCAGCTCGCTCAGCCTCCGCAGCACCGGCAGCGCCCCGTCGTAGGCCCCGGCCGGCGGATCGGCGTCGCCCGCGGGGACGAAGACGTCGTCCACGCCCGCCTCGCGCAGCCGATCGACGACGTCCTTCAGGTGGGCCTCGTCCCGCAGCAGCCGCGCGGGCACGTGCGGGACGGCGCGGTAACCGTTCGCCGCGAGGCGGCCGGTGAGGTCGAGGGTCGGCTCCAGGCCCTTGACCGGCGACGCCGTCACGGTGACGACGACGTCGCGCGGGACATGGGCGAGGACCTTGTCCTCGGTCGACTTCGCGGGCAGCACCTCGTAGCGGACGCTGTCGAGCAGCGCCCTCAGTCCGGCGGTGGCCAAGGTCTACCCGGCCTGCTTCCGGGCGTCACGGAGGCGGTAGTACGCGGCCTTCGACGGCGCCTGCGGTTCCTTGCCGAGGATCAGGTCGGCGGCCTTCTCGGCGATCATCATCACCGGTGCGTAGATGTTGCCGTTGGTGACGTACGGCATCACCGACGCGTCGACCACGCGGATGCCTTCCAGGCCGTGCACGCGCATGCTGGTGGGGTCGACGACGGACATCTCGTCGGTGCCCATCTTGCAGGTGCAGGACGGGTGAAGGGCCGTCTCGCCCTCCTTGGCGACCCAGGCGAGGATCTCCTCGTCCGTCTCGACCTGCGGGCCGGGCGAGATCTCCCCGTCGTTGTACGGGGACATCGCGGGCTGGCCGAGGATCCTGCGGGAGACGCGGATGGCCTCGACCCACTCCCGGCGGTCCTGCTCGGTGGAGAGGTAGTTGAAGCGCAGCGCCGGGCGCTCGCGCGGGTCCTTGCTCTTGATCTTCACGGAGCCGATGGCGTCGGAGTACATGGGGCCCACGTGCACCTGGTAGCCGTGGCCGCCGGCCGGCGAGGAGCCGTCGTAGCGGACCGCGACGGGCAGGAAGTGGAACATCAGGTTGGGGTAGTCCACGTCCTCGTTGCTCCGGGCGAAGCCGCCGCCCTCGAAGTGGTTGGTGGCGGCCGGGCCCTTGCGGAACAGCCACTGCAGGCCGATGAAGGGCGCCCGCCACTTCGCCATGTACGGCTGCATGGAGACCGGCTGCTTGCAGGCGTACTGGACGTAGACCTCCAGGTGGTCCTGCATGTTCTCGCCGACGCCCGGCAGGTCGTGGACGACGTCGATGCCGAGGGCGCTCAGCTCCTGCGCGTTGCCGACGCCCGAGAGCTGGAGAAGCTGCGGGGAGTTGATCGCGCCGCCGCACAGGATGACCTCCTTGGCGCGGACCTGCTGGAGGGCGCCCTTGCCGCGCTGGTACTCGACGCCGACGGCCTTCTTGCCCTCGAAGAGCACGCGGGTCACCAGCGAGCGGGTCCTGACGGTGAGGTTGGGCCGCTTCCTGACCGGCTTGAGGTACGCCTTCGAGGCCGACAGGCGGCGGCCGCGGTGGACGTTGCGGTCGAACTTGGCGAAGCCTTCCTGCCGGTACCCGTTGACGTCGTCGGTGGGGGCGTAGCCCGCCTCCTGGGTGGCCTTGAAGAAGGCGTCGAAGAGCGGGTTGGTCGCCGGGCCGCGTTCGAGGACGAGGGGGCCGTCGTGGCCGCGGAACTCGTCGTCCGGGTCGGCGGCGAGACAGTTCTCCATCCGCCGGAAGTACGGGAGGCAGTGGGCGTAGTCCCAGGTCTCCATGCCGGGGTCGGCGGCCCAGCGCTCGTAGTCCATGGGGTTGCCCCGCTGGAAGATCATGCCGTTGATGCTGCTGGAGCCGCCGAGCACCTTGCCGCGGGCGTGGTAGACGCGCCGGCCGCCCATGTGGGGCTCGGGCTCGGACTCGTACTTCCAGTCGTAGAAGCGGCTGCCGATCGGGTAGGTCAGCGCCGCGGGCATGTGGATGAAGACGTCCCACGGGTAGTCGGAGCGGCCGGCCTCCAGTACCAGCACCCGGTTCGCCGGGTCCGCGGAGAGCCTGTTCGCCAGTGCGCTGCCGGCCGATCCGCCGCCGACAATGACGAAGTCGTATTGCAGGGGAGCCATAGTGCCTCGTCTCGCTCGCGCCGTAGATATGCGGGGCATGCTAATCCGGTATCGTAATGCGCACCAGGTTGCGAACAACGCAACTTGCAGAGGTTTTTATTTGGGCTTCGAAGCTTGCGACGACGTTGTTTACCGCGCGTATAGTTTCGCCATGAGCAACCACAGCCAAGACAGCGAAGCGTCGAACTCGCCGGCCGGTGGAGTGCAGTCGGTCGACCGCGCCATCAGCGTCCTCGAGATCCTGGCCCAGCGCGGAGAGGCCGGCGTCAGCGAGGTGGCCGCCGAGATCGACGTCCACAAGTCCACCGCGTTCCGCCTGCTCGGCGCCCTGGAGGCGCGCGGCCTGGTGGAGCAGGCGGGCGATCGGGGCAAGTACCGGCTCGGCTTCGGGATCGTCCGGCTGGCCGGTGCGGTCACCGGACGCATCGACATCACCCAGCAGGGCCGCCCGGTCTGCGAGCGGCTCGCCGAGGAGATCGGCGAGACGGTCAACATCGCCGTCATGCAGGAGCACTACGCGATCAACCTCTGCCAGGTACGCGGCCCCGGTGCCGTCACCGCGCACAACTGGGTCGGCCAGCTGACCCCGTTGCACGCCACCTCCAGCGGCAAGATCCTGCTGGCCCACCTGCCCGCCGAGGAGCGGGCCGCGCTGCTGGCCGAGGCGGGCCTGAAGAAGTCCACTCCGCACACCCTCACCTCGCGGACGAAGCTGGAGAAGAACCTCGCCGAGGCCCGCGAGCGCGGCTACGCGTGGACCCTGGAGGAGCTGGAGATCGGCCTGCACGCGATGGCCGCCCCGATCCGCGGCCGGGACGGCACGGTCATCGCCGCGCTCAGCGCCTCCGGACCCTCGTACCGCTTCACCGAGGAGCGCCTGCACGAGCTCTCCCCGGTGCTGCTCAAGGGTGCGGAGGAGATCAGCCACCGGATGGGCTACATGGGCTGAGTCACCCCTGGGGGTTTCCAAGGCGCTCGTTCACCCAGTCGTGGAAGGCCCCGATGTGGTGCTCACTGGGCACCAGCACGCCACCCTTGGCGTACATCCGGGAGCTCATGCCGGGCTGCGTGCGCTCGCATGCGTCGAAGTCCTGGCGGTTGACCCGGTCGAAGAGTTCCACGGAACGGGTGACGTCCTTGCCGCTCTCGACGACGTGCGGAAGATAGAGCCAGTCGCACTCGACGATCGTGCGGTCGGCGGCCACCGGGTACATCCGGTGGAAGATCACATGATCGGGAATGAGGTTGATGAAGACCTGCGGCTTGACGGTGATCGCGTAGTAGCGGCGGTCCTGTTCCTCCGTGACCCCGGGGATGCGGTCGAGACCCTCGGAGCCGTCGACGGTGAAGCCCCGGATCTCCTCGCCGAACTCGGCACCGTGGCCGACGTAGTACTGGGCCGCGTAGCCGTCCGCGAACTCGGGGAGCACCTCGGTGAGTTCGGGGTGGATCGTGGCGCAGTGGTAGCACTCCATGAAGTTCTCGATGATGAGCTTCCAGTTGGCCTTGACGTCGTAGACGATCCGCCTGCCGACCGACAGGTTGTCGATGTCGTAGCGCTCGATCGACTCCAGATCGCCGAGGCGGGTGACGGCCGCGCCGATGACGTCCTCCTCGAAGGAGGGCGGGTTCTCCGCCAGGCAGACCCAGACATATCCGAGCCATTCGCGGACGGCCACGCTCACCAGGCCGTACTCGGTGCGGCCGACGTCGGGCATCTTGGTGAGGTTGGGCGCGGCGACGAGCTTGCCGTTCAGGTCGTACGTCCAGGCGTGGTACGGGCACTGGAAGGCCCGCTTGACCTCGCCGGTCTCCTCGGTGCAGAGCTTGGCTCCGCGATGCCGGCACACATTGAAGTAGGCGCGGACGGAGTTGTCCCTCGCGCGGGTGACGAGGATGCTCTCGCGGCCCACGTCGACGGTGCGGAAGGCGCCGGGCTTCGCCAGTTCCGAGGCGCGCGCGACGCAGAACCACATGGTCTCGAATATGCGCTCCTGCTCCTGGGCGAAGATCGCCGGATCCGTGTAGGAGGAGCCGGGGAGGGTGGCGATCAGGCTGTCCGGCAGGCTGGTCGAAGTCACGGTGCACTCCTCGGAAAACGTCGTAGAGGGGTCATTCACGCGGTGAACTGCTTGCGCCAGCGGGTGAACAGCCGCGGCTGGTTCATCCCGAGCACGGCGACCGGCGTGCCGGCCCGCCGGTAGACGGCGAGGAAGCTGCGCTCGTCGGTGGCGCCCTCCTCGACCGTGACACTGTCGGCCCCTGCGGCGTGGCCGACGAACTGGATCTTCACGCCGTACTGGTCGGACCAGAAGTACGGCGGCCGGGGCACGCCCGGTTCCGTCCCACCGTGCGCGAGCAGCGTGGCGACGGCGGCGGCGGGCCGTTCCAGCGCGCCGGTCCAGTGCTCGACCCGGCGGTGGCCTCCGGTGTGCGGGTCGTACCAGTTGGCGCAGTCGCCGACGGCGACCACCCCGGCCAGGCTGGTACGGCCGTCGGCGCCGCACGTCACGCCGTTGTCGAGCGCGACGCCGGAACCTTCCAGCCATTCGACGCACGGGCGGGCGCCGACGCCGACGACGACGGTGTCCGCGGGCACGCTGCGGCCGTCCTCCAGCAGGACGGCGTCCACCCGGCGCTCCCCGCTGAGCCCCTTGACGCCGACGCCGCACAGCAGCCGCACGCCGTGGTCGGCGTGGAGCGCGGAGACGACGCCCCCCATGGCCTCGCCGAGCGGACCGGCCAGCGGGGTGGGGGCCGCCTCGATCACGGTGACGTCGAGGCCGAGGGCGTACGCGGTGGAGGCGACCTCGGCGCCGACGAAGCCGCCGCCGATCACCACCAGCTTCCCCCCGCGGGCCAGTTCGTCCCGCAGGGCGCGGGCGTCGTCCAGGGTGCGCAGAGTGTGCACCCCGGCGAGGCCCTCGCTGCCGGGCAGGGTGCGCGCCGCCGCTCCGGTGGCGATGACGATGCCGTCGGCCCGCACGGCACGGCCGTCCGCGAGCCGCACCGACCGGTCGGCGCGGTCGAGCGAAGTGGCCCGGACGCCCAGCAGCCACTCGGCGCCGAGATCCTCTCCGTCCGCCTCGAGGGCGAGGTCGGTCTCGCCGATGTGGCCGGCGAGGAACTCCTTCGACAGCGGCGGCCGGTCGTACGGGCGGTGCGGTTCGTCCCCGATGAGGACCAACCGCCCGTCGTAGCCCTGCTTCCGCAGTGCTCGCGCGGCCGACAGTCCGGCCAGGGAGGCGCCCACGACGGCCACGGTCCTCACGCCGGGCCTCCGGCGCCGAGCCGGGCCGCGACACACGGGGGCAGATTGGGCGCGGCCTCGGAGGGCCGCAGGTAGATCACGCCGTCGTCGACGACCACCTGATGGGTCCGGACGGGCAGTTTGGCCGGCGGAGCGTCGACCGCCCCGGTCCGCAGGTCGAACTTGGAGGCGTGCAGCGGACATTCGACCTCGCACCCTTCCAGCCAGCCGTCGGCGAGCGAGGCGTCCTGGTGGGTACAGGTGTCGTCGATGGCGAGGACCTCGCCATCCTCGGTGTGGAACACCGCGACAGGCGGCTCGATGTCGAGCCGATAGGCCTCGCCGCGCGGCAGATCCGCGAGTCGGCACACGGGAATCATCATGACACCTCGGTCGCGTGCGTAGCGTATAGCGAAACGGATTGCGTTTTACGCAACTCAGTCTGGAGGTGGCCCCATACCTTGTCAAGGACTCGACAGCGGCAGCGGGGTGGGGGAAGAAGGCGGTCGCGAGCCTTGACGCGACAGGCCCGCCACCACTTCACTCTGGGGACCAAACAGTGCACTGCGTTGCGTATCGCACAACTCACCTCCTCCCGACTCCCGGAGCCGATGCCGCATGCGCGTACCCTCTCGTCCCCTTCTCGCCGTGACCGCGGCCGTCCTGTCGGTGGTCCTCACCGGCGCCACGGCCACGGCCGCCCGCACCACCGCAGTCCCACCCGTCACGGCCGCGGCCGACACCTCCGGCCGGCCCACCGTCGAGCTGGCCAACTGGCCCCAGGCCCAGGGCGACCAGCTCGAAAAGCTCATCGGCAGGTTCGAGGGCCAGGGCCGCTACGCCGTCTTCGACGCCGACAACACCATCTGGCGGTACGACCTCGAGGAGTCGCTCCTGCCCTTCCTCGAAATGAAGGGCGTGCTCACGCCGGACACCGTCGACCCCTCGCTGCGCCTCGTACCGTTCCGGGCGGGCGAGAGCCTCTACGGCTACTACAACCGGCTCTGCGAGATCGACGACAAGGTCTGCTACCCGTGGATCGCCCAGGTGTTCTCGGGCCTGACGCTCGGCGAGCTGAAGCGGTACGTCGACGAGCTGTACGCCTACGGCAAGCCGATCCCGGTCAGCTACGACGACGCCGGCAAGACGGTGCACAGCACCGTGAACCCGCCGCGCATCTACGCGGGTCAGCGCGAGCTGATCCGCAGCCTTCAGGAACACGGCATCCGCGTCTACGTGATGACCGCCGCGCACGAGGAACTCGTGCGCATGGTCGTGTCGGACCCGAAATACGGCATCGGCGTCCCGCCGGAGAACGTCATCGGCGTCACGACACTGCTCAAGGACCCCGAGACCGGCCGCCTCACCACCGCGCGCAAGCAGATCGAGCAGGGCACGTTCGGCGCGGAGTACGGCACCGAGCGCTACCGGCGGCAGGTCGTCACGCCCTATCTGTGGACCCCGGGAACCTGGTACGTCGGAAAGCTCGCCGGCATCCACGACTACATCGCGGAGTACGAGCGGCCGGTCCTCGTCGCCGGCGACTCCCCCAGCGACTGGTGGATGCTCTTCTACTCGGACGCCAGGGCGGGCGGCGCCCGTGTGTGGGTCAACCGCAAGCAGGCGTACACCGACCGGCTGGAGGCGGAGAAGGAGAAGCGGTCCGCCGAGCAGAAGGCGGCGGGCGAGCCCGTCGACGCGGGCCGGGGGTGGGTGACGGTCAAGCCGGCGGAGATCGGCGGCTGAGGGCCGAGGCGGGCTGAGGGGTGGGGAGCCACGGCTCTCCACCCCTCAGCCCGTGGCCTCTAGCGACCGCGCGCGATCCACTCGTCCAGGTGGGGCGCCTCGGCGCCGATCGTCGTCGGGTCGCCGTGCCCCGTACGCACCACCGTCGCCGCCGGCAGGCTCAGCAGCCGGTCCCGGATGGAGTCGATGATCGTCGGGAAGTGGGAGAACGACCGGCCGGTCGCACCCGGCCCGCCGGCGAACAGCGTGTCCCCGGAGAAGACCGTGTCAAGACCCGGCGCGTACACGCAGACCGCTCCCGGCGCGTGTCCCGGTGTGTGCAGCACGGTGAGCTCGGTGCCCGCCGCCGACAGCACCTGGCCGTCGGCCAGTTCGCCGTCCGGCGACCGCTCGGGGTGGGTCTGCTTCCACAGCGGCAGATCGTCCGCGTGGAGCAGGATCGGCGCGCCGGTCCGGTCGGCGAGTTCGGGGGCGGCGTCGATGTGGTCGTTGTGCGCGTGGGTGCACACGATCGCGCGCAGGGTGCGTCCGGCAAGGGCCCGGACGATCGCCTCGGCGTCGTGCGCCGCGTCGATGACGATCGCCTCGGTGTCGTCGCCCACGATCCACACGTTGTTGTCGACGTCCCAGCTGCCGCCGTCCAGCGCGAACGTGCCCGAGGTGACGAGGCGTTCGACGCGGGCCGCCATCAGAGGACCACCACCGAGCGCAGCACGTCGCCGTGGTGCATCCGCTCGAAGGCCTTCTCCACGTCGTCCAGCGCGATGGTCTCCGTGACGAAGGCGTCCAGGTCGAGGCGGCCCTGGAGATGGAGGTCGACGAGCATCGGGAAGTCGCGGGACGGCAGACAGTCGCCGTACCAGGAGGACTTCAGCGCGCCGCCGCGACCGAAGACGTCGATCAGCGGCAGCTCCAGCTTCATCTCCGGTGTGGGCACACCGACCAGGACGACCGTGCCGGCGAGGTCACGGGCGTAGAACGCCTGCTGGTACGTCTCCGGGCGGCCCACGGCCTCGATGACGACGTCGGCGCCGAAGCCGCCGGTCAGCTCGCGGATCGCCTCGACCGCGTCGGCGGCACGGGAGTTGACGGTGTGGGTGGCGCCCAGCCGGCCTGCGGTCGCCAGCTTGCGGTCGTCGATGTCGACCGCGATGACCTTCGCGGCGCCCGCCAGCTTCGCCCCGGCGACCGCCGCGGCCCCGACACCACCGCAGCCGATGACGGCGACCGAGTCGCCGCGGCCGACGTTCCCGGTGTTGATCGCGGCGCCGATGCCGGCCATCACCCCGCACCCGAGCAGGCCCACGGCGGCGGCCGACGCGGCCCGGTCGACCTTCGTGCACTGCCCGGCCGCCACCAGCGTCTTCTCCGCGAACGCGCCGATGCCCAGCGCCGGGGACAGCTCTTCCCCGGTCGAGGCGAGGGTCATCTTCTGCTTGGCGTTGTGGGTGTTGAAGCAGTACCAGGGCCGTCCCCGCAGACAGGCGCGGCACTGACCGCACACCGCCCGCCAGTTGAGGATGACGAAGTCGCCGGGCGCGACATCGGTGACGCCCTCCCCCACCGACTCCACGACGCCCGCGGCCTCGTGACCCAGCAGGAAGGGGAAGTCGTCGTTGATGCCGCCCTCGCGATAGTGCAGGTCGGTGTGGCAGACCCCGCAGGCTTCGATCTTCACCAGCGCCTCGCCCGGGCCGGGATCCGGCACGATGATCGTCTCGAGGCTGACGGGGGCGCCCTTGCCCCGCGCGACGACAGCACGGACCTGGTGCGTCATGACCACTCCTCGGCTGGTTCGAGACCTGAGCAGACGTTGCTCATTACGACACGCATCTCACGTGCCGCAACAAAGCATCGTGGAGGGCCCCCGGGAGGTCAAGGAGTCGACGCGCACCGCAGCGCGGCCGAGGAAGCGGCAGGGGTGGTGTCGCAACCCGGGCGGCGCGATGCCCCAGCGCTGGCAGGCCCTAGATCGGCGGGGCCGGCAGCGGGGGGAGGGAGGGCTCGTGGAGCCAGGACCTGAGCATGGCGTCCAGCGGCTCGGCCGTGTAGCGGGCCACATGGGCGGCGAAGCTCGCGGTGGTCACGACGCCGTGGCGGTTCACGCCGGCCCAGTCGCGCAGCATGCGGAAGAACGCCCCGTCACCCAGCGCGCAGCGGATCGCATGCACCGCGAGGCCCCCACGCTGGTAGAGGCGGTCGTCGAACATCAGCTTGCGGCCGGGGTCGGCAAGGACCAGGTCCTGCGGTTGCGTGGTCAGCAACCCGTGTGCGGCGAGAGCCAGTTCCTGCGCGGTGCGACCGCCGGAGCGCTCCGACCAGAGCCATTCGGCGTACTTCGCGAAGCCCTCGTTCAGCCAGATGTGCCGCCAGTCGGCGATGGTCACGCTGTTGCCGAACCACTGGTGGGCGAGCTCATGGGCGATGAGCCGCTCCGAACCCCGTACGCCGTCCACGTGGTTGGCGCCGAAGAGGGACAGCCCCTGGGCCTCCACCGGCACGTCCAGTTCCTCGTCGGCGACGACGACCGCGTACTCGCCCAGGGGGTAGGGGCCGAACAGCTCCTCGAAGAGCTGCATCATCGCGGGCTGCCGGGCGAAGTCCCGGGAGAACTTCGGGAGCAGATGCGCTGGTACGTGGGCGCTCTGCGGAACACCGTCGAGTCCGGGGTCGCCGAGCAGCACGGTCTGGTACATGCCGATGGACAGGCCGACCAGGTAGCTGGAGGTCGGGGCGGTCTGCTCGTACACCCAGGTGGTCGTGGAGGCCTTGGTCGTCCGGGTGAGGAGGCGTCCGCCGGCCACCACCGCGTACGCAGAGGGGGTGTTGACCGAGAGCAGGTAGGAGGCCTTGTCGGCGGGCCGGTCGTTGCACGGGTACCAGGAAGGCGCGCCGACCGGCTGGCTCGCGACGAGCGCCCCGTCGGTCAGTTCCTCCCAGCCGAGGCCGCCCCAGGGGCTGCGTACCGGCTTGGGGTTGCCCGACCAGTGCACCTCCACGGTGAAGGCGGCTCCCGCGGGGAGGGGCTTTCCCGGCCGGACGCGCAGTTTGCCACCGCGGTGGGTGTAGTGGGGTGACCGGCCGTTCACCTGGACCCGGCCGACCTTGAACTCGGCCAGGTCGAGGGCGAACTCGGTGAGCTGCGCCCGGCCGACGATCGCGCTGAGCCGCGCCGTCCCGGCCAGCCGGTTGGGGCCGGGACGGTAGTCCAGGGTGATCTCGTACCGGTGCACGCGGTACCGGGGATCGCCGTTGGCCGGAAAGTACGGGTCCGACACCGTTGTCCGCTGGCCACTCACTGCCGCTTCCGCTCCCTGCGCTGTGCTCGTACGCCGTAGCCCCTTCAGGCCCGCCACGCCTCGATCGGATTGCCCAGCCAGCGGGTGTCGGCGGGGACGGATTCCCCGGCCATCACGAGAGAGGCGGGTCCCAGTGTGCTGCGGGCCCCGACCGTGCTTCCGGGCAGGACGATTCCGTTCGGGCCCAGGGCGGCGCCCTCGCGGAGGACCACAGTATCCGTCCTCAAGATCCGGTCGTGGAAGAGATGCGTCTGCAGCACACAGCCGCGGTTCACGGTGACGGCGTCGGCAAGGGTCACCAGGTCCGTCTCGGGGAGCCAGTAGCTCTCGCACCAGACGCCCCGGCCGATCCGGGCCCCCAGACCACGCAGCCACAGGGTGAGGAGCGGGGTCCCCGGCACCGATCCGACGAGCCAGGGCACGGCCAGGACCTCGACGAACGTGTCGGACAGTTCGTTGCGCCACACGAAGCCGCTCCACAGCGGGTGCTCCCCCGTCCTGTGCCGGCCCACCAGCAGCCATTTGGCGGCCACGGAGACCACGGCAGCGGTCGCCCCTGCGGCGAGCAGGACCGCTCCGGACAGCAGCGCGGCCCCCACGGCCCCGACCCCGCTCGTCGCGATCAGCGCGCACAGCGCGGCCGCGGTCAGGACGCAGAGCGCGGCCGAGCAGAACACCGGGACGAGCCGGCACAGTTCCACCAGGCCCCGGGCCCACAGCAGGTGCGCGGGCGGGTCGTAGGTACGGCTCCGGTCCGCGGCGACCGCGGATCGCGGCAGCTTGACCGGCGGCAGGCCCAGGTAGGAGCTGCCCTTCTTGGCCTTCTTCGGAGTGGCCGACAGGACGCCGACCAGCCCGTCGTCGGGCACGCTGCGTCCCGGCGCGGTCATTCCGGAGTTGCCGAGGAACGCCCGGCGCCCGATCTCGGAGTGTCCGATGCGGACCCAGCCTCCGCCCAGTTCACAAGGAGCGGTCAGGGTGTCGTCGGCGAGGAACGCGCCGTCGCCCACGGTCGTCAGGCTCGGGAGCGCGAGAACCGTGGACACCTCGGCGCCCCGGCCGATCTTCATGCCGAGCAGCCGTAGCCACACGGGGGTGACCAGCCCGGCGTACAGCGGGAACAGGGTCTCCCGGGAGAGGTCCATCAACTGCGTGACGGTCCACGCCTGCCAGCCGACCCGGCTGTGCGTCGGGTGGGTCCCGGTCCGCAGTCCGAGGCTGAGCAGACGCACCGGGACGAGCAGGAGCAGCGCGTACGCGAACCCGAAGGCGAGCGCCGCGGGCACCACGGCCGTGAGCGCGCCGCGCAGGGCCTCCGCGAGGCCGGCGCCGGCGGGTACGAACAGGCTGACGACGTACAGCGCCGGCAGGGCGGCGAGCACGGGCAGAAGGGTGAGGCAGAAGCCGCTCGCTCCGTACACGGCGCGCCAGTGGACGGCGCGCGGCGGGCGCTCCTCGGGCCAGTTCCGCTTGGCTTTGCCGAGCTTGACGGCGGGTACTCCGGCCCAGCGCTGACCGGTCGGGATCTGCCCGGTCACGGCGGAACCGGGGGCCACCTCGGCCCGCTTGCCGACCCGCGCGCCCGGAAAGAGCACGCTGCGGGTGCCGACGACCGCGCCCGCACCGACCTTGACCGGGCCGATCTCCAGCCGGTCGCCGTCCAGCCAGTGCCCGGAGAGGTCCACCTCGGACTCCACGGCGCAGCCGCGTCCGAGCTTGAGCATGCCGGTCACGGGAGGCAGGGAGTGCAGGTCGACCTCCGGGCCGATCCTGGCACCGAGGGCCCGTGCGTAGCTCTCCAGCCAGGAGCCGGTGAGGGAGGTCGCGCCGACGAGGTCGGCCAGTCGTTCGGCCGTCCACAGCCGCAGGTGCACGCTTCCGCCGCGCGGATAGCGTCCCGGCTCGACGCCGCGCAGCAGGATGCGTGCGCCGCCGGCCGCGAGGGCCAGCCGGCCCGGCGGGCTGTGGAACAGGGCGGCGCCGGCGGCGACGAGCCACCACGAGGCGGTGGGCGCCCAGGGGTAGGCCCCGAACCGGTGCAGGACGTTGCCCAGGGCGAGGAGCGCCACCGTCCAGCGCAGTCCGACCAGGGTGAACAGCGGGAGCAGGAGCAGCGACTGCGCCACCTGGGACCGGAGCGGGACGGGAGCGACGGTCCGGGCCGCGCTGGCGTCGTGCACGGACCGCTCCAGGTGGCGGGCGAGCTTGCGCAGGGTGGGCTGCTGGTAGATGTCGACCACGGCCGCGGCCGGGTAGCGGGCGCGCAGCCGGGTGGTGAGCTGGGCGGCGGCGAGGCTGTTGCCGCCGATCGCGAAGAAGTCGTCGGCGGCACCGGTGACGGCCACCCCCAGGATCTCGCTCCACTGCTCGGCGAGCCAGGCCTCGGTGCCGTAGAGCTGCTCGACGGGGCCGGTGGATTCCAGTTCGGGCAGAGGCCAGGGCAGCGCGTCGCGGTCCACCTTCCCGGAGGTGCGGGTCGGCAGCTCGTCGACCGGTGCGAGGAGCGGCACGAGGGCCGCGGGCAGTTCGGCGCGCAGCCGCTCGACCGCCGCGGGATGGTCCCATCCCTCCTGGGTGACGAGGTAGCCGACGAGGAGCTGGTTGCCGCCGCGCGCGGTGCGGACGGCGGCGGCCGCTCCGGCGACGCCGGGCAGGGCCTGGAGTGCGGCGTCCACCTCCCCCAGTTCGATGCGGCGGCCGCCGAGCTTGATCTGCTCGTCGCCGCGGCCGAGGAAGACGAGGCCCTCCGGCTCCGCGCGGACGAGGTCGCCGCTGCGGTAGGCGCGCTGCCAGCCGAGGGAGGCGAGCGGGGCGTACTTCTCGGCGTCCTTCGCGGGGTCGAGGTAGCGGGCGAGGCCGACGCCGCCGATCACGAGCTGGCCACTGCCGCCCATGGGCACCGGCTCGCCGGACTCGTCGACGACGGCCAGTTCCCATCCGTTCAGCGGGAGACCGATGCGGATGGGTTCCTCACCCGTCAGGAGCGAGGCGCAGGCGACGACGGTGGCCTCGGTGGGACCGTACGTGTTCCAGACCTCGCGGCCCTCGGTCACCAGGCGCTGGGTCAGTTCGGGCGGGCAGGCCTCCCCGCCGAAGATCAGCAACCGGACCTCGCCGAGGTCCGCGGGGTCCCAGAGCGCGGCCAGAGTCGGCACGGTGGAGACCACCGTGATCTCCTGCTCCACCAGCCAGGGACCGAGGTCGGCGCCGCTGCGCACCTGGGAGCGCGGGACGGGCACGAGGCAGGCGCCGTGGCGCCAGGCCAGCCACATCTCCTCGCAGGAGGCGTCGAAGGCGACCGACAGTCCGGCCATGACCCGGTCGCCGGGTCCGATCGGTTCCTCTGTGAGGAAGAGCGCGGCCTCGGCGTCCACGAAGGCGGCGGCGCTGCGGTGGCCGACGGCGACGCCCTTGGGCATGCCGGTGGAGCCGGAGGTGAAGATGATCCACGCGTCGTGCTCGGGCCCGGGGCGGGCCGCGGGGGCGTGGCCGGGCGCGGGGTCCCCGGTGATCCCGACGGTCTGTCCGGCGCCGAGCACCGCGCGCACCCCGGCTTCGCCGAAGACCAGCTCGGCCCGCTCGTCCGGGTCCTCGGCGTCGACCGGCACGTAGGCGGCGCCTGCGGCGAGCACGGCGAGGACGGCCACGTACAGGTCGTTGGTCCCGGAGGGCACGCGTACGCCGACCCGGTCGCCGAGCCCGATCCCGGCCGCGGCGAGGGTGCGCCGCAGCCGCTCGACCTCGGCTGCCAGCGCGCGATAGGTCAGCTGGGCGGAGCCGTCGTCGAGGGCGAGTTCGTCGGGGTATGCCAGGACGGTCGCATCGAGGATGTCGACGAGCGTACGGGGCGGGGCGGCGGGGCCGGCGGAGAACCGGGCCGCTTTGCCGGACTCCTCGTACGTCCCCCCGTCGTCGAGCAGAGTGAGTTCACCGCGCTCAGATGTGGCTGACATCGGCCCTCGCGTCTCGCTCCCGGAACGTCCGGGTCGCCGGTGGAGCCCGGGTCTGCCCAGGTTGTTCCGATCCGGCCGCCAAACAGCCCGTCAGTCTAGTGCTCCGACCGGGATTTCCTCGTCGAATCCCTTGCGCGTTGCCGAGGAAATCAGGTAATGCAGCGGCTCTCCGCGGGGTTCCGGCCGGGGACTGGGGGCCCGACCGTGGAACACCGCGCATCCGTCGCGGCGGCCTTGCCGGCGGGGACCACGCGCAGGCACTGCGGGGACACGGTTCCCCCGGCCGGAACCGGGCGGTTTCCAGACCGGCCCCGCATCCCCCACCGTCGGTGGCTGAGGTCACCGCGCCGGGTCAGTGGTGTGGACGGCAGCCGTCGAACACGACGCCAAGTGCCCGGTCTCGCAACTCGCTGTCCCACTGGTTGCGTTCCGCCGCCATGCACACGGCACCCAGCAGGGCCAGCAGTTCAGGCATGCGCAGGTCCTCACGCACCGTGCCCTCTTGCTGGGCGCGGGTCAGAAGCGCCTCGACGGCGGAGCGCACGGCGCTGCCGACCTCCGACATGCCCGCCTTCACGTCGATCCCGGCATCGGAGAGGACATCGGCCACGGCCCTCATCCGGGTCGCGTTGTCGACGATGTCGGTGAAGAAGCCGAAGAACGCCGCTCCCGCGTCCTCCGCGTCGCACAAGGCCGGCACGTGTTCGATCAGGCGCTCCATGCGGGCGACGAGGATCGCTTCGTAGAGCGCCTCCCGGGTCGGGAAGTGCCGGTAGATCGTGCCGAGGCCGACGCCCGCCTCCTGCGCGACCGCCCGCATCGACGCCGCGACCCCGTCGCGGGCCAGGACGGTCTCGGCCGCCTCCAGAACGCGGACCCTGTTGCGCCGGGCGTCCGCGCGCAGCGGCTTGGCCTCCTCGGTCACGGCTCTCTCCTGACTGGGCTGACTCGTTGACATTCGGAACAGCTGTTCCGTATCGTCCAAACGGAACGCGTGATCCGATTCTATCGAGCCCGACCAGACGCATCCGACGAGCAGAAGGCCACCGAAGATGGAATACGCACGGCTCGGCAACTCCGGTCTGAAGGTCTCCGGAGCATGCCTGGGCACCATGAACTTCGGCCCCTCCGGCGGGGTGGGCGTCGGCAGCTGTGACGAGACCGACGCCCGGCGCATCATCGACGCCTTCCTGGACTCCGGCCACAACGTCATCGACACCGCCGACGCCTACACCAGCGGCGAGTCCGAGCGGATCGTGGGCCGGGCCGTCCGAGGACGACGCGACTCCGTCGTCCTCGCCACCAAGGCCTCCCTCCCCCAGGGGCCGGGCGCCAACGACAGGGGGCTCTCCCGTGTCCATCTCACCCGCGCCCTCGACGCCAGCCTGCGCCGACTCGGCACGGACTACATCGACCTCTACCAGTGCCATCAATGGGATCCGGAAACGCCGATCGACGAGACCATGGCGACCCTCGACGGCTTCGTCCGCTCGGGAAAGGTGCGCTACATCGGCTGCTCGAACTTCACCGCCGCCCAGATCGTGGAGTCGCAGTGGGCGGCCGAACGCGGCGGTGGCACACGGTTCGTCAGCCTGCAGTCGCAGTACTCGCTGCTGGCCCGGGGCATCGAACCGGAGATTCTGCCGACCTGCGAACGGCACGGACTCGGGACCCTGACCTGGTCGCCGCTCGGCGGCGGCGTCCTGACCGGCCGCTACGCGCGGGACGCCGCCCCCGACCGGACGTCGCGGATGGGCCGGCTGCTGCACTCCCCCTCACCCCTGGCCCGGGCCATGGCCGAGGACCTGCTCACCGACCACAACCTGGACATCGCCGAGGAGGCCGCCAAGATCGCGGCAGCGCTGGGCTCGACCTCGACCGCTGTGGCACTCGCGTGGGTACGTCAGCGACCCGGCGTCACCTCAGTGATCATCGGCCCGCGCACACTCGACCACCTCACCGACAACCTGACCGGCTTCGCTCTGAGCCTTCCCGCCGACGCGATCGCCCGACTCGACGCGATCTCCGCCGCCGGCGTCTGACTTCACCCAACGGCTCGTCGTCACGGGTTGACGGCCGTGCAGGTGGACGCACCGAGTGCCGCGGTCCGCTCGACGTCGCCCGCGGGGCGGAGCCGGAGGCGCGAGCCCCACCGGTCCCGCTCCGTGGTGACCGCCCCGAGGTTGACGACGAAGGCGAGCTCGCCGGCGCGGCCCGTGACGTGGCTGTGCCGTCGGTGCAGGACCGTGACCGGGGGCGGGAACAGTGCGGGAGCCGCCCCAGCAGGCAACTGGTGACGGCGCTCATCCTCGGCCGTCTCGGTCTGCGCGACCGCACCCGGGCGGCGCTCCACGCCCGGGACACGGGTCTGCTGTGACGCCGCACATGCCCTGCGGACGTCTTCGGTCCTCCGGTCCGCGTCCAGCAGGTCACGGTCCGCGCCGACGGACGGTTTCGCGTGACGCCGGGCACACCCACGCGGGCTCGGACCGTCTGCGTGTTAGCGTCCGGCCGTGACTCCCCAGGCCCTTGACCTGCCCGTACCTGCCGCGATACCCCGGCTCGACCTGTTCGGCGACGGCTTCGTCCGCGACCCGTACCCCTGGCTGGACACGTTGCGGACCGACGCGCCCGTGCACCGGGACCCCGGTACCGGGCTGTGGCTGGTCAGCAGGTACGAGGACATCCGGCGCGTCCTGCTGGACCCGGCGGCGTTCCACCCCGACAACGCGCAGCACGCCGTCACCCCGCTGCCGGTGGGCGTGCTGCGGGTGCTGGCCGGGGCCGGCTTCAGGCTCCCGCCCGCGCTCGCCAACAACGGCACCGAAAGCCACCACGGACTGCGGCGCGTGGTCACCCGGTTCTTCCATGCCAAGCGCGTCGCCGCGGCCGTCCCCGCCATCGAGCGCATCGCCTCCGAGCTCCTCGACGCCGCGCAGGAACGCCTCGACGGGAACGGCTCCTGCGATCTGTTCGAGTCCTATGCGCAGATCCTGCCCTGCCGGGTGCTGATGGAGCTCCTCGGCATCGACGGCATCGACCCCGCCACGCTGGTCCGCTGGAGCGACGCCTCGCTGGAGCTGTTCTGGGGCAGACCCACGCCCGAGCGGCAGCTGGAACTGGCCGTGCTCGTCGGCGAGTTCCACCAGTGGCTCACCGCGACCGTGAGCACCGCCCCGCAGCCGCCCGGCTCCTTCCTCGAAGCGCTGACCCGCCACCTCCTGCCCGACGGCCGGCCGCTCGACGTCGCGACCGCGGTCGGCGCCTGCTTCTTCGTCTTCATCGCCGGACAGTCCACCACCGGGCAGCTCATCTCCACCACGCTGCACCGGGCCCTGGCCGAGCCGGGCGTGTGGGCGCGGGCGGGCGACGAGCAGGACCTGGCCGAGGCGTGGGTGGAGGAAGTGCTGCGCCGCGAACCGCCGGTGACCACCTGGCGCCGGGTGGCCGCCGAGCGCGTGACGCTCGGCGGCGTGGACGTCCCCGCCGGAGCGCACCTGCTGCTGATGCTCATGGGAAGCGGCTCGGACCCGGAGGTGTTCGACGCCCCGGACCAGATGTGCCCGCACCGGGCGAACGCCCGCCACCACCTGGCTTTCGGGGTGGGCCGGCACCGTTGCCCGGGCGCCTCGTTGGCCAGGACGGAAGCCGCCGTCGCCCTCCGCGCGGCCGCCCGCCGCCTCCCGAACGCCCGTATCGCTCCTCCGGACGAGCAACCGCCGATCCTCGGCCTGCTCTCCTTCCGCGCGCCCCAGAGTGTCCGGGTGACCACCTAAGCGGCGCCGACGGCCCGCATCAGGGCGTCCACGACGTCCGAGGGGCTGTCGCGGTTCCGGTGGGCGGCGCGTTGGCGTTCGGCGCCGTTGCCGACGGCACGCAGGCGGGCCCAGCCGGCGGTGACCGTGTCCAGGTCGCCGTGGTCCAGGAGGGCGGGACGAAGATCGTCCAGCATCCGTTCGACGAGCGTGGCGGCCGGCCGGAGGCGCCGGGTGCGGAGGTCCACGGCGTCTCCGGTCAGCCCGTCGCGTGCGGCGCGCCAGCACGCGGTCCGCAGGAGGCCCGCCGGCGGACGGAGCGCGGGCCTGCCCGCCTCGATGTCCGCGAGGGCGGTGGCGACGAGTGCCCTGGTGACCGCGGCGAGCAGCACGGTGTCGGCGACGGTCGGCGTGGCGTCGAACGCCCGGATCTCCAGGGTGGGCACGTGGTGGGAGGGGCGGATGTCCCAGTAGAGTCCGCCGCGGTCCATGATGGTTCCGGTCGCCGTCAGGTCCTCGACAAGAGCGTCGAAGTGCGCCGTCGAGTCGAAGTGCGGCGGTGGTCCGGCAGCCGGCCAGCGGGCCCAGGCCAGGGTGCGCCAGCTCGCGTATCCGGTGTCCCGTCCCTGCCAGTACGGGGAGTTGGCGGCGAGCGCGATCAACTGCGGCAGCCGGCCGCGCAGATGGTTGCTGACCCGCAGGGCCAGGTCCACGTCGGGGATGCCGATGTGCAGGTGGCAGGCGCAGATGGTCTGTTCGTCGTCCAGGGCGCCGAACATCGCCACGCTCCTGGCGTACCGGGGGCCGTCGGTCACCGCGAGCGGATGGGGCTGCGGCAGGACGGGCGTGCCGCTGGAGACGACACCCAGGCCGTGCCGGGCGGCGGCGCGCACGACGGCCGTGCGCATGGTGCGGACCTGGTCCGCGAAGTCGGCCAGGCTGCTGTGGGGGTCGGTGCGAGCCTCGATCTGGTAGCAGGTGATCTCCGTGGTGACCCTTTCGCCCAGTTCGGCGGCGGCCTCGGACACCACCTTCTGTGCCTCCGGTCTCAGCTCCCTGGTGACCGGGTCGACCAGCAGGTACTCCTCCTCGGCTCCGACGGTCAGAGCCCGTCTGCGCCAGGCCGCCGTGGGGGCGCTGCTGCCGGTGGCCGAACCGGCTCCTTCCGGTACCGCGGGTGTCAGCCCTTCACTGGTCACGGTCATCATCCTGTCACCGACGGCGACGCCGAAACCTCTTCCTCCGGAGTGACATGCGCGAGCGGACCCGGATCCTGATCACCGGTGGCGACCCCGGCGGGGCGACGGCTGCCTCCTCGCGCGAGGTGACGGCGCCGTCGTTCACCCTGCCTTCGGCCACCGGCCGCACCGTCGACCTGACCGAACTGCTCTCCGACGGACCCGTGGTGCTGACCTTCTACCGAGCCCCACTCCGGAAGGAGTTCCGTGAACCAGAGGGTGGGCCTCGTCGTTGTACCGGTCGAGCGACTTTCCATGACCGTACAAAAAAGGGGGTTTCTGGTGACGAATCTCGCCGAGTCGACCGAATCGATGGAACAGCTGGCCGTGGCGTGGCGGGCCATGGTGCTCGACCGGGATCCGGAGGCGGATGTCCGTGATCTTCCGGGGATCGCCGTTCGCTGGGCCGACTGCCGGTTCGCCTTCTGGAACTGTCTGACGCTGACCGAGGTCGGCGCCGACGCGGAGCTGCTGGAGCGGCGTCTGCACGAGGCGGCGGAGATCATGCGTTCCAAGGAGCGGCCCGGCTTCCTGTGGCTGTTCGAGGACCTTCTCGACGAGGGCGCTCGGGACGTGCTGGAGGCCGCGGCCGAACGGGCTGGGCTCCAGCACGCCTTTCCGGGCACCGGCATGGCGGGGGATCTGCTTCCCGTTCCCGAGCCGTCCCACCCGGACCTGACCTTCGTCCGGGTGACCACCGACGAGCAGCTGCGCGCCTACGCGGACCTCAACTCGCTCGCCTACGGCTTCCCGTTGGAGGACGGCCGGGACGGGCTCGAAGGCTCGAAGCTGTGGAAGGAGGGGGTGCACGCCTACCTGGGGATGCGGGGCGACGTTCCGGTCACGTGCGCCGGGACGGTGGCGGCGGACGGCCGTCTGTTCGTGGCGCTCGTCGCCACCCATCCGGAGTGGGAGCGGAGGGGCTACGGCGAGGCGGTGACGCGGAAGGCCTTGTACGAGGGCGGGCGGGCCACAGGCCTCACCCGCGCCACCCTGCACGCGACGGTCGCCGGGGCCCCGGTGTACCCGCGTATCGGGTTCAAGCCGAACTCGCCCATGCGATTCTTCGGCCTGAAGAGCTGATCGCGGCGGCCCTCGGTCGCCGCGTGCGGAGATCGCCGCTCCGGCCGGCGCGGCCGGGTCACGCGACGTCGGCCCACGCGACCGCGATCCGGTCACGTGGGCCGACGTCAGAGGCCCTTACGTGCTAACCCCAGGTTCGGACCGAGGAGATCGAGTCGTTGTAGGGGTAGTTGAGGACGTTCCAGGTGTAGTTGTTCTGGAAGACGCCCTGAATGCCCTGGAAGTTGTTGTCGTTCCACGTGTAGAGCGTCTTGGCGTTCTGGATGGAGATCGAGGAGATCCGGTCCTGGAGCGCCGCCGTCCCGGAGCTCGAGTTGATGTCCTTCCCCATGTCGGGAACGTACGGGTCGTTGTCCGTCGTCCAGTAGTGGCACGTGTTGAGGTAGTTGTTGACGCAGAGCTGAGTCCCGTTCGCGACGGTCGTCGCGGCCGAGGCGGGGGTCGCCAGCATCAGGGTGGCGAGGCTCGCGGTGGAGGCAACCACGCCGAGGGCCGACAGAGCCTTCGGCTTCTTGAGTACGCGCATGAACCTGTCCTTCGAGTTGATGGATTTCCTGGTGGAACGTCAAGGCTGCTCCGGGAGGGGCAACTTCGCCCTTCGGGAGCTCGTCCGGTACCCGTATGTCACGACCGGCCGGGGCGGTGAGCGCCCGCGAGGGCGGTGCGCCACGCATCGGACAGCGCGATCGTCTTGAGTTCGTCGATTCCCAGCGCGGGTTCGCTGCGGGTTCCGGGGAGCCGGTAGGCCTTCGCGTTGAGTTCGTTGACGGCGACGCGCAGCCCGTCGGGGTGCCAGATGTCCACCGACCACAGGACCGCCCCCTCCCCTCCCTTTTCCGGGTGGCTCCTCGTGACCTTCACGCGGACGCCGTCCGCTCGCCTGGTCGCCCCGCGGAAGACGCGCGTCAGCGCCTCGTCATCCGGTTCCCATTGCTGCACCGTGACCGCGACGAGGCATTTGCCTCGCCCGTCGTCCACCGTCAGGTGCCCGTAGCCCGGGGTTCCGCCTCTGTCCGCCGTCCTCAGGTGGCCGGGCAGGTTCTGAGTGATGACCTCCGTGACCTTCGCCGCGGGGAGGGACTGGAAGGACGGCGGCGACACCGAGCCACGGGGAGGAGCGGGGACGGCGGCCAGGACGGGCTTCCATGCCGTCGACACCGCGATGTCGGTGAGCTGGCGCGCGTTCAAGGGTGGAGTCGGCCGGCTGGGAGAGGAGTTCCTGTTGTCCCGTGTGTTGGACGCCGAGACGGCGACCATTCCTCCGTTCCGGTCGGTGCGTACCGCCGTCAGTCGTCGGCCGACGGACGGCCTGGTCTCGTCGGCCGGGGACTCGTCGAAGATGAGCGTGGCACCGTCGTCGAGGTGCGTGAGGGTGCAGCGGCTGAAGGGGTGTTCGGAGAGATCCGGGCATGGGGACAGTTGCGGGGGCAGGGGTAACGGGACACGTCCCACCGACGCCGACACCTGGCCGATTCCGTCGGCGTCCGTGTAGATGAGGGTCGCCGGAGCGAGCGGATCGTTCGCCCTGGCCTCGGCGTCGTGCACGGCTGCGTCCCCTTCCTGCGGTAGCAGGGTTCGGAGGACCTGGCCCACCGAGTGGGGGCTCGGTCCGGTCGGCGACGAGGAGGAGCAACCGGCCGCGAAGACCATGCAGGCCAGTGGGGCGAGCACTGCCGCGTACGGAGAAGCGCGCCGACTCGACGAGCCGAGGGCACCGCGGGCGGACGTCCTCATGGATTCTGCCTTTCAGCGAGTGTGACGGGGTCACCATACAACGTGTGCACACGTATCTGCCGTCGCCAGGACACACATGTCCGAACGTGTTCGCTCGCGCGTCCGACCGCGCGCCGCGCACCTGCTCGTCCGCCCCAGAGGCAGCCGTACGCCAAGACCACTTTCGGCCACCAGGTGACGGGGTTCCGTGGGGAGATCTAGTGTTGCCCCGCCTGGCCCGGATCCGTGCGCGCGAACCGCGTGGCACGGATCCGGGCCGGTTCAACGGGGAAGGAAGTGGTGGACGATGAAGTCGATCGACGGGGTGATGATCGGCCGCGAACGCGAGCAGTCGGTGCTGTCCGAGTTCGTGGCAGCCACCGGAGGGCGCGCCCTCGTCCTGCGCGGCGAGGCCGGTGTGGGCAAGAGCGCCCTGCTCGACCACGTCGCCGGCCTCGCCGAGGGCGGGGAGCACCGGGTGATCCGGGCGGCCGGGGTCGAGGCCGAGTCGGAGCTGCCGTTCGCCGGCCTGCACCAGTTCCTGTACCCGCTGCTCTCCTCCATCGACCTGCTCGACGGCAACCACCGGAAGGTGTTCGACGTCGTCTTCGGCAGGGGCGAGAACTCGCCTCCTTCGGTCATGACCCTGGGCATCGCCGTCCTCGACCTCCTCTCCCTCGCGGCGTCGCGGAAACCGCTGCTGCTGGTACTCGACGACGGACAGTGGTTCGACACCTCCAGCACCGAGGTGTGCGGATTCGTGGGGCGCCGGCTCACCGGCAGCTCGGTGAAGCTGGTCGTCGGCCTGCGTGCCGGCGTGCCGTCGGGCTTCGACACCGCCGCGCTTCCGGAACTCGCGGTGCCCACACTGTCGGGCAGGGCGTCGGAGCAACTCCTCGACACCCACCACCCGGAGCTGGACTCCCGGATCCGCCGTCTGGTTCTGGACGAGGCTCAAGGCAACCCGCTGGCCCTGCTCGAGCTCCCGCCGTACGTGCGGGGCAGCCGGACGGGGCACACGCCCGAGGCCCTTTTCGGGTACACCGGCATCCCGCTGCCCCAACGTCTCCAGCAGGTGTACGGGGCCCGGATCGAAGCCCTCGGCCAGGATGTCCGCGCGGCGCTGCTGCACGGCGCCCTGGACGGCGTCGGCGCCGGTGCGGCGACCGGCCCCACGGGCAGCGCCCGCTACCGGATGACGGATGCCCACCAGGCGGTGACGGCCGGGCTGCTGGAGATCGACGCGCTGAGCGGCGACTTCGTCTTCCGGCATCCGCTGGTGCGTTCGACCGTGGTCCAGATGGCGACGCCCAACGAACGGCGTGCCGCTCACGCGGCCCTCGCCCGGGTGCACCGCGACGACATCGAGCGGCGGGCCACGCATCTGGCGGCCGCGACGGTCGATCCGGACGAGGAGGTGGCGGCCGTCCTGGAGGCGGCGGCGGACTCCGCGACCCGGCGGGGCGGCGCACGGGCCGCCATCACCTGGCTGACCCGCGCCGCCGAGCTGAGCGAGAGCCACGAGGAGAGGTCGAGGAGGCTGGGCAGCGCGGCGTACATCGCCGGGCACTCCGGCATGCTGGAGCACGCGCAGCAGTTGCTCCGCTCCGGTACCGACGCCTCCCCCGACTCGGTGGTCGCGTCGGGCTACGTCGCGTTCTTCGAGGGCGGGGACATCCGGTCCGCGCAGCGGCAGGTCTTCGCCGCGATCGAGAGCATGCGCGACAGCGGGCCGCGGGAACCGGACGAGGTGCTCACCCGCCTGGTCGACCTGCTGCTCGCCATCAACCAGTACGCGAGTGACGAGGCCTGGTGGGAACGGACCCACGAGCTGCTCGACTCACTGGGCGATCTCGTGCACCCGTACTCACGCATCTACCAGGACGCCTGGGGCGACGTCGTGCGACGCGGCGCCGGCCTGCGGGAGCGCGTGGAGCGCGCCTACGCCGGCCTCCACCTGGAACCGTGGGACATCACGCGGCTCGGTGCCGCGTCCTATCACGTCGACACCCTCAGCCAGTACCGGCCGCTGCTGCAGCGCGCCGCGGACCGCGAGCTGGAAACGGGGGCGGTGGCCGACGTCATGACCATGCTGCACCTGATCATGCTCGACCAGATCGCGGTCGGCGAATGGGACGAGGCCGAGCTGACCGGCCGGCAGTGCCTGGAACTCACGACGGCCCACGGGCACGGTCTCCTCGTCCACCACACGCATGCGTATGTGGGTTTGCTGGCCGCTCTGCGCGGCCGGGTCGACGAGGCCCGGGAACTGCAGGCCGTCGTCGACGCCTGGGCCCGTCCTCGCGGCGTCGGATTCCTCACGCAGATCGCCGACGCCATCGGCACCGCCGCCGCGCTCGCCGAAGGCGACTACGAAGCCGCCTACCTCCATGCCATCGGACTCACCTCCCCCGGCTCCTTCTCCCCCTACGCCCACCAGGCCTCCCGAACCCTCCTCGATCTCGTGGAAGCGGCCCTCCACACCGGCCGCGCCGAGCAGGCCCGCAGACACGCCCTCGCCGCCCAGGAAGCGGGCCTCCCCGACATCTCCCCCCGCCTGGCGCTCATCACGTACGGCGCCCTCGCCATGACCACCACCGACGCCGGCGAGGCCGACGCCCTGTACGACCGCGCCGAATCCCATCCCGCCGGTGCCGTCTTCCCCTTCGAACTCGCCCGCATCCGACTCGCCCGCGGCATACGCCATCGCCACACCCAGGGGCGCAGAGCGGCGCGACGCCCCCTCACCCTGGCGGCGGAGACCTTCGAACGGCTCGGGGCGACGACCTGGACGGAGCGGGCCCGGGCCGAGCTCCGCGCCACCGGCACCGCCACCGTCGCATCCTCGGCCCTCCTCACCCCGCTGACCTGGCAGGAGCGCCGGATCGCCGACCTCGCTGCCAGTGGCCTCACCAACAAGGAGATCGGCGCACGCATGCACCTGTCGCCCCGTACGGTCAGCTCACACCTGTACCGCGTGTTCCCCAAGCTCGGCATCACCGCGCGCGCCGCCCTCCGCGACGCGCTGGGCAAGCTGCCCGACGGCCAGAACATGTGACGTCGCAGGGGTGGGCGCGGAGGCCGTGTCGCTCCAGCCAGCCGAGCACGTAGTCGGCGACGAATCTCCATCCGTTGTCGACGACCAGGGAGTGGCCGCGGTCCGCGAACTGCTTCAGGTCGGTCACGGCCGTCGAGTCGCCGTACTTCTTGTAGACCGCACGCGTGACGGAGTCGGGCACCAGTCGGTCCTCCTGCCCGGATATCAGCAGCAGCGGGCCGCGGTGCGCGTTGCCGACGTGCACCACGGCACTGCCCGCCCCGCCCCCGGCCCCGATCTCTCCGACAAGGCGGCGGGGTGCCGGCGTGACATGGCGCTCGAAGAGCCGGTACGACTCCTCCGCCGCGACCGTGTTCGCGAAGTCGCGGTGGAACCGCTGCGGAGACAGGGTCACCAACGGGTCGGCGGCGGTCTGGTCGGGGGTCCACAACCGCGCCGAGGAGGGGGGCAGCGGGATGCCGTTGATCGGGACCGGTGCGATGGCCACCGCGGCCCGGCCGATGTCGGCTGCGAGGAGCTGCTGCGCGATGAGGCCGCCGACCGAGTGGCCGACGACCACGGGCTCGGTCTCGAACGACCGCACGATGTCCGCGTAGTGGGCCGTCAGCGCGTCCAGGCCGATACCTGCGAACGTCTCGGACGGCATACGTGTCTCACCGGAGGCGACCTCCCCGGGCCAAGCAGGTGTGGAGGTGAGGAACCCCCGGCCGTCGAAGCGCTCCGCCCATGGCTCCCAGGAGAGCGTGTGCAGCCAGGTGCCATGGATGAAGACGACGTCGGGAGTGTGGTTCACGGATGGCCCCTCCGAGCATGACGATCAGCCGGCGCTGGCGCGCCGACGACAGTTTCAGGATCGTTCAGGCGCCCATCGGAGGCGACAGTCGAATGACTTAATGCGTGGACAGGGGAAGCGTTCCGGTCGGCAGGAGTCCCATGCCGCCCTTCGCCGTCGGACTCGGCCGAAGTCGGCGGTCACATGACTTACGCACGGCGCTCCGGCTCGCCCGAGAGTAGGCCTGGTCATCCCCGTCGCAGAGAGAGATCCACACATCATGAGCGGTGACCGACCAGGTGCACAGGTCCGGCGAGCGGTGCCGGAGGGACGCCTCGAGCTGAGCTTGGACATCGAGCGTGTGTTGAGCCTCTCCGCCCGACAGGCCCTCAGGGCCGAGTTCCGGTTCTCACAGGAGGCGCCCCTGGCCGTTTCCGTGGAGTTCCTCGTCCCGGGCGGCACACGTGTGCTGTGGCGGATCGGCCGCGACCTCCTTCGGCAGGGACTGCGCCGTGCGAGCGGCTTCGGTGACGTGCGGATGTGGCCGTCGCAGTCCGGCGAGCCGGCCACCGCATGGCTTCAGCTGACCGCCAGAGACACGGCGGCCCTGTTCGAGATACCCGTACGCCCGCTCGCGGAGTGGCTGGAGCGCACGTACGAGCTCGTTCCCGCCGGCCGCGAGCTCGCCACGATCGACTGGGACGTCACCTCCGAGGACCTGCTGCGGAGCCCCGAGGCACAGTCCGAGTGACCCCCGGCGGGGGGATCCCGCCGACGGCGCGGCGACCGAGTGCGCCGCGCCGACAGCCGCCACGCGGCGGGCAGGGGAGGACTGACCTGTCGATCAACGGCTCCCTGATGGACCGGGCGGTGTCGCGCCGTCATCTGACGGATGTGCCTGCTTCGGACGCGCGCCAGAGTGGTTCCGGTCGACAGCCGGTCACCGTAAACGCACCACGGAGGAATCCACATGATCAACAGGCGTATCTTCAACAAGGCCGTCGGCCTGGGCACCGGCGCGGCGGCGGTCTCGCTGACCGGCCTGCACACCGACGCGTTCGCCGCGACCGCCCCGCACGGGCAGGGCGGCCCGCAGGTCCCCACGGTGCCGGGCATCACCCCCGGCACGCACACCGAATTCCAGAGGTACAAGCAGGTCAAGGCCGGTGTCCTCGACATCGGTTACGCCGAGGCCGGCCCCGCGCACGGCCCGGTCGTGCTCTGCCTGCACGGCTGGCCGTACGACATCCACAGCTTCGTCGACGTCGCCCCGCTCCTCGCCGACCTGGGGTACCGCGTCATCGTTCCGTATCTGCGCGGCCACGGCAGCACCCGCTTCCTGTCGGCTCGTACTCCCCGCACGGCCGAGCAGTCCGCCATCGCGCTCGACATCATCGCCCTGATGGACGCCCTGAAGATCGACAAGGCCGTCCTGGCCGGCTTCGACTGGGGCTCGCGGACCGCGGACATCATCGCCGCGCTGTGGCCCGAGCGCGTCAAGGCCCTTGTCTCCACCAGCGGCTACCTCATCACCAACCGCAAGGCGCAGCTGGAGCCGGCCGCAGCCGCCGTCGAGCACAACTGGTGGTACCAGTGGTACTTCGCCACCGACCGCGGCAAGAAGGCGATGGAGAACGAGGAGGAGCGCATCGCGCTGTGCCGGTTCGTGTGGACGCTCGTCTCCCCCCACTGGAACTTCGACGACACCACGTACGCGCGCACCGCCGAGGCCTTCAAGAACCCCGACTACGCCGCCGTCGTCCTGTTCAACTACCGCTGGCGCATCGGTCTGGTCGACGGCGAGGCCCGTTACGACCGCTACGAGAAGCAGCTGGCCGCCCAGCCCCCCATCCACGTCCCCACGGTCACGCTCGACGCCGCCCTGGACCCCTTCACCCCGCCCGGTGACGGCTCGGGCTATCGCGAGCATTTCACCGGTCCCTACGCGCACCACACCGTCCCGGACATCGGCCACAACCTGCCGCAGGAGGCACCCGGCACCTTCGCCCAGGCCGTCGTCGAAGCGGATCACTTCTGAGCCCCGCGACGGGCGTCCGCCTCGGTCCCGTCCGGCTCCGGGGGTGACTGCCCGGGTGGCTGCCCGGACGGCTCCCTGGGCGACTGCCCGGTGGGCGAGCCCGGAGCCGTGCGGTCGGGAGGAGCGTGCTGCTTCTCCCGACCGCACGGGCGTTCAGGACGCTTCGCGCCTCGGCAGGCGCCAGTTCGGGCGCGGGAAGTGGCAGGTGTAGCCGTCCGGGTAGCGCTGGAGGTAGTTCTGGTGCTCCGGCTCGGCCTCCCAGAACGGACCGACCGGCTCGACCTCCGTCACGACGGGCCCCGGCCACAGTCCGGATGCCTCGACGTCGGCGATGGTCTCCTGAGCGACGCGCCGCTGCTCGTCGTCGGTGTAGTAGATGGCCGAGCGATAGCTGAGACCCACGTCGTTGCCCTGGCGATTCCTCGTGGTGGGGTCGTGGATCTGGAAGAAGTACTCCAGGATCGTGCGGTAGTCGGTGACCGACGGGTCGAAAGCGATCTCGATCGACTCCGCGTGCCGCCCGTGGTCGCGGTAGGTGGGACGGGGCTTGTCGTCGTCGCCGGTGTAACCCACCCGGGTGCGCACCACTCCGGGAAGCGAGCGGATCAGCTCCTCCATGCCCCAGAAGCACCCGCCTGCCAGCAGGGCCCTCTCCTCCGAGACGTCACTCATGCCACTCACCTTTCCATGCGTGTGTGCGTGTCCAAAGGTGCCGGCGCGCCTCGCACGTGCGACCGGAACACCCCCATCATAGTCACCCTCTTGACAGGTGACGAGCAGGCCTGACAGATTGCGTCACCGGTTAGAACGGTGACGCAGATCGCCAAGTCCGATCCGCCCCCGTTGTCGAAACACCTGAAAGGGACATGCCGTGGTGAGCATCAAGAGTGGACGCAGGCGTCTGGTGACCGGTGTGGCCGCGTCGCTCACGGCGGGGCTCGCGCTGGGCGCGTTCACCCTCGCCGGAACCGCCAACGGTGCGGCCGGGACCGCCGACGCCGAAAGGCACACCAAGCCGACGGTCGTCCTGGAGCACGGCGCCTTCGCCGACGGCTCCAGCTGGAACGGCGTCATCGAGAAACTGCGCGCCGACGGCTACCCCGTCATCGCCGCAGCCAACCCGCTGCGCGGACCCGCGTCCGACGCCGCCGCCCTGCGCACGGTCCTCGACCATGTGAAGGGCCCCAAGATCCTCGTCGGACACTCCTACGGCGGCAACGTGATCAGCCAGGCCGCCACCGACGACCCCGAGGTCAAGGCCCTCGTCTACGTCGCCGCGTTCCTCCCCGCCCCCGGCGAGAGCGCCCTCGAACTCACCAACAAGTTCCCGGGTTCCACTCTCCCCGGCGCCCTCGATCCGGTGACCTACCAGCAGGCCGACGGCTCCACCGCCACCGACCTGTACATCCAGCAGGACAAGTTCCGCCAGCAGTTCGCCGCCGACGTCCCCGCACAGCAGGCCTCCCTGATGGCCGCCGCGCAGCGCCCGATCGCCCAGGCCGCCCTCGGGGAGCAGGCCACCACGGCCGCCTGGAAGACGAAGCCCACGTGGGACATCGTCACCACCCAGGACCTCAACATCCCGGCGTCCGTGCAGCGCTTCATGGCCGAGCGCGCCCACGCCCGCACCACGGAGGTCGCCGCCTCGCACTCGGTGGCCGTCTCCCACCCCGGCCTGGTCGCGGACGTCATCGAGCGGGCGGCCCGCGCCACCGTCCGCTGACGCCCGCCCGGGGGCGGCGGGACGCCCTCCGGACCGGACCCCGCCGCCCCGGACACCTCGCCGACGCATCCGACGCCGATGCGCTCCGTACGAGGATCCAGCGACACCGGTCAGAATGGTCACTTCTCAGCGAGGAAAGCCCATGACAGTCGTACGTCTCCACCTCGTCTCCACGCTCAGCCCGAAGGACGTCCTGGCCGTGCTGACCGACTTCAGCCCTTCCCGCGCCGACGCCTGGCCCACCATCGACGCCGACCACTTCCAGGTCCACGAGCTCGGCGACACCTGGGCCGAGGTCACCGAAGGCACCGCAGCCGCATGGGAACGGGCCCGCTACCAATGGGAGCCCGACGGCGACACCGTCACCATCACCACCCTCGACTCCAAGCTCTTCGGAGCCGGCGGAGGCTGGGTCTTCAGGACCACACCCCACGCCGACGGCACCCGAGTCGACATCGAACTGACCCGAAAGCCCACCACCACCCGGGGCAAGGTGCTCGCCGCCCTCCTTCCCCTCGTCGCCCCATCCTCGCTGCGCAAGTCCTTCGCCGGTCCCCTCAAGGCGAGGTGACCTCCCGCGGATCGAGTCACCCGAGAGGCCGACGGCGCGAGCCGTCGGCCTCTTCGCCGAGGTGGGACGATACGGCTGACGGATGGACAGCACATTGACTGACGGCACGCCCTCCGCCCTCGGTACGACACAGCCCAAGGGCGTCAACTGCCCACCGTCAGCCGCCCCTTTGACCGTCAACTGACCGATGTACGGATGCGGCGCCCGGCGCAGAGTGGGAGACACAGTCCCCGTCCCACGGAGGGAATCCCCTGTCATGCACCGTGACCAGTCACCCTTGCGAGCGCCTGCCACGCCCGGGCTCCTGCCGCCGCTCCGCCTGGAAATCGACCAGTTGCTCGACGAGTTCACCCGGCTTCCGATGCGGGCGAGGTTTCACTTCGACCCGGAGATGGCAGCGGTGATCACGGTCGAGTTCATGGCGGAACGCGGTCCCGGTCTCGTCTGGCACATCGGCCGTGAACTCCTCTACCGGGGCGTGGCGTCCATGAGCGGCGAGGGCGACGTGCGCATGTGGCCGACTCTGGACCGGGAGCGGCCCTCGTCGTGGCTGCTCCTGGAGTCCGAGGAGGTGGAGGCGCTGTTCGAGGTGCCCGCCGCGCCGCTGACGGAGTGGCTGGACGCCACGTACCGGATCGTCGCAGCCGAGACGGAGATGGACGGCCTGAACTGGGACGCCTTCCTCAGGGACCTGCTCGACGGGCCGGGTACGCCGGCCGGATGACCGACCCGGTGTCCCGTCCGAACGGACGCGACTCACCCTCGCCGAACCACGGACTCGGACGTTCCCGGGGCAGCCTGACCAGCAAGATCCACCTCGCGGCCGAGCAGGGGCCGGAAGCCGCTGCCGGTGGTGAAACCGGCAGAAGAGTCACCAGATCCGGCGGACGGACCCCAGGGCAAGGCTTCACCACGGGACCGGCCCGTGGCGGTCGGTGAAGGTGCCGGTCGGGCACCGGGTCGCGCTGACGCCGGTCGGACGGCGCCGTCGCGAGGACCTCCAGCAGGCCGTCGACCTGCTGCACGCCGCCCTGGCCCGGGCCAGGGCGGCCGCTCCGGGCCCGGGACGGACCCTGCGGGTGGGCGTGTTCGGCCACGCCGGGCACGAACTGCGGCCGCTGGTCGAGGCGTTGAGCGCCCATCACCCGGGCAGCGACATCGCGTTCGGCGAGGTCAACGGGTGCGACCCGTTCAACGCGCTGCGCAACGGCTACCACGAGCCAACGTGCTGTGGCTGCCGGTCGCCGAACCCGACGTCATCGTCGGCCCCACCGTCCTCACCACCGGACGGGTCCTGGCGGTCGCCGCCGGCCACCCGCTCGCCGAGCGCGGCCATGCCTCGCTGGAGGACCTCGCCGACAACCAATTCGCCGACCTCGGCCCCGACGCACCCGACTACTGGGTCGACGTCCTGGTGCCGCTGCGCAACGCCGCTGGGCCGCCGGGTCCCGCGCGGGCCGCTGGCACGGACCTTCGCCGCCGGGCGCTGCGTCCACCCGCTGGGCGAGATCGCAGCCCGCTACAACCGGCCGCCGGGGATCGTCTTCCTCCCGGTCCACGACGCCCCCGTCCTGCGGTTCGCCCTCACCTGGCACTCCGCCAACGAGGACCCGGCGCTGCACGCCCTCGCCCGCACGGCCGCCGGGCTCGGCCCCATCCCCCTGACTCCGCGACGGAGAGGAGCCGGGCGATGTGCTCGGGGACATGGCTGCCGGCGAGCGCGCGCGGCCGCCTCGGCCGCGGCCCGGGTGCCCTGAACCTCCGTGGTCCGCGCCAGGTGCCAGCGGTACAGGTCGTAGCCGTGCCCGTCGATGCTCGCGTGGTCCTTTGTCTCCTCTTCGAGGACGACGTACCAAGATCCCGTCATGGCCCGAGACTGCTGTCCCCGGAGGGTCGCCCCGGGTCGGCCCTGAAATGGTTCGACCCGCGCCCCTGAGGGGTGCGGGTCGAAGGTGTGAGGGGTGGTCAGTGGGTTCGCGTCGGGGCCATCAGTGCCGGGACGGGGACACGCACCGGAAGCTCGAGGCCGCGTTCAGGTCGCCGTAGCCCTTGTAGCGGGCCACCTGCGGGTAGCGGCACAGGTTGCGTGCGATCCGCTCGCCGTCGGCGTTGATCAGCGTGGCGGGCAGCGTCCTGGGCGCCTTGCCGTGCTCGACCCACGCGGTCAGGGCGGCGAGGCCGTCGGCGGCGCCGTCCTGGCCGTTCAGGCCGCAGTGGTTGGTGTCCGGGGCGATGAAGAGACGGTAGAAGTCGTCGACCTGCCGGGCGCCGCCCATCTTCCGCTCGACCTGCTTGCGGTACTTCACGGTGCCCTGGGTCGGAATGTACTCGTCGGCGTCGCCGTGCCAGGTCAGCAGCTTGCCGCCGGAGGCGCGGAAGCCGGACAGGTCGGGGTCGTCCGTGCCGATGACGTCGTCGTACTCCGCCCGGGACTGTTCGAACAGCTCGGTGAACTGGCTGTAGGTGATCGTCGAGACGTCGAAGGACGGGTCCTTCTTCACCCAGCTCGAGACCCAGTGGGCGGGCACGGGGAAGGGCGCGCCCTGACGGGTGCCGTCGGTGCCGGGGACGGTGGCCGCCAGCCCCTTGAGGTCCGCCCCGACGGGGACGCCGGGCCACAGCTTCTTGCCGGTCGCGGTGCGCGGGCCGTCCCAGATCTTGCGGACCACGGCCGCGTCGGCGGAGGTGATGACCAGTTCCCTGCCTTCGCACACCACCTTGGTGCCGATCAGCCGGCGCGGGTCGAAGTCGCAGCGGGAGGCGTCCTCGACCAGGCCGTCCTCGACTCCGTCGAGCGGGTCGCAGGCCTTGACGGCGGCCTTGGTGAAGGCCTCCAGCTCACAAGCGGTCGGGTAGGTCTTCTCGTTGTTCATGACGACCTGCGGCCACAGCGTGGCGACCTCGTACTCGTCCCAGCTGATCGCGGGGGCGTCGGCGAGGATGCCGTCGTAGTCGTCGGGGTGGCGCTGGGCTTCCATGTAGCCCTGGCGTCCGCCGGTGGAGCAGCCGGTGAAGTAGGCGTACGAGGCGCGCTCGCCGTACGTCGCGGCGACGATGTCCTTGCCGACGACGGCTGCCTCGTGCTGGGAGCGGGAGGCGAAGTTCTCCAGGAGCGCCTTGTCGATCCGGCCCTCGCTGTTCAGGGCCCAGTCGGTGTCGAGGACGTCACCCACGCCCGCGTCCGTGGTGGTGGCGGCGTAGCCGTTCTTGACCGCGGTGCCGAGTCCGACGCCGTTGTCGCCCGCGCGGTAGGCGGCACCTCCGATGGCCTGGAAGCGGCCGTTCCAGCCCTGCTCGGGCAGCCAGGTCGTCACCTTGGCGTGGTCGCCGTCGCCCGGGTGGGTGAGGGTGACGGTCACCTCGCAGAAGGCCGGAACGCCGGTGACCTCGCCCTGGAGGATCCCGGTGCCCTTGATGGTGCCCCCGGCCTGGCGGACCGCCGTCACGGACTCCACCTCGGTGCCTTCCGGCGCCTTCACCGGCACGGTGCTGCAGTTGAGCGGCGTGGACGCAGCAGAGGCCTGGGCCCCCGCCGAAGCGGTCGGCAGGTACACGGCCGCGGCAAGCGGCACACCGGCCGCGAGGGCGATCAGAAGTCGTCGTCTCATGGATTCCATCCAGGAAGTAGGTGTGTACTCGGTCGCAGGGGCGACACGTGTGTATGGAGGGGCGCAGGGCCGGCGTCTGGAACGAAGACTCACGGCGCGCCGAAGACTGAGCCGGACCATATCACCGGTTAAACCGGTGACGAAAGCAGTGTGCTTCCCTTCGGTCGCGACGCCGTCCTGTTACTACTCTGCGGGCTCGTCAGGCCTGGCAGAACCGTCAGTTGACGGTCCACTTCCACGACCCTCCGCCCGAGCGAGTGCGGGATGCCTTGGGTCATTCGACGGCGCAGGGCCGCCCGCGCGAGTGGGCGCCCGCCGCGGAACGGTTCAGGCTGTACAGATCCGCCTTCGCGGAACCGGGCCGAGAACAGGCCCAGCAGCGATCGACACGTGTGAACGTCTGCGACACGACACCCACACACGTCGAAAGCCGCGCCACGACGAGGACGGGCTGCTAGGCTGCGCGTGACATAGATCGTTCATCGAGGAGTCAGCAGACGTGGTGGGTGACGACGACATCTCCGGGTGAGATCCGGATCTGACGGCCACCGGCCGGCGCCGAGGAGCGCCGCCGAGGTGGTCCGTTTCGTCGTACCCCTTTTCCCCATGTCTGCCCAGGGCAGAGAACCATGCTCCGCCCTCAGTACCTCCGAGGTCTCTCCATGTCCGACGCCGCCATCGTCTGCTCGAACCTCTCCTTCACCTGGCCCGACGACACCCCCGTCTTCCACGACCTGTCCTTCAGCGTCACCCCCGGCCGTACGGGCCTCGTCGCCCCGAACGGCTCCGGCAAGTCCACCCTGCTCAAGCTGATCGCCGGCGAACTCAAGCCGGCCTCCGGCTCGGTGCAGGTCAACGGCACCCTCGGCCACCTCCCGCAGAGCCTGCCCCTGACCGCGAACCTCACCGTCGCCGAGGTGCTCGGCATCGCCCAGGTGATCCGCGCCCTGGACGCCGTCGAGTCCGGCGACGTCGACGAGCGGCACTTCACCACCATCGGCGACGACTGGGACATCGAGGAGCGCACCCGCGCCCAGCTCGACCGCCTCGGCCTGGCCGACCTCACCCTGGACCGCGGTCTGAGCACGCTCAGCGGCGGCCAGGTCGTCTCCCTCGGCCTCGCCGCCCAGTTGCTCAGGCGTCCCGACGTGCTGCTGCTGGACGAGCCCACCAACAACCTCGACCTGCAGGCCCGGCACAAGCTCTACGACGTGCTGTCGGACTTCAACGGCTGCCTGCTCCTGGTCAGCCACGACCGCGCCCTGCTCGACCGCATGGACCGCATCGCCGAACTCGGCAGCGACGAACTGCGCCTGTACGGGGGCAACTTCAGCGAGTACGAAGAGGCCGTCCGCGCCGAACAGGAGGTCGCCGAGAAGAACGTCCGCAACGCCGAACAGGAACTCAAGCGAGAGAAGCGGGAGCTCCAGCAGGCCCGTGAACGCGCCGACCGCCGCGCCAGCAACGCCGCCAAGAACCTGAAGAGCGCCGGCCTGCCCCGTATCTTCGCGGGCAACATGAAGCGGGGCGCGCAGGAATCCGCGGGCCGCGCCGGGCAGATGCACGCCTCCCGGGTGAGCGAGGCCAAGGCCCGCCTCGACGAGGCCGGGCGCGCGCTGCGCGAGGAACAGCGCCTCAGCCTGGAACTCCCCGACACCCGGGTGCCCGCCGGCCGCAACCTGTTCCTCGGCGAAGGAATGCAGGTACGACTCGGTGGCGGGGACGTCTTCGCCCCGGGCGGCATCGACCTGACCGTCCGGGGCCCGGAGCGCATCGCGCTGACCGGTCCCAACGGCGCCGGGAAGACGACCCTGATGCGCCTGATCACCGGCGAACTCACCCCCGACGGAGGGGATATCAAGCGCGGCGACGGCCGGATCGCCTATCTGTCCCAGCGCCTGGACCTGCTCGACCTGAACCTCACCGTGGCGGAGAACTTCGCCGCGTTCGCCCCCGAGCGTCCGGACGCGGAACGGATGAACCTGCTCGCCCGCTTCCTCTTCCGGGGCCCGCGGGCGCACCTGCCGGTCGGGGTGCTGTCCGGCGGCGAACGGCTGCGCGCGACCCTGGCCTGCGTACTGTGCGCCGAACCGGCACCCCACCTGCTGCTGCTCGACGAGCCGACCAACAACCTCGATCTGGTCAGCGCGGGCCAGCTGGAGAGCGCGCTCAACTCGTACCAGGGCGCCTTCATGGTGATCAGCCACGACGAGCGGTTCCTCGCCGAGATCGGGGTCGACCGCTGGCTGCGGCTGGCGGACGGGGCACTCAAGGAGACGGGAGCCCCCGTGGTGTGAGCGGTCGATGTGCGACCTGGCCCGCGCCCGAGGCCCGACGCCCGGCGGGCCCACCACGCTCACATCGGACGGACCCCCATGCCCCAGCCTGCTCTGCTCGCCCATGAGCTCGTCCGCGACCTCGGCGGCCGCCGAGTCCTCGACGGCCTCTCCCTGACCGCCTCCCCCGGCCGCCGCATCGGCCTGATCGGAGAGAACGGCGTCGGCAAGTCCACCCTGCTGCGGGTGCTCGCCGGCGTCGACGAACCCGACTCCGGGACTGTCAGGCGCCCCGGCGACCTCGGCTTCCTCCACCAGGAGTTGCCGTTCGACGCGGGCTCGACCCTCGCCTCGGTACTCGACGAGGCGCTCCGCGAAGCCCGCGAGGACCTCACGGAGCTGGACCGGCTCGGCGCGGAACTCGCCCGGGTCCCGGAGGGCGACCCCGGCCATCGGCAACTCCTGGAGGCCTACGGCAGACGCCTGGAGCAGGCCCAGGACCGGGAGTCCTGGGACGCCGACCGCCGTGCCGCCCTGGTCCTCGACGGCCTGGGGCTCGGCGGGGTCGGGCACGACCGTCCGCTCGGGTCGCTGTCCGGCGGGCAGCGCGGCCGGCTGGCCCTGGCCGCGCTGCTCGTACGGCGGCCGTCGGCGCTGCTCCTCGACGAGCCGAGCAACCACCTCGACGACGGCGCCGCCGCCTTTCTGGAGGAGCAGCTCCGCGGCCTCCCCGGAGCCGTGGTGGTGGCCAGCCACGACCGGGCGTTCCTCGACGCCGTCTGCACCGACCTGATCGACCTCGACCCGGCGATGGACGGGCCGGTCCGCCACGGCGGCGACTACAGCTCCTACCTGTCCCGGAAGAACGCCGAGCGGGAACGCTGGGAGCGGCGGTACGCCGAGGAGCAGCAGGAGCTGGACGAGCTGCGCCGGACGGCGGGCGTGACCGCGCACCGGGTCGCCCCCGACCGCGGCCGCACCGACAACGAGAAGATGGGCTACGGCCACCGGGCGGGACGCGTCCAGAACTCGGTCTCGCGCCGGGTGCGCAACGCCACCCGGCGGCTCGAGGAGCTGGAGCGCACGCGGGTCGCCGAACCGCCGCGCCCTCTGCGGTTCGCCGCCGGGGAGCCGGCGGCGCGCGCGGAGGAGAACCCACAACCGCTGGTGGCCCTGTGCGGTGTACGGGTGCCGGGGCGGCTCACGCTGGACGGCCTGGAGGTGGCGGCGGACGACCGGTTGCTGGTCACGGGCGGCAACGGGGCGGGCAAGTCGACGCTGCTCACCGTGCTCGCCGGGCGACTCGGGGCCGAGGGAGAGGTACGGAGGCGGCCCGGCCTGACGGTGGGACTGCTCACCCAGGACACCTGCTTCGAGCGGCCCGAGCGCACGGTCCGCGACACCTACGAGCTTTCGCTGGGCTCGGCGCGGGCGGAGCGGGTGCCGCTCGTCTCGCTCGGCCTGCTGCACGAAGCGGACCTGGACAAGCCGGTCGGCCGGCTGTCCGTGGGGCAACGGCGCCGTCTCGCGCTGGCGCTGCTCGTGGCCCGCCCACCGCACCTCCTGCTGCTCGACGAGCCGACCAACCACCTCTCCCCCCGCCTGTGCGACGAACTGGAGGAGGCACTGGGCGGAGGTCCGGGTGCGATCGTGGTCGCGAGCCACGACCGCTGGCTGCGGCGGCGCTGGCAGGGCCGCGAGGTGCGGCTTGAACCGGGACACGACCGGCGACGGGAGGCGGCCCGCCCCGACCCGGTCCAGATGCCGGCATCCGCGAGGTGAGCGCGGCTCTCCGCCTCGCCCCCGATCAGCGGCACCGGCCGGACCGGTGACGCATCCTTGCGCTTCAGCTGAATCACCTGTCAAGATGGTGACGTGAATCTTGACCATGTCTTCGTCTGCGGGCACCCGGCGCTCGACTTCGCGGCCACCCTCCGAGCCAGGCGCTCGACCCGGTTCGAGATGTTCGTGACCCCGGACCGGCTGAACGCCTGGTACCTGGAGTCCGGGCTCGTGGACACGATCACTCCCGGCACCGAGGAGGACGTCCGGGAGGCGGTCACGGTGCGCGAGGCCCTCTACCGGCTCGTCACCGACCGTCGCCTGGGCGAGGAGTTCGACCGCGAGTCGCTCGCCGTGCTCAACGGCGCCGCGCGCAAGGTCCCCGTGACGCCGCAGCTCACCCTGGCGGGCCGGCACACCGACGCGACCCCGGAGCAGGCCCTGGCCACCGTCGCCCGCCAGGCCGTCGAACTGCTCAGCGGCCCGGACGTCCCCCTGCTGAAGGAGTGCGGCAACCCCGAGTGCACGCGCGTCTACATCGACCGGTCCCGGGGCATGCGGCGCCAGTGGTGCGGCATGGAGTCCTGCGGCAACAAGTCCAAGGCGGCCGCGTACCGCGCCCGCAAGAAGACCGCGGCAGCGCACTGACCCCGGGTGGGGGGTCAGACGGCGGGCCGCCGCGGATTGCACGACCGCGCGCGGCCTGCGCAGGACGTCGTGGTGATGATGGCTCTTGACGGCACCCGCCGGCACTCCGAGGATGCCGGCGGTCTTCCGCTGTCTGGGTACCGACCCCGTCGATGTCTTCGGTAGGACCGCGGTGACCCGGCATCCTCTCGGCACACGGGCCAAGCCGCCAGAACACACCTCACGAAAGACACATGTGAGTCACCGGAACATGTGCGTCGTCGGGACTCCGATGTTTATCGTGAAGGGTGAGCGGGTCCGGGCGTACGGACTGGCGTCGACACTTGTCTGCCGCAGGGCACGTGGACGGTGAGTAGCATGCGCAGCACCGTTCATACCGAGGGAGTGAAAGCGTTGTGACCAACCAGTCGACCGCCACCCGGTTGGTGGACCAAGCCACGTCGGACCTGGAAGAGAACCGCCGTCTGCAGCAGGAGCTGTCCCAGCGGATCGCGGTGTTGAAGCAGGAGGAGGCCCTCCTGACGGACATCCTGGCTCTCGCCCAGAAGTACGAGGGCTTCTCCGACCCGTCCAGACTGCCCGAGCAGCAGCAGGACGAGCCGGTGGTCGCCAAGGGAAGGCGAGCGTCCGCCGGTGCGGCCGCGCGACGCGCGGCTCCGGCCAGGACCGCTCCGGCGGGTGGCAGGTCGACTTCGGGAGCGAAGAGCACATCGCGCCGGCCGCTGCTCGGCGACCTTCTGCTGGAGTTGCTCGGCACGTACGACGAGCCCCGCCTGGCGAAGGAGCTGCGGGACGAGCTCCTCACGAAGCACCCGGACCGCAACCCGACCCCGCAGGTGGTACGGAACACTCTCGAGGCCCTGGTGGCCAAGGGGCGCATCCAGCGCCACAAGCAGCAGCGTTCCGTCATGTACACCGTCATCGATCCGGCCGGCTGAGACTCCGCTCGCGCGAAGGACGGCCACTGATCGGTGGTGGCCGGCCGCCGGTCGCCGATCGCCGGCCGCCGGTCAGAGGAAGCCGGCAGCGGACGGGCCGTACCCGGCGAACATCGCGTTCTGCGCCCAGCCCCACACCTCCGCACCGGTGGGCCATGCGCGCCCCTCGGTGCTTGCCGCACTCAGGGACGACCGTTCACCGGCAACAGCGGAGGTTCCGCCGACGGCGCGGCGACGGTGGCCGTCCGTGCGTGTGTGCGTGGTGGAGGCCATGTGTCTGCCCTCGCTCTCCGGTGGATGGGACGGGTGTGCACGAGGGTGCGGGTCCCGCGAGGGGGATCACGGGACCCGCGGTCTCGGGAGGGGGAGGTCAGGCGGCGACGGCGTTGATGATCACGGGGACGTTGCCGCGCGTGGCCCTGGAGTACGGGCAGATCTGGTGGGCGGCCTGCGCGAGCGACTGCGCGGTGTCCTGGTCCACGCCGCCGAGGACGGGACTGAGGACCGCGGAGAGGGAGAACGTGTCGTCGTCGCCGTGGGTGAGGGTGATCTCGGCGGTGATGGAGGTGCTGGTCAGCCGGATCTTGCGCAGGGTGGCGGCGCGGCGCAGCGCGCCGAGGAAGCAGGCGGCCCATCCGGCGGCCAGGAGCTGCTCGGGGTTGGTCGCGGTGCCGGCTCCGCCGAGCTCCTTGGGGAGAGCGAGGCCGGTCTCCAGCAGACCGTCGGAGGAGCGGACGCGACCGCCGTTCCGCCCCTCTCCGGCGACGTCGACAACGGCGGTGTAGGTGACTGCCATGGCTGATGCTCCCCATCTGGGTCAAAGGGTCTTGGGACACCTCCCGACCGGAATCTCACAACGTCACCGGTTGAGGCGGTGACGAAAGCATGGCAGCGCCACGCGTCACCAGTCAAGCCGGTGACGCCCAGATTGCGTGGCCGGTGCACCTCCACGCGCCCCATGGAGCCGCCGCTTTCCAGCACCAGCAGCCGTGCACCTGGGGGCAGTTCGCCCAGTTGGAGTTCTCAGCAAGGACCATCGCTCACGTCGTGCGGCCCACGGCCACCAAGGCCGGGATCGCGAACTCCTTGAGCGGCCCAGTCGGCGAGCGCGGTGAGTTCGGCGACGTCGCGGCCGAGGCGCTGCATCTCGTACATGGTGCAGATGACCCGGCAGTGCGGGTCCTGGGCCTTGGTCTGGCGGGCGGCCTTGAGCGCAGCCTCGAACTACGGGTACGTCGTTGCGCTCGGCATGGGGCGGGGCGATCTGTGGGTGCGGCTGGAGCCGCGCCTGTCGCCTGTCGGGCGACACGGCAGACACTGGCGCGAGCGTCGTGCAAGTGCTCGACGACCTAGGCGTGCATGTCGTCACGGACCGCGTCAGCGTCGCATCTCGCGCGGTGGAGCAGGTGCCGCATGCCGTCCGGGGTAGCTTCACCCGCGTGCTCGGCCAGGGTCCAGCAGTTGTTCCACGGCAGGTCCGGCAGGAGTCCGGAGACCAACCGCGCTGCCCGGCGACGGGGCTCAACTCGGGTCAACTGGGCCGCAATCCGGCTCATCAGAGCCTCGACCGCCTCCCCCGGTGGGCAGGCCCTACGCCGGCGGCCGAGGTCGCCGCGTGATCATTGGTCGTCCACACAACGCCTCATGATCAACGGCGGCCTCACCTGCTCAGACGCCACCGGAACCAGTAGCCCGTTCCTTCCACCCGGTGGCCGGCACCGGTGTACCGAAGCTCACCCACAAGCAGACGCGCATCGTCAGGCGTCTGACGGTACTGCGTCAGCAGCGCGCCCAATTCGTCGTAGCGTGCGTCGATCCCGTCCTGGCCCAGACAGGCGGCCCCAGCCCCCTGTCGCTCGTTCCAGTCGACGTAGATTGCCCACTGCTCGCGTTCCAGCTCCGCGGCGGCCGGGCTCGCAGGCCAGACGCGGTACTCGTCAGCCTTGTCGCCGGAGTATCGGCCATAGCCGTCGAAGTAGTGCGGCTTCCCGTCGATGTCAACGAGGCCGACGCGCGGGCCGTCGTACCACTCCGACTCAACGATGACACGCCCGAAGCCGTCGTGGATCAACTGCGCTTCGTCCCAGGTCTCAGCCATGCGCGCAGGCTACCGACGAGCGATCCTCACATCCATGATCAGGATGTACGGCCGGAGCACAAAGGCCTGTCCGGCGGATCTTGATATCGCGCCCTGCCTCATGGAGCATCGTTCTGTCCGTGGGACGGGGAGATCTGACGCCCGGCGATCCCGGTTGATATGCAGTCGCCCTGCACCTGGTCTTCCTGCTTACGATCGGCAGGTGACCATGCTGTTTCTGATGATCGGCCTGCCCGGCGCCGGTAAGACCACGAGAGCTCGCCAACTCGCCGAGGAGCACGGCGCCTTGATACTGACGCCGGATGAGTGGATGATTCCGCTGTTCGGCGAGCCGGAGGCGGATGGGAAGCGCGACGTGCTGGAAGGCCGACTACTCCGGCTCGGTCTGGAGGCGCTCAGACTTGGAACCAACGTGGTCCTGGACTTCGGATGCTGGTCCCGTGACGAGAGATCCGCGATCCGCTGCTTGGTCGAGTCTGCGGGGGCGGACTGCCGCCTTGTGTACCTGCCGGTGGACCACGAGACCCAACGTGCTCGAATCGCCCATCGTCAGTCGGCTACCCCGGATCAGACCTTCCCGATGAGCGAAGCGGACCTCGCGCACTGGAGGACCCTGTTTGAGGAGCCCGATGCCGCCGAACTCGGAGGGCACGAGATCGGTGGTCCTCCTCCTGGATGGTCGGGATGGCTGGAGTGGGCTGCCGATCGGTGGCCGTCGCTCACGTGAGACCCAACCTTTGCGCGGGCCAACGTCGGGAGGGGCAGTCTTGGGCACACTCGGAGGTCAGCCCACGAAGTCGTGGCAGCGTGCCGAGTCGAAACGGGCCCTAGACCACGGTGTCCGGGGTGACGGGCGCCGCGGTGAGGTGACGGGCCGTCGCCGCAGGTCGGGCCCCGGTCCGCCCGAGTTGGCACCCGGCTGGCCTGGGAAGACCGCGGCGGGCTGTACGGCTCAGCATCGCCGCCCCGTACCGCCCGCGCCGTTCGACCGCGGAGGAGCTGCTCCGGCCGAACGTCAGGGCCGGACACGGCGCCGTTCATCGACCATGCGGCGAGTTGCGCCTCTGCAGGCTCGGTCCGTGGGTTCGTCCTATTCGGGAATCATCGCTACTGCGTCGATCTCCACGAGCGCGCCTGGGCGAGCGTGTCCTGCGGTGGAAACGACCGTGATGGCTGTGCGGTGGTCGCCCCACACTGATCGCGCCGCCGCGTATCCCACCTGTGCGTCGACCCCGTTGACGAGGCAGATGCCGACATGGAGCGTCCGGGCAGCGGGGGCGATCACCCCCTGCGTGGAGGCGGGGTTGCTGTGCAGTTCCTCGGGGTCGAGATGCGTCGTCTTAGCCGTCGTGGACCTCTCCCTGGCGGTGCCGAGTTGCGTGTGCAGGTAGAGGTCGCGCAGCAGGCATCCTCGGACAGGTGATGGATCACTTCGCGGTAGATGTGCAGCACCAGGTCAACCATCGGCATCTCGGGGAACGGCTCCTTCGCACCGACCGGTACCCGGAGTCCAGCGTCGCCGAGGCCGCGCACCCCGGCCGGCCAGACGTCGAGCTGGGAAGTCCCCGGCACCGAGCCGTACGGGCGCCGTCGAGCTGCCGCGCGGCCGCACGCTCCAGGCGTCCGGCACCGGCGACCAGAAGTACTCGTCGCCGGTCAGGCCCCTCGAACCGGGCTCGGAGCTAATGGTTCCAGAGGAACTCCAACTGCTCGCGCAGCGCCCGGTTCACGTCGAGTTCGTTTGCGTCCATGGAGTCACCCTGGCACCTCTGGCGGACAGGATCGGTCCGCTATTTCTGGCAGGGTGGGCGACATGGACGGGGCAAGCGGTGACACGTTGGCCCCGAACTCGCCGACCGGCTCGGCGTCACGCCGCGCACGGTACGGCGTGACGTCGAGCGGTTGCGCGCCCTCGGCTGTCCGTGCATGCCAGCCAGGGTGTCGGCCGCGGCTACCAGCTGGGCCCAGGGCAGGACCTGCCGCCACTGCTTCTCGACACCATGAGGCCATCGCCACCGCGGTCTCGCTGCTCGCCGGCGCGGTCGCCGGCGCCGGCGACGCGGCGCTCCGGGCCCTGACCAAGCTCGACCAGGTGCTGCCCACCCGGCTGCGGCACGAGGTCCGCGCGCTCACCGGCTCGGTGGCGTCCTTCGACGGAGGCCGCACGCCGGTCGACCCCGAGGCGCTCATGGTGCTGGCCAGGGCCTGCCGCGACGAGGTCGAGGCAGGCTTCGACTACCTCCCCCATACTTCGTCCGGGAGGTGCCCCCAGGGAGCGAGGTGCGACGGCGACGGGTCGAGCACTACCGTCCGGTCACTTCCGACCGGCGCTCGTACCTCCTTGCCTACGACCTCGATCGCGCCGGCTGGCGCAGCTTCCGCGTCGACCGGACGACCGATGTCTCCGCCCGGGCCTGACGCTTCCGCCCGCGCGCGGCGCCCGACGCGGCGACGTACGTGCAAGAGGGCGTGGCGAGCCGGGTCCACCCGCACCGGGCACGCGTCGGCCGACACGGTGCGCGCGCAGCTTCCGGCGTCGGCGGCCGTTGTACGAGAGCGCGGGCGCGAACTCTGCGAGGTGCTGAGCGGCGCCGAACGCCTCGACGCCGTGCTCATGCACGTACTCCTGCTGGGACACGACTTCGAGATTCTCGACCCTCTGGAGCTCGGGGCGCGCTGCCGCGTGCTGGCGCAGAAACTGCTGTCGACCGGCCGGCGCAACGATCCCACCGGCGCTGGACACGACTGAGCAGTCAGCCGCGACCACGCCGGCGCCGAGGAGCGCTTCCGCCGGCTCCTTGCCGAGCACGTCGACCCGATCTCTTCGCTTCGCCATGCGCCGGGCCGACGAGGCCGCAGACATCGGGCCTGGTGAGGCAGCCGCACCCCCCGGCTCTCCTGTGAGCGGAGGATTATGCCGCCTGTCCGTAGCCGTCGGCACCGGCCCCCGTAGGCCGTCACCACCTTGACAGGTGACGGAAGCCCGTGCACCCTGACAGTACTCGCCGGAGGCGACCAGCAGGACACGATCCACGAGCAACGAAGTGGAGCACGTTCATGAACAACGAGATCGTCACGGACGCCGCCACCGCGGCACGGCACGCCCGCTTCGGCCGGCTCCCCGAGCGGATCCGCTTCGAGGACATGACCACCGAAGCGGAGGTCGATCCGGGCTCGGGCAGCGTCGCTTACAACCCCGAGAACTCATGGAAGTTCTACTCGTGTGTGGCCCTCGACCTGGGCCTTTAGCGCCCGGAACCGGCCTCGACCGGCTCGACGCCGAACACGCCCTCGTCTACCGCTGCGAGGCCGCGCGGGCACGTTCCGGCCGGCCCATCGCGGCTCGTCGCACGCCTCCCCGAACTCCTCGTATCGGACCTGGCGCTGACGCTCTGACAGACCGTCTCCACCTGGACTCTCAGGGGCGTGACGAGGCCAATGCAGTTGCCTTAGACATCGTTTCTTATGGCTGCGGTGCGGGGTGGACGGCTTCAGGGAAGCCCAACTCGTCCAGCAGCGCGTCGAACAGCTCCTCCACGAAGGTCTCCCGTGCACGCAGCAGCTCCTCGATCCGAGACCGCTGCGCCGCGGCCTGGACACCAGCCGCTGAAGCCCACACGAGAGCGCCTTCGGCGTCGGACGGCACCTCCGCATCGAGCTCTGCACGCTTGTGTCCGATGGCTTCTTCGAACTCCGGGGTGGCCAACCACAGGCTCACGTCGTCCACGTCCTCCGGTTCCTCGACAAGGAGAGCGGCGGCGTTGTCCAGGTTGAGCCATGCCTGCCAGCGGCGCCCGTGGGTGCCCAGGCCGGTCACGAGGGCGACACTGCTGTCGGAGACGTCGGCGACGCAGACCGGCGCTCCGGTCCATTCGACCAAGGTGGGCAGGTACTCGTCCTCCCAGATGCCTTGTTCCAGCCGCAGGGTCTGCCAACCGCCCGGTCGCGGCTGCCACTCGTGCACGTCGTCCCTCAGCTCTGGACCGGTGCTGTTGAACATGGGTGCTTCCAGCAGTGGGCGCTCGCTGCGCGCAAAGACCAGATGACCGGAAAAGCCCATCGAACCTCCTCGTCGAATCCCAGCGCACCCTACGAGCTGTCACTGACATCACCGGCGCCGGCCGACTGCTGCTACCGACCGACTCACCGGATCAACCGGCGGTAGCCGATGAGGACTGCGGCTATGCCGACGAACGCGAGAAAGTGTTCGGCCTTGCGTTCACAGCGACGGTGGAGGCGTCGGCAGCCGGCCAGCCAGGACACGGTTCTCTCGACCACCCACCGATACCGGCCCAGCCGCTGTGAGGACTCGACGCCCTTGCGGGCAATACGGTGGCGGATTCCACGCTCGCGGAGCCATCGGCACAGGTGGTCGTAGTCGTAGCCCTTGTCCGCGTGCAGTTTCGCCGGCCTCCGGCGCCGGGGCCCGCGGCGGGACCGGATCGGCGGGATGCCGCGCACGAGCGGCTCCAGGCCCTGGCTGTCGTGCATGTTCGCGCCGGAGATGCCCAGGGACAGCGGCAGTCCGTTCCGGTCACAGATCAGGTGGATCTTCGATCCCAGCTTGCCGCGGTCGGTCGGATTCGGTCCCGTCAGCGGCCCCCTTTTGCAGCCCGCAGGCTGACGGAGTCGATCGCGCACCGCGACCAATCCAGCTCGCCCCGCGCTCCGAGTTCGTCAAGGACCGCGCGATAGAGCCTCGCCCAGACACGGTCCCGGCTCCACTGGGCGAACCGGCGGTAGACCGTGGGCCAGGCCGGGCCGAACACCGGCGGCAGCTGCCGCCAGGTGAGCGCTCCGGGTGGCTCACCCTCCACGCCGGCGGTTCCTCGCCCGACGAGCCCGACCTGGTGTTCGTCGGCCGCCGCCAGCAGCACCTCGCCTGCACCGCACGCGCCCTCGTGGACCCCGCCGGGGGACGCGGCGGCCTCGTCGTCCGCCTCGACGAGCGGCACCACTACGAGATCGAGGCGTCCGCCGGCGAGGTGAAGGTGTCCGCCCGCATCGGCCCCCTGCGGACCGTGGTGGCGACCGCCCCTGTCCCGGCCGGTCCGGTGGTCCTCGGCGTCGACATCACCCCGCACCCTCCGGCGGGCCCCCGGACCGGACCCGACCTGCTCGCCCTCGGCGTCGAGGCGCCGGACGGCACGTTCACGCCCCTCGGCACGCTCGACGGCCGGTACCTGTCGACCGAGGTCGCCGGCGGCTTCACCGGCCGTGTCATCGGCATGTACGCGGCCGAGGGAACCGTTCACTTCGACTGGTTCGATTACGCGCCGCTCGACGACTGACCCCTGACCACCACCCCGGCCACCGTCCGTACGTGCTTCTTCCTGGCCCCGGCCGCCGTCGCCCGGCGACCGGGGCCGCCTGGACAGCTCCGGCGCATTCTTCGGGGCGGACGGGGTACTGGCAGATCCCCGGGGATTCAGGCAGCGGTGCGGTCAGCAGGAGGGATCCAGATGAACCTCGTCCAAGGGGCCCCTGCGAACGGTGGCACCACCTCCAGGGGCCGATGGCCCGCGGACTCCGGCTCCGGCTCCGGCTCCGACTTCGACTCCGCAGGGTTTGCGGCGCGCACAGCCGGTAGTCAGCAGGCCCGGAACCTTCCGGCGGACCACACCCAGGCGATCCTGGAGGTCACGAAGGAGGTCGCCGGAGTCCTCAAATCCTCGGGGTGTCCGTTCGCCCTGGTCGGCAGCGTCGCCGTCTACGCCTACGGAATCCCGGTGCGCCTGCAGCACGACGCGGACTTCGCCGTCCGTCGGGAGGACGCCGACCAGGTGACCCGTTGCCTCAGCGATCACGGCATCGAGATCGTCGAACCGCCCGAGGACTGGCTGATCAAGGGCCGCAGGGCCGGAGAGCACATCGATCTGATCTTCTCCCTTGCGGGCCGCCCCGTCACGACCGAACTCCTCCGACGCGCCGAGACCCTTCCTGTCGACTCGGTGCACATGCCGGTCATCGAGCCGACCGACCTCATGGCCGGGCGGCTGGCCGCGCTGTCGGAGCACCACTGCGACTTCGGGACTCTGCTTCCCGTCGCGCGCGGGCTGCGTGAACGCGTCGACTGGGACCGCGTACGCGAGGAGACCGGGAACAAGCCTATGGCGGCGGCGTTCCTCTACCTGCTCGAACTGCTCGACGTCATTCGGTCCCGCCCCGACGGCAAGGAGGTGCGAGACCGATGACCGGACGCAACTGCCAGGAGGTCGAGTACCGGATCGCCCGGCTGCGCGAACGCCTTGCCGGCGACGAAGTCGCCGAGCTCGGTGTCCGGATCGAACTGCGCGGCGACAGTGTGCTGTTGACCGGCGCACTGCCCACCGCCGGCCGACGGAACGAGATACTGCGGCTGGCGCGGGAGGAGTTGACCGGGCTCGTCGTACGTACGGATCTCACCACGCCCTCCGCCGACGCGCCCGACCACGTGGAGCAGCTGCCATGACGCGGGAGACGCCGATGGTTTTGGGCCGCGGCGACCACGTCGTCCGAGTGGCGGCGGTCGGCGACATCCATCTGAGTCCGGATTGCGCGGGGCTGCTGCGTCCCGCGTTCATGACGCTCCCCGAGTGCGCGGACGTGCTCCTGCTCGCCGGTGATCTGACGCGGCACGGCACCGTCGACGAAGCCCAGGTGGTGGCCGATGAGGTCCGAGACATCGGGGTCCCGGTCATCGCCGTACTGGGCAACCACGACTACCACTCGGACGAGGCCGACGAGGTGACGCGTACGCTCGTCTCCGCGGGCGTCAGCGTCCTGGAGGGACAGTCGACCGTCTTCTCCGCCGCCGGCCACCGGGTCGGCGTGGCCGGCGTGAAGGGGTTCTGCGGAGGGTTCGCGGGCCGGAGTGCGGGGGCGTTCGGCGAACCGGAGATGAAGGCCTGGGTGCGCGTGGCGCATGAGGGCGCCGAGCGGCTGGCCTCCGCTCTGGAGGAGCTGGCCGCCGATCACTGCGATGCCCGCATCGCCCTGACCCACTTCGCGCCCGTCCCCGACACCCTCGCGGGTGAGCCCGTCGAGATCTATCCGTTCCTCGGCAGCTATCTGCTCGCCGAGGCGATCGACTCCGTGGGCGCCGACCTCGCCGTCCACGGCCACGCCCACCTGGGAACGGAGCACGGCATGACGGCCCGCGGGGTCCGCGTGCGAAACGTCGCGCAGCCGGTCATCGACCGGGCCTTTGCGCTCTACGAGCTGCCGGTCACCGGCCACGAGCCTGCCTGAACCGGCCCCGCCCCCCGCCGGTCATCCTGGCTGCCCGCCGGTCATCCGGGCTGCCGCTGCTCGGCAGGACCGAAGCCGAAGAGACCCACGGAACCCGTGATCTCCAGCAGCCGCACCATCTGGTGACTCGGGGCGGCCAGGGTGATCCGGCTTCCCGATGCGAGTGCCGACTCCCGGGCGGTCAACAGCAGATTGAGACCGGCCGAGTCGCAGAACGACGAGTTCTGGAGGTCGACGACGATGTCCGCGCCCCGCGGCGCACGGGCGACGGCGTCGAGAAGCAGGGACCGCAGCTCGGCCGAGTGGTCCAGGTCCAGGTCACCGCTCAGCCAGACGACGAATGGATGCGGGACACGGCTTTCGGTCTCGGGATGCGCGGTCTGCTTCTTGCCGGGTGTCATGACGCACCTCCTCCTCACCACCGCGACTGCCCTGCCTCCGGGATCCCATGCAGGCCGTACCGCGTGTCGCGCCGAGAGGCCGGTGGCGGTTCGGAGGAGTCAACTCCTCTCTCCCGGGCGACCACATGGCGTCGCCCTGCCCCGTGCTGCCGCAGTCCTGGGTGTCACGGTCGGGCTCACGGAAGGCGCCCGCGGTGAGCGGGATCAACTGACTCGAAAGCCGATCGGAGCATTCGCTAAAGCGCGATTTAGGAAATACCCTTCCTCCTCGTCAAGACCTGGGCCTCTGTAGTTAAATACAAATACGGAACATAACCTAGGGGTGAGCATGACGGCAGGGAAGCGGGGCAAGGCGGCCCGTCGGGCGGAGCTCAACGCGGCCGTGCAGCGGGCGCTGCTCGCGCGGGGCCTGGACGGGCTGCGGCTGCGCGACGTCGCCGACGAGGCCGGCGTGACACCCGCCGCCGTGCTCTACTACGGCGACCTCGACGCGCTCGTGTACGAGACGTACCAGCAGGCGATCGAGCGCTACAGCCAGGAGCGGGAACGGGCCGCGGAACAGTTCACGGACGCCCGTGACCAACTGCGCGCCTGCATCGACTGCGGTCCGGCCACCGGCCCGGACGACGCGCTGACCCGGCTGCTCTACGAGTACTGGCCCCGCTGCCTGCGCGACGCCAAGGCGGCCGCCCTCGACAGCGCGCTGACGGAGCGCCAGATCTCCGTCTACCACGCCGTCCTGGTACTGGGACAGGCGCAGGGCCACTTCACCCTGACCGACCCGCCCCGCCTCCTCGCGGCGAACTTCGTCGCCATGGAGGACGGTTACCAGATGGAGATCCTGGCCGGCCGCCGCACCCGCACAGAGGTCGTCGCCGCCCTGCGCTCCTACGCTCGCGCGGTGACCGGACACGATCTGGGCTGACATCCGGCAAGGGGCGAGCGGCGCGTGCCGGCCCCACCTGGGATCGCCTGGGGCCACCTGGGACCACCGTTGGGATCTTGAGACCACCAGCGTCCCATGGCAGGCTCACCGCACATGATCGATGAGTTCGCGAAGGACAACCTGCACACGAGACTGCGGCGGGACCGTGAGGCGCTGCTCTGGAAGCTCGACGGCTTGTCCGAATACGACGCCCGCCGGCCTTTGACGGCCACCGGGACGAACCTGCTCGGCCTGGTCAAACACGTGGCCACCGTCGAGGCCCGGTACTTCGGCGAGGTCTTCGACCGGCCTTCCCCGGAACCTCTGTGCCGGTGGCAGGACTCCGACGGCAGCGATCAGTGGGCCGCCGAGAACGAGACCCGCGATCAGGTCGTCGCCTTCTACCGGCGCACGTGGGAACACTCCGACGCGACGATCGAGGCGCTTTCCCTCGACGCCCCGGGCCACGTGCCGTGGTGGTCGGACCCGTGCCCCCACACGAACCTGTTCGCCATCATGGTCCACGTCCTCGGCGAGACCAACCGGCACGCCGGACACGCCGACATCCTGCGCGAGGGCGTCGACGGCCGGACCGGCATGCGCCCCGAACACGAGAGGCGGGTCGACGAGGAAGCCCGCGCGGCCTACCGCGCGAAGATCGAGCAGGCCGCCAGGTCGGTCCTCTAGGAGGCCGAGCGGGCAGGGGCCGATTCGCCCCGTCCCGCCCGGCCCGCTTCAGCCCGTCCGGTGCCTTCCCCCCGGCCCGCCCGGCGGGCCTGGACCGCCCGGCGGCCTTGACCCTCCCCCGTCAGCGAGCGGCGAAGGAGTGGACCGTCGTCGAGCGGTAGGTCCGTCCCGGGCGGAGCACCGTCGACGGGAAGGCCGGCTGGTTGGGTGAGTCGGGGAAGTGCTGGGTCTCCAAGCAGAAGCCGTCACCCTGGCGGTAGACCTTCCCGGAGGAGCCCGCCAGCGTGGCGTCGAGGAAGTTGCCGCTGTAGAACTGCATGCCCGGCTCGGTGGTCGCGATCTTCATCACGCGGCCGTGGACGGGTTCCGTCACGGTCGCGACGTGCTGCGGGACGTCGGTGAGTCCCTTGTCGAGCACGAAGTTGTGGTCGTAGCCGCGGCCGAAGACGACCTGCGGATGCGCCTCGCGGATGTCGCGACCGATGCGCTTGCCGGTGCGGAAGTCGAAGGGCGTGTGCGCGACCCCGGCGAGTTCGCCGGTGGGAATGAGGGTGGAGTCGACGGGGGTGTAGCGGGAGGCGGCGATCCTCAGGGTGTGGTCGAGGATGCTGCCGCTGCCTTCGCCGGCGAGGTTGAAGTAGGTGTGGTTGGTGAGGTTCACGACCGTGGCCCTGTCCGTGACGGCCTCGTAGTCGATGCGGAAGTCGCCGCGCGGGGTGAGGACGTAGTCGACCCGGACGCGCAGGGTGCCGGGGTAGCCCATCTCGCCGTCGGGGCTGACATAGCGCAGGGTGAGGCCGGTGTCCCGCCCCCGCGTGTACGGCTCGACGTCCCACACCCGCTTGTCGAAGCCCTTGTCCCCGCCGTGCAGGCTGTTGGGGTCGTCGTTGACGGGGAGTCGGTACGTCGTGCCGTCGAGCGTGAAGGTGCCGCGCGCTATGCGGTTGCCGTAGCGGCCGATGACGGCGCCGAAGTACGGGCTGCCCGCCACGTAGTCGTCGAGGTTGTCGAAGCCCAGCGACACGTTCGCGTACCGGCCGTGCCGATCGGGGATCTCGAGGGACTGGACGATGCCGCCGTACGACAGGACGCGCAGCCGGGTGCCTCCCGCGGCCACGGTCCACCGGTGGACGGGCGTGCCGTCGTGCAGGGTCCCGAAGAGCTCCTTCGTCGGCTTTCCGTCCGCTCGTTCGGCGCCCTCCGAAGAGGCGAACGCCGGGGCCGTCCCGAGGGCGGCCGCGGCCACTCCGGCGGCGCCTGCCGCCATCACCGTACGTCTGTTGATCGTCATGTCGTTGTCTCTCCTCAACGTCGGATGTTCGATATTTCGGACCACGTTCGAAGTGGCGGGCCCGGTTGTCCGCCGAGCCCGCCACGCCGGCTCCCCGAGCCGGCCGGTGTCACGTCGTCAGCGCTGCAGCGTCAGCAGACCCGGCCGGTAGGGCCACAGGCCGTAGTCGCCGCCTGAGTTGGGATCGCGCCCCTGGTAGAGGAAGCGCAGGTTGCAGGGATCGACGGTCATGGTCTGATCGGGACCGGTGCGGATCAGTTCGCCGTGGCTGATGTCGTTGGTCCAGGTGGCGCCGCTGTTGGCCTTGCCCGCGAAGGGGTTGCTCTCGGTCGCGGCCTGCGGTGTCCAGGAACCGTTCAGGCTGGTGGCCGTGAACGAGCGGAAGTACCGGCCCTGCGAGCCGTCCGCCTCGACGATCATGAGGTAGCGGTCCTGGCCCTGGAGCTTGTAGACCTGCGGGGCCTCGAACAGGTTCTTCACCGTGTCGCTCATGACCGTCGTGTACGACGAGCCGAAACTGGACGGGAAGTTCCCGATCGGCATGCCGGCCCGGTAGATCTTGCCGTTGTCGCCGGCGAAGAACAGGTACATGTTCGTGCCGTCGGCGATGAGCGTCTGGTCGATGGGCCCGGTTCCGGAGTCGGCGATGCTTCCGGAGAAGAGTTCCTGCTCCGCCGACCAGCCGTTCGGGTTGGTGGGGTCGCTCGATGTGCGGTAGGAGAAGGCGGTCCTCCCCCACTGGTAGGCGAGCACCCAGATGTTCTTCGGCGCGAAGTAGAAGAGCGTGGGCGCGACGGCGGAGTTCGTCATCGTGTTCTGGCCGGCCGAGGCCATCTCCGACCAGTTGGTGAACGGGGTGAAGTTCATCGAGCCCCAGCCCGTGCCCGTCCCCGCGGCCCCGTGCGTCGTCGCGTAGACGAGGTTCCTGCCGTTGTAGGGGACGACGGTGAAGTCCTTGAGCGAGGCCCATCCGGACTTCGGCTGTGCCAGCGCGCCCGTCGACGTCCAGCGGTAGGTCGTCGGAAGGGCGCACACGCCGGGGGTGGTGCCGCCGCCGACCTTGACGAGCTGCCACTGCTGGTTGGCGCCGCCCCAGTCGTCGTACTGGACGATGTTCGCGCCGTCGGCGGTGGAGGCGCCCTGCACTTCGAGGGCCTTGCCGCTGTGGCGCGCGACGAGCCGGACGTAGCCGTCGGGGCTGTCGGCCAGCCGCCATTGCTGGTTGGTGGCGTTCAGGTCGGTCCACTGGACGATCGGGCCGCCGTTGGCGGTGGACCCGTTGGAGACGTCCAGCACCTTGCCGGAGTGGCGCGACTTGATGCGGTAGTAGCCGCCGCCGGAGTCGACGAACTGCCACTGCTGCTGGTTCTGGTCGTTCCTCGTCCACTGGGTGATGCGGGCGCCGTCGTTGGTCGCCAGGTTGTAGACGTCAAGGGCCTTGCCGCTGTTGCGGTTGACCAGGACGTACCAGGCGTTGGTGTCGACGGTCGCCGCGCCGGCGGGCTGGGCGCCGAAGAAGGTGGCCAGGAGCAGCAGGGGGGTGAGGACGGCGAGCAGGCGTTTCAGTGGGACGGGGGACCGTTGGCGTAACCACATCAGACGTGCTCCTTCGGGGGGTTCGGGAGGGGATAGGTGTGGAGCCGGCCGCACATGCCGAAGAGCTGGTGCTCCGGGCGTTCCAGTCGTGACACTGCGCCGTGGTCGAGGTGGGAGAGGTCTCCGGCCTTCAGGGCGTCCAGTTGGCGGCCGGTCGTTTCGGCCGCTGCCAGCGCGCCGTCGTGCCAGCGGATCCACCAGGAGTCGAGGAGGCCGCTCTTCAGGCGGTGGGCCGCGGCATGGAACTCCCGCAGGCCGCCTTCGCGCAGGGCCAGGAATCCGTCGAGTGCCAGGTCGCGGCGGCGGCGTGCTGCCGTGGCCGGGTCGCCGGTCAGGGCGGCCGCCGCCTGGTAGGCGTCGGGATCGGCCAGGACACGAGGGGGGAAGGTGAAGACTGCGTCTCCTGCCTCGGGGAGTCCGCTGTTCTGCATGAGCACCACGAGGCGCAGGCCGCCGGAGTTGACGAGCCGGTGAATCGTGCCCGGGGTGAACCAGACGACGTCACCGGGGTGCAGCGGGGTGTCGGCGAACCCGGTGGTGGTGAGTGTCTGGACGCTGCCCGTGCCGCTGATGACGACGTACGCCTCGGAGCACACGAGGTGCATGTGGGGCGTGCCCCCGCACAGCCCGTCGGCGGCCTCCCAGTCGTACACGGTCAGCCCGGAGATCCCCACGCCGCCGGGCAGCGGGGTCACCACGGGTGTTCCGCGACGTGCCGGGACAGGCGCGCGGGGGTCCACGCGCCGTCGGCCACGACGATCCGGTAGCGGCGCGAGAGGGTGTCGCCGGGGCCCAGCGGCAGTTCCTCGTCGAACGCCACGGACGGGTTGACGGCGGCGAAGGGCTCGCTGCGGACGAACCAGTGGCCGGGGGCGTCCGGATCGTCCAGGAACAGGAGCGTGGAGGAGCGGTCGACCTCGTCGTGGGTGCCGACGAAGCCCAGCCAGTCGCCCTTGTCGCCCATCGCGGGGCCGATCGCGTCACCGCCGGTGAACGCGCGCGGACCGCGCCAGAACAGGCCGGAGTACCCGGCGAGCTCCCGGCCCTGCGTGCCGGGGCTGCCGAACGTGAGGGTGGTGTCGTGGACGTTGGTCAGCGCGATGGTGACCTCCAGGGTCCAGGAGTCGGCCTCGACGTCGCGTGCGGTCAGCGTGCGGTGCTCGTCGATCCACCGCTCCCCCGCCATCGTGTGCCAGGCCAGCTCCTCGGTGATCACGGCGCGGTCCAGGCCCGTCTCGGCGGACAGGCTGAGGCTGCGCATCGTGCCGAGGTTCGGCAGGTCGACGTAGCCCTGGCCGCGCAGGTAGGTGCCGCCGCCCCAGAAGTTCTGCCCGGACAGCCACGACGCCGTCATCTGGATGCCCTTGTGCCAGCGATGGTCGTGCGGCCGGTACCCGGTGACGACGTCGCCGGCGAGCGTGCGCACCGGATGCAGGTAGGGCTTCGGCGCTTCGAAGGGGTCCATGACCGGCCGGTGCACATAGCGGAAGAGGTCGACGCCGCGCGTCCGGACGATCAGCGCGTCCTCGTTCCGGAGGAGTTCGAAGGTCACCGGAACACCTCCGGCTGCCCGCCGTTGAGCGCCCCGTAGAACGGGTCGGCCGCGTCGATCTCGCCGCGCAGGACCGGCAGGCCGGTGATCGCGGCCTTGTACAGGGCGGTGACCAGTTCCATGGTCGGCCTGCCGAGGTCGGGCCGGACGCCCGCCTCGTAGCCGTCGAGGAAGGCCGCGAGCTGGGCGGTGTGCGAGCTGGGCAGGTCGTCCGGCGGCTCCCAGGTCGCGCCGGACGACCCGGCGGTGAACGTCCAGTCCGCGTTGGAGTAGCCGTACAGGTGCCGCAGTTCGACCGTGGCGTCGGTGAGGTCGAAGCGCAGGTAGCTCTCCTCGCGGGGAGACAGGACGCTGTTGACGACCGTCGCGATGGCCCCGTTCTCGAACCGGACCAGGGCGGTGGAGACGTCCTCGGTCTGGACGTCTCGCTCCAGGCGGCCGGCCATGGCCCGTACCTCGGCCCAGTCGCCGAGCACCGCGAGCATCAGGTCCATCTGGTGGATGCCGTGGCCCATCGTCGGACCGCCGCCCTCGCTCCGCCAGGTGCCGCGCCAGGGCACGTCGTAGTAGGCGTCGTCGCGGTACCAGGCCGTGACGCACTGCGCGACGAGCGGGCGGCCCAGGGTCCCGGCGGCGATCCGTTCCCGCAGGTACCGGGCGCCCGATCCGTACCTGTGCTGGAACACCGCACCCGCGGCGGCGGTCCCCTCGGCGGCCTGGATCCGGTCGAGCTCGGCCAGCGACAGCGCCACCGGCTTCTCGCACCACACCCACGCTCCCGCCTCCAGGCAGGCCACCGCCTGTTCGGCGTGCAGGAACGGCGGCGTGCACAGGTGCACGACGTCCGGACGCTGCTCCTTCAGCATCGTCTGCAGGTCGGTGTAGACCGCGGGAATGCCGTGCTCGGCCGCGAACTCCTCGGCGCGCGCGGCGTCCACGTCGACGGCTGCCACGATCTCGGCCCGGTGCGCCTGCGCCCGGAGAGCGGGTACGTGGCAGATGCCGGCGATCCCGCCCGTCCCGACGATCGCCGTCCTGATCATCCGCCCAGCACCTTCCTGATCGCGTGGTAGGCGGGCTTGGGCTGCAGGTTCTCGTCGTACGGCAGCGCGGCGCCCTCACCGGGGAAGACGGAGGGGATCCACGAGTACTTGTCGGTGTAGTCCCAGATGGTGACGCCGACGCACTTCCTGACCGCGAGGCAGGCCTTGACGTAGTCGGCGTACCAGGTGGCCTGGGTGGCGAGCTTCTCCGGGGTCACCGGGAGGTTCATCCGGATGTCGAGCTCGGTGACGGCGACGTCGACCCCGAGGTCGGCGAAGCGCTGCATGTTCTGCTGTACGTCGGCGGGGAAGCCGTACTGGAGTGCCAGATGGCCCTGGATGCCGAAGCCGTCCACCGGGACTCCGTCGGCCTTCAGCTGCTTGATGAGGGCGTAGTACGCGTCGCTCTTGGGGCCGATCCAGTCGACGTTGTAGTCGTTGAGGTACAGCTTGGCGTGCGGGTCGATCTCGTGGGCCCAGCGCAGGGCGTCGGCGATGTAGCCGGGGCCGAGCGTCTTGTAGAAGATCGACTCGCGGTAGGTGCCGTCCTCGTTGAAGGCCTCGTTGACGACGTCCCAGTGGATCACCCGGCCCTTGAAGTGCCGGACCTCCGTCTGGATGTGGTTCTTGAGGACGGCACGCAGTTCGTCGGCGGTCCAGGTGCGCCCGGTGAGCCAGGAGGGCAGCTGGTTGTGCCAGACGAGGGTGTGGCCGCGGACCTTCTGGTGGTGGTCCTTGGCGAAGGCCATGACCTCTTCGGCGGCGGTGAAGTCGAAGACGCCGGGCCGGGGTTCCGTGGTCTCCCACTTCATGGCGTTGCCGGGGGTGGTCTGCCCGAACTCGCCGCCGAGGAGCTTCAGGTAGGCGGCGTCGGTGAACTCGGGGTTGTCGGTGGCGGAGCCGAAGTACTTGTGGTGCTGCTTCGCCAGGTCGGCGAGCGTCCTGGGGCGGGGCTCGGCGCTGGCGGGCGCGGCGGCGAGGCCGGCCGCCAGGCAGGCGGCGGCGGAGAGGGCGATGAGGTGACGGGACACGGACATGGACATGGTTGACTCCTCGATCGAGGGTGAGAGGGGGTCAGTCGAGGACGATCGTGGTCAGCGCGCGGGGGGCGAGCCTCGCGGTGAGGGTCGTGCCGTGCGTGGAGGCGATGTCGGCCGGCGTGATCGAGCGGGTCCCGTCGGTGACGTATGCCTCGGGCTGCCGGTCGTGTCCGCCGCGGAGGGAGAAGGCGGCGGAGCGCTCGGTGGTCGCGGTGTTGAGGATCTCGACGACGCGGCGGCCGTCGGCGTTGCGGAAGGCCGTGACCTGCAGTGCCGGGTCGGTGTTCGTGACCGGCACGCGGACGGCGCCCGGGCGGATGAACCGGCTGAAGGCGGCCAGCGCCCAGTACCGCTTGGAGACCCGGTAGCCGTCACCGGGATTGGCGAGCTGGATGAGCCCGCGGGTCGCGCCGAGTGACGCCCCGGTCCAGTAGACGTAGGCGTTGGCGTTGCCGACGGTCAGGGTGTTCTGGATGTCGGCCGCGACGGTGAGACCGTCGTAGCCGCTGCCGTCGTCCCAGCTCTCGTTCCAGGTGGAGCCGTCCGGCGACCACTCCGACATCCACACGTGCTTGTCGGTGGGCTGCGGGACCGTCGTCGGACCGCTGTAGCGGTGGCCGGTGACGGTCCGTACGGCCCTGTCGGCCGCGGGGTCCGCCTCGATGGCCTCGGTGTAGGCGACCTGCCGGTCCCAGCCCGCCGCGTCGCAGCAGACCAGCTCCGTCTTCAGTCCGGATGCGCGCACGGTCGGCCCGAGCACCTTGAGGAAGTCGACGGCCTGCTGCGGGGTGAACCTCATCGAGGCGTAGGTCGCCGTCCAGTCGGGTTCGTTGGTGAATCCCAGGTCGGTGATCCCGATGCCTTCGCGCTGGTAGAACTTGGCGTACTGGACGAGGTAGTTCGCGTAGGCCTGGCGCCATTCGGGGCGGAGTTCGCCGCCGTCGTTCTCGCTGTTGTTGGTCTTCATGAAGGCGGGGGCGCTCCACGCGTCGGCGTAGAACCGCTCGACGCCGTACGCCTTGGCCTCCTTGGCGAGCCAGACCTGGCCGCCGTCCCAGCCGTCCCAGACGTACTTCGGCACGGCGTCCGGTCCGCCGGGATCGGTCGGCAGGATCGTCGGCATGTGGTCGTAGACCCGGTCGGTCGACGAACCGATGCCGAGGCGCAGGATCGAGAGGCCCGCGCCCTTGTCCTTGCTGAGCAGCAGGTCGAGCACCTCGCGCTGCTTGGCCGGGCTGAGGCCGCGGGCTCCGTGCAGCAGGTCGGCCCGCTGGAAGGCCATGGAGAAGCCGAATCCGTCGATGGGCTGGAGTTCCGCCCGGAAGTCGATGGCGGCACGGACGGGGGCGGCGGGAGGGGCGGGGTCGGCGGTGGCCACGGTCGAGGTGAGCGCTGACAAGACGACGGCTGTCAGCGCGGTCAGACGTTTCACAGAGTCTCCTCGGGGAGGGAGGTCGCGCGGTACGGGTCAGCCCTTGGTGGCGCCGGCGGTGAGGCCGCCGATCAGCTGGCGCTCGGCGACGGCGTAGAAGGCGAGGGCGGGGACCATGGCGAGCACGATGTAGGCCAGGACGAGCGCGAAGTCGGTCGAGTACTGGCCCTGGAACTGCTGGACGCCGACCGGGATCGTCTGCCATTTCGGGTCGCTGAACACCAGCAGCGGCAGGAAGAAGTTGTTCCAGCTCGCGACGACCGCAAGCACGGACACGGTGCCGAGCGCCGGACGGGCCATCGGCAGCAGGATCTGCCAGAAGAAGCGGAACTTGCCGCAGCCGTCCATGGTCGCGGCCTCCTCGATCTCCGCCGGGATGGTCCGGAAGAAACCGCGCAGGATCACGATCGTCATGGGGAGCCCGAAGGCCGCCTGCGGGAGGATCACTCCGAGCGGATTGTCGAGCAGGCCGAAGGTCCGCAGCATCAGGAAGAGCGGCAGGACGGCCACCGCGAACGGGAACATCAGCCCGATGGTGAAGAGCGTATAGAACAACTCCCTTCCCCGGAAGGCATAGCGGGCCAGAACGAAGGCCGCCATGGCCGAGGCCACGACCGTCACGACCGTCGTGCCGATGGCGATGCCCGCGCTGTTGGCGATCTGCCGCCAGAACATGCCGTCGCCGAGAATTCCGAGGTAGTTGCCGACCTTCCAGTGCTCCGGAAGTCCGAACGGGTTGTTCGTCAGTTCCGCCGTGCTCTTGAAGCCGGAGATCACGGCGTAGAGCAGAGGCACGGCGACGAAGGCGGCGATCAGCCAGACCACGGCGTGCAGCGAAAGACCGCGAACGGTCCGGCGGGCGTTCATCGGTCACCTCCCGAGGTGACGGCCCCGCTCAGGTCGCGGCGGAGCACGTACCGCTGGTAGAAGAGGGAGAAGACGAGGCTGATCATGAACAGCACCACGCTGATCGCGCTGGCATAGCCGACCTGGTACCGCTTGAACCCGAACTGGAACATCGCGATCGCCATCGTCTCGGAGGAGTGGTTCGGCCCGCCGGCGGTCATGACCCAGACGAGGTCGAAGAGCTGGATGGACCCGATGATCGAGAGGAAGACGCTGATCCGGATCGTCGGGCCGAGCAGCGGCAGCGTCACGTACCGGAAGCGCTGCCAGGCGCCGGCGCCGTCGATGGAGGCGGCTTCGAGGATCTCGGACGGGATGCTCTGAAGTCCGGCGAGGAACAGCATCATGTGGAAGCCGAAGTACTTCCAGACCATGACGATGAACAGGGTCGGCATGACCGTCGAGGGATCGGCGAGCCACTTGCCCTGCAAGCCCTCGAGGCCCAGGAGACCTGCGAGGTGGTCGGCCATGCCGGCGCCGGGCAGGAAGATCATCGTGAAGAGGACCGCCGTGACCACTTCGGACAGGATGTACGGCGCGAAGAACAGCATCCGGTAGACGGCCCGGCCACGGAGCCTCTGGTTGAGCAGGACCGCGGTGAACAGGGCGAACGGCAACTGCACGGTGATCGACAGGATGATCAGGTACAGCCCGCGTCCCAGATCGCCGAGGAAGACCTGGTCGTCGAAGAGCTTGGTGTAGTTCGCGAAGCCGACGAAGTTGTCCATGGGGCCGATCCCGCCCCATTTGAAGAAGCCGGTCCAGACGGCGACGACGATCGGGGCGAGGACGAAGACGAGGAAGAGGACCAGGGCCGGGACGAGGAACCAGGCGACGGACGCCCAGTCCCCCCACCGGCCCAGGCCGGACCGGGCCGGGAGCGGCGGGCGCGCGGGCACGGCCTCCTCCGTCCGCTCCTTCGTCAGGGTGGACACGGAACTAGGCACTCTTCGCAGCCTCGGTGATCGATGCGGTGACCTGCTCGGGCGTCTTCTTGCCCGCGATGAGGTCGGCGACGCTGTCGTTGACCTCCTGGCCGACCGCCGGCGGATACGCCTGGTCGAGGAAGAGCTGGAAGCCCGTCGCCTTGACGAGGCTGTCTGCCACCACCTTCTTGTTGGCGTCGGTGAGCTGGCTCTCCGCGCCCTTGACCACCGGCAGGTAGCCGTTGGAGGCCAGCAGCTTGGACTCGTTCTCCAGGACGAAGAACTTCAGGAAGTCCAGTGCCTCCTTCGGCGCTCCCTTGCGCAGCGCGAAGCCACCTCCGCCGCCGAACACCTCGGTGGCCTGTCCCACGCCGCCGTCGACCGTCGGGAAGGGGAAGAAGCCGAGGTCCGCTCCGAGGTCGGCGCCCGCGTCCTTCTGCACCGACGGTCCCCACTGGCCCATCAGCTCCATCGCGGCCTTGCCGTTGCCCATGGTCGCGGCCTGGCCGCCCGGGGTGGCGTAGCCGGCGCCGAGGAAGCCGGGCTGGAACGGCTGGAGGTCGACGAGCTCCTTGAGGTGGGCTCCCGCCTGGACGAAGCCCGCACCGGTGAAGTCCTTGGTGGTCGCGGCCTTCTGCAGGGCGGGGAGGCCGGCGACGCGCATCGCGAGGTAGGCCCAGTAGTAGTGGCCGGGCCACTTCTCCTTGCCCGCGAGCGCGATCGGGGTGATCCCCGCTGCCTTGAGCTTCTTGACGTCCTCGAGGAACGCGGCCCAGGTGGCCGGCGGAGCGGTGATCCCGGCCTTGGCGAAGAGTTTCTTGTTGTACCAGAAGCCGACCATGCCGATGTCGTACGGGATTCCGTAGGTCCGGCCCCCGAACTGGTAGGCCTGGAGCGAGACCGGGGTGAGCTGGGACGACCAGTCGAGGAGGTCGGTGAGGTCCTCGACCAGGTCCGCGTCGACCTGCTGCTGGAGCACGCCGCCGCCCCAGGTCTGGTAGACGTCGGGCAGCTTGCCGGAGGAAGTGGTCGCGGTCAGCTTGGACTTGAACGCCTCGTTCTCCAGCGAGGTCGTGTTGATCGCGATCTTCGGGTGTGCCTTCGTGAACGCCGTGGAGATCTCCGGGAAGAGGGACTTGCCCGGCTCCGTCGTGGCGATGTTCCACCACTCGAACGTCACCTTGCCGTCGGCCGCCGGTCTGCCACCGGAACCGTCGCCGCAGGCCGCGGTCATGGCTGCGGACAGGACGGTCAGGCCCGAGAACGCCAGGAAGCTTCGTCGGCTCGGGAGGGTGCTGGTCATGGGACCTCCGGGGGAAGAGTGCCGGTCATACGGCCGAAAACTTTTCGAAATACTCTCGAATTCTGTGCCGCCATAAGCTAGGAACGTGAAGCCCCCCGGTCAAGGGGTGTCACCGATTTCCCTGAAAAAACCCGCCTGTTGACTGCCTTGACAGGCAGGTCACCCCGCCTCGAAACTTCTTCGAAAGTTTGCGAGACCTGTCGCCGGTCACGGCGTGCGGGCAGAGGAGGGAAGTTGAGCGAACGGCGTCCGACCCTGGCCGTCATCGCCGCGGAGGCAGGGGTCTCCCAGGCCACCGTGTCCAAGGTGATCAACGGCCGTTCCGATGTCGCACCCGCGACACGCCAACGGATCGAGGGCCTGCTGCGGTCCCACAACTACCTCCCGCCGGGCCGGCAGGGCAGAGCCCGCAGATCGGGCCTCGTCGACCTGATCATCGGCGGTCTGGACAGCGCGTGGGCGGTGGAGATACTGCGCGGCGTCGAGGCCGAATGCGCCCAGCGCGGCGTCGGCACCGTCGTGTCACTCGTCCCGCCCGGCGAGGCCACGCCGTCCAGTTGGGCCGCTCTGCCGGTCCTGCACCACAGCGACGGCGTCATCCTCGTCACCGCCTCGGTCACCCAGGCCCAGCGCGCCCAGGTCGAACGGGCCGGAGTGGGGCTGGTCGTCATCGACCCCGTCGACCTGCCCGGCAACGGCGTGCCGAGCGTCGGAGCGACCAACTGGGCGGGCGGCCTCGCCGCCACCGAGCACCTGCTCCAGCTGGGGCACCGCCGGATCGCCACGATCGGCGGACGCAGGGAGATGCTCTGCAGCCGGGCCCGCATCGACGGGTACCGGACCGCCCTGGAGCAGGCCGGAATCGAGGTCGACCGCGACCTGATCCGGTTCGGTGACTTCCGGCACGAGGGCGGATTCCAGTGCGCCCAGGAATTGCTCGCGCTCCCCGACCCGCCGACCGCCATCTTCGCCGGCAGCGACCAGCAGGCGATGGGCGTCTACGAAGCCGCCCGACAGGGCGGGCTGAGCATTCCGCGGGACCTCAGCGTCGTCGGCTTCGACGACCTGCCGATGTGCGAATGGCTGTCACCGCCGCTGACGACCGTGCGCCAGCCGCTGGAGGAGATGGGGCGGGTCGCGGCCCGCACCCTGTTCCAGGTCATGGAGGACCAGCCGCTGGTCACACCGCGGATGGAGCTCTCGACCGAACTCAAGGTCCGGCTCTCCACGGCCCCGCCCCGACGCTAGGGGAACGAGCATTCAGGGCAGGCGGATTCTCGAAACATTTCGAAACTCTTGACATGTTTCTTCGAGATTTCCACACTGAATTCCGAGCCGGTTTCGGTCAGCCATCTGCCCGAATCCTGAGCGTTGGCCGTGAATCATCACGCCCTGCATTCCGCACCGTTATTGCCATTTCGCCCGTGCCTGCGGGCGTCGTCGGCGTGGATTCATTCTGCCGCGCTCAAACCCTTCCGTGATTTCCATCCTGGAGGTCCGTCATGCGCTCGAATGCCGTTCCCCCCTCCACCGTCCGCCGAAGGGCCGGCGGTCTGTGTACGGCGCTGGTCGTCGGCGTCCTCGGTTCCGCCGTCGCCCTGGTCGCACCCTCGTCCTCCCAGGCCGCCGAGAGCACGCTCGGCAGCGCCGCCGCGCAGAGCGGCCGCTACTTCGGCACCGCCATCGCCTCGGGGAGGCTGGGTGACTCCGCGTACACGACGATCGCGGGGCGCGAGTTCAACTCGGTGACGCCCGAGAACGAGATGAAGATCGACGCCACCGAACCCCAGCAGGGCCAGTTCAACTTCACCGCCGGCGACCGCGTCTACAACTGGGCGGTGCAGAACGGCAAGCAGGTGCGCGGCCACACCCTGGCCTGGCACTCCCAGCAGCCCGGCTGGATGCAGAGCCTCAGCGGCAGCACACTGCGCCAGGCGATGATCAACCACATCAACGGCGTGATGGCCCACTACAAGGGCAAGCTCGCGCAATGGGACGTCGTGAACGAGGCGTTCGCCGACGGCAGTTCGGGAGCCCGGCGCGACTCGAACCTGCAGCGCACCGGCAACGACTGGATCGAGGTCGCCTTCCGCACCGCACGCGCCGCCGACCCGGCCGCCAAGCTCTGCTACAACGACTACAACATCGAGAACTGGACCTGGGCCAAGACCCAGGCCGTGTACTCCATGGTCCGGGACTTCAAGCAGCGCGGTGTGCCCATCGACTGCGTGGGCTTCCAGTCGCACTTCAACAGCGACAGCCCGTACAACAGCAACTTCCGCACCACGCTGCAGAGCTTCGCCGCCCTCGGTGTCGACGTGGCCGTCACGGAACTCGACATCCAGGGCGCCTCGCCCACGACCTACGCCAACGTGACCAACGACTGCCTGGCCGTCCCGCGCTGCCTCGGCATCACCGTCTGGGGTGTGCGCGACACCGACTCCTGGCGCGCGGATCAGACGCCGCTGCTGTTCAACGGCGACGGCAGCAAGAAGCCCGCGTACACCTCCGTCCTCAACGCGCTCAACGCCGGCTCCCCCACCCCCACTCCGACCCCCTCGCCCGGTGCCGGACAGATCAAGGGCGTCGCCTCGGGCCGCTGCCTGGACGTGCCCGGCGCCAGTACCACCGACGGCACCCAGCTCAACCTGTGGGACTGCAACAACGCCGCCAACCAGCAGTGGACCTACACCGCCGCAGGTGAACTCAGGGTCTACGGCGACAAGTGCCTGGACGCCGGCGGCACCGCCAACGGCGCCAAGGTGCAGATCTACAGCTGCTGGGGCGGCGACAACCAGAAGTGGCGCCTCAACTCCGACGGATCCATCGTCGGCGTCCAGTCCGGCCTCTGCCTCGACGCCGCCGCCAACGGCACCGCGAACGGCACCCTGATCCAGCTCTACTCCTGCTGGGGCGGCGCCAACCAGCGCTGGACCCGCACCTGACAGACACGCGGTTCTCGGAGAACCCGTCCGAGCTCCCATCCTGCTCGTCTATCCGTTCTCCCGTCAGGCCCTCGCCCAGGGCCTGACGGGAGTCGGAGGAAAGTGACCGACACCGTGGCCACCCAGCCCCATGCCCCGTACCGCGCCTGGCGCGACCCCGCCCTGAGCACGGAAGCCCGAGTCGACGCGCTGATGCGCGAGATGACCCTGGAGGAGAAGACCGCCCAGCTCTACGGCGTGTGGGTCGGGGCCTCCGACGAAGGCGCCGAAGTCGCCCCCCACCAGCACGACATGGAGGAGCCGGTCGACCTGGACGAGCTGCTGCCCGACGGTCTCGGCCAGCTCACCCGGCCCTTCGGCAGCGCCCCCGTCGACCCCGCCCTCGGCGCCCTCTCCCTGATGCGGACGCAAGAGCGGATCACCGCCGCGAACCGGTTCGGCATCCCGGCCGTCGCCCACGAGGAGTGCCTCGCGGGCTTCGCGGCCTGGGGCGCCACCGCCTATCCCGTACCCCTCGCATGGGGAGCCACCTTCGACCCCGCGCTCGTACGGGAGATGGCCGCCGCCATCGGCCGCGACCTGCGCGCGGTGGGCGTGCACCAGGGGCTCGCCCCCGTTCTCGACGTCGTGCGCGACGCCCGCTGGGGGCGCGTCGAGGAGACCATCGGCGAGGATCCGTACCTGGTCGGGACCATCGCCACCGCGTACGTCCAGGGCCTGGAGGCCGCCGGCGTCGTCGCCACCCTCAAACACTTCGCCGGCTACTCCGCCTCCCGGGCGGGTCGCAACCTCGCCCCGGTCGGCATGGGTGCGAGGGAGCTGGCCGACGTGATCCTGCCGCCGTTCGAGATGGCGGTCCGGGAGAGCGGCGCCCGGTCCGTGATGCACGCCTACACCGACACCGACGGCATCCCCTCGGCCGCCGACGACCGCCTGCTCACCGACCTGCTCCGGGACACCTGGGGCTTCACCGGCACCGTCGTGGCCGACTACTTCGGCATCGCGTTCCTGAAGACCCTGCACGGCGTCGCCGGCACGTTCGGCGAGGCGGCCGGAGCAGCCCTCGCCGCCGGCGTCGACGTCGAGCTGCCCACCGTCAAGACCTTCGGCGCGCCCCTCCTGGAGGCGGTCCGGAAGGGACACGTGCCCGAGGAGCTCGTGGACCGGGCCGTCCGACGGGTCCTGCTGCAGAAGACCCGGCTCGGGCTGCTCGACCCCGACTGGAGCCCGGTCCCTCCGGCACTGCGCGGCGCCGACACCACGGCCGCCCCCGACACCCTCCGGGGCACGGTCGACCTGGACCGGGCCGCCAACCGCGAGCTGGCCGGCCGCATCGCCGAACAGGCGGTCGTACTCCTCCGCAACGACGGCACCCTGCCGCTCGACCCCGGCACCCCGATCCGGATCGCCCTCATCGGGCCCAACGCCGAAGCTCCCACCGCCGTCCTCGGCTGCTACTCCTTCCCCGTCCACGTCGGCGCACAGCACCCCGCCACCCCGCTCGGCATCGACCTGCCCACCCTGCGCGAGGCCCTCGTGGCCGAGTTCCCCGGCGCCGAGGTCCTCGTGGCGCGGGGAACCGGCATCGACGACGCCGACACCGACGGCTTCGCCGAGGCCGTCGAACTCGCCCGCCGCGCCGATCTCGTCGTGGCCGCGCTCGGCGACCGCGCCGGACTCTTCGGGCGGGGCACCAGCGGTGAGGGCTGCGACGCCGAGTCGCTCGACCTCCCCGGAGCGCAGCAGCCGCTCCTGGACGCCCTCCTCGACACCGGGACACCGGTCGTGACGACCCTCCTCGCCGGCCGGCCCTACGCGCTCGGCCGCGCCGCCGACGAGTCCGCCGCGATCCTGCAGGCCTTCTTCCCCGGCGAGGCCGGGACCGCCGCGATCGCCTCCGTCCTGAGCGGACGCACCGCCCCGAGCGGCCGACTGCCCGTCAGCGTGCCCCGCCACGCCGGCGCCCAGCCCTCCACCTACCTGGCCTCCCGCCTGGGCCAGGCCGGTGAGGTCTCCAGCATCGACCCCACACCGGCCTTCGGCTTCGGACACGGCCTCACGTACACCACCTTCGAATGGAGCGACCTGGACATCGAGACCGCCGAGATCCCCACGGACGGCGAGGTTCGGCTCGCCCTCACCGTGGCGAACACCGGCAGCCGCGCCGGGACCGAACTCGTCCAGCTGTATCTGCACGACCCGGTGGCCTCCGTGGTCCAGCCCGTGCGCAGACTCGTCGGATACGTACGGGTCGACCTGGCCCCGGGCGAGAGCAGACGGATCCACGTGACCGTCCCCACGGACCTCGCGTCGTTCACGGGCAGGGCGGGGACGCGCGTGGTGGAGCCGGGGGCGCTGGAGCTGCTGTTCAGCACCTCCAGCACCGACCCGCGGCTGACCGCCCGGGTCACCCTGACAGGACCGGTGCGCCCGCTGGACCACCGCCGGCGCCTGCACGCCACCTGGCGGGGCCGCTCCTAGGCCGGGGCCGGCCCCGATCCGCCGGACAGGCCCTGGCACGGCGCGGGCCCGGTGGACGGCTCTCGCCGCCGCGGCAGCCCGTCAGGCGCTGGCGCGGGTGACCAGGCGCGTGGGGAGGATCAGCGGGGTGGGGTCCTGTCCGTCGACGAGCGCGACGAGCATGCGCGCCATCTCCCGGCCGAGGCCCTCCACGGGCTGGTGCACCGTGGTCAGCGGCGGCTCGGCGATCCGGGCCACGGGCAGGTCGTCGAAGCCGACCACGGCGACGTCGGAGGGAACCAGGCGGCCGGCCTTCCGCAGCGTGCGAAGGGCTCCGGCCGCCATGTTGTCGCTGGCGGCGAACACCCCGTCCAGGTCGGGACGGTGTGCGAGGAGCGCGGCCATGGCGGCGGCTCCGCTGGGCCCGGTGAAGTCGCCGGCCGAGGGGTACGGTTCGAGCCCCGCGGCCAGCATGGCGTCCCGGTAGCCGCGGTACCGGGCTCGTCCGACCTCGGTGTCCAGGCGTCCGCAGATCGTGGCCACGCGGGTCCGGCCGGCCGCGATGAGGTGCTCGGTCGCCGCGCGCGCCCCGCCGACGTTGTCGACGTCCACGTACCACCGGGGTTCCAGACCGACCGGCCGCCCGCCGAACACCACGGGCAGCTCGGCCTCCTCGGCCAGGCGGGCCAGCGGATCGTCCTCGCGCAGCGCCATGAGCATCACGCCGTCGGCGCCCTTGGACCTCAGGAGCCGCTCCACTCGCCCGCGTCCCCGGTCGGAGGCGGCCAGGCAGAGCATGAGGTGCAGATCGGCGTCCTCCAGGGCGGCCGAGGCCCCGGCGATCACCCGGGCGAAGAAGGGATCGGCGAAGATCGACGGATCCTCCCCCGAGACGACCAGGGCGGCCGCTCCCGTCTGCCGCGTCGCCAGGGCGCGGGCGGTCGGATTGGGTACGAAACCGAGCTGGCGGACGGCCCGTTCGACCGCCTCGCGTTTGGCGCGGCTGACGTGAGGGGCGTTGTTGAGCGCTCGCGAGGCCACGGACCGTGAGACACCGGCCAGTTCGGCCACCTCGTCGAGCGTCGTGTGCCGGCGCGGCGCACCTTCGGCCATGATCCGCCCCTCCTGTCACGAGCAGAACGCACGGAAGACTGGGAGCGCTTCCAGTTCCACGACTGTAAAGCTTTCCGGCTGCCGTGTGAAGTGCCGGTAAAACACTCCTACTTGACAGTCAGGACAGGGCGTCACACGATACGGCCACACCCCATGGCTGCCGAAGCGCGGGCTGGTACCGCTTCCAGTGGGAGCGCTTCCACGGCCATGGGGTGGCGTACCACCGCACTTCCTCAGTGCGCCGCCCGCTCAGGACGAGAGCGTGCGGCGCGTCCCCCACCTGGAATCGAGGTACCGTCATGCGCCGCCGAATCCGCGCCCTCGCGGCAGCCTGCTTCGCGCTGCCCTTGGCGCTCGCCGTCGCGCCGTCCGCCCACGCGGCGGACCCGACCACCCTGACCAGCGGGTTCTACGTGGACCCGAACTCCAGCGCCAAGCAGTGGGTCGCCGCGAACCCCGGTGACGGCCGGACGCCCGCGATCAACGCGTCTCTCGCCAACACGCCCCAGGCGCGCTGGTTCGGCTCCTGGAGCGGCACCATCGGCACCGCGACGGGTGCGTACGTCGGGGCCGCGGACTCCCGGGACAAGCTGCCCATCCTGGTCGCGTACAACATCTACCACCGCGACTCCTGCGGCGGGCACTCCGGAGGCGGCGCCGCCTCACCGTCCGCGTACGCGACCTGGATCGCGCAGTTCGCCGGCGGGATCGCCGGCCGCCCGGCCGTCGTCGTCCTCGAACCGGACTCCCTCGCGGACTACGGCTGCCTGACCCAGACACAGATCAGCGAACGCCAGGGCATGATCAGCGGCGCCGTCGCCGAGTTCAACCGCCAGGCTCCCAACACCTGGCTCTACCTCGACGCGGGCAACCCCGGCTGGGTGAGCGCCGGGACGATGGCCCAGCGCCTCCACGAAGCGGGCCTGCGCCAGGCCCACGGCTTCTCCCTCAACGTCTCGAACTACTACACCACCGCCCAGAACACCGCCTTCGGCAACGCCGTCAACAGCGAGCTGTCCGCCCGCTACGGCTACACCAAGCCGTTCGTCGTCGACACCAGCCGCAACGGCAACGGCTACAACGGCGAGTGGTGCAACGCGGCCGGCCGCCGCATCGGCACGCCGACCCAGCTGGGAGGCGGCGCCGAGATGCTGTTGTGGATCAAGGCGCCGGGGGAGTCCGACGGCAACTGCGGCGTGGGGACCGGTTCCACGGCCGGTCAGTTCCTCCCCGAGGTGGCCTACAAGATGATCTACGGCTACTGACCTCCGACTCCTGTGGCCCGGTGCCTCCCAGCCCGCGACCGGGCCACAGGAACCCCCCTGATCCGCCGCCCTCCATCGACCAGGAGCAAGCATGAAGCCATCCGGCCTCCGGCGCCGTGCGACCGCCGCCCTCGCGGCGCTCGCCGCCTGCGCCGCCCTCACCGCGACGCAGGGACTGGCGCAGGCCGCGCCCGCCGGGGACACGATCACCCCGGCGACGAGGTTCTACGTGGACCCGCACAGCAAGGCCGCGAAGCAGGCACTCTCCGACCTCCGGAACGGCGACTTCGCCAACGCCGCGAACATGGCGAAGCTCGCGAGCTGGCCGCAGGCCGAGTGGTTCACCGAGGGCACGCCCGGCGAGGTCCGGCTGAAGGTGGACACGCTCGTCCGCAAGGCCCGCACGGTCGACCGGACCCCCCTCCTGGTCGCCTACAACGTTCCCGGCCGGGACTGCTCGCAGTACTCCAGCGGCGGAGCCGCCTCCTCCGCCGCCTACCGGCAGTGGGTCGACGCCTTCGCCGCCGGCATCGGCGACCGCGAGGCCGTCGTCGTCGTCGAGCCCGACGGCCTCGCCCTGCTCCCCCGCGACTGCGGGCCGGACGTCGACCCGACCGGCGAACTCACGGCGGCGCGCATCGCCGATCTCGCGTACGCGGTGAAGACCCTCAAGTCCGGGGCCCGCACCGCGGTCTACCTGGACGCGGGCAACGTCCTGTGGCGGTCCGTCGGCGACATCTCGCGGCGGCTGCTCGACGCCGGCGTCCAGGTCGGCGACGGCTTCGCGCTCAACGTGTCCAACACCCACCCCACCGACCACAACGCCCGGTACGGCACCTGGATAGCCAAGTGCATGTGGTACGCCACCGAGGGGCCCGAGTACGCCCGCGACCACACCGACTGGTGCGCCACCCAGTACTACTCGTCGGCCGCGCCCAACGACGGCGCCCCCGGCAACGCCGTCGACTCCGCCGACCCCACCACCTGGCGCTGGACCGACGCCTGGTACGACCAGAACGTGGGCACGCCGCCGGACGACCGGCTGCACCACTTCGTCATCGACACCAGCCGCAACGGCCTGGGCGCCTGGACCCCGGAGCCCGGCAAGTACACCGGGGACCCGGAGATCTGGTGCAACGCGCCCGGCCGCGGCCTCGGCCCCCGACCCACCGCCGACACCGGCGTCCCGCTCGTCGACGCCTACCTGTGGATCAAGATCCCCGGCGAGTCCGACGGCAGCTGTACCCGCAACACCGGCGGGACGATCGATCCCGAGTACGGCATCGTCGATCCGCCCGCCGGCACGTGGTGGCCCGACCAGGCCCACACGCTCGCCCGCAACGCGGCACCGCGGCTGACCTTCAACCGCTGAGCTGCGCTCGTCCCCGTCCGCGCGAGCAGGTCAGGGGGCGTGATGAGGGGGAGGCGGCGGCATGGTGGGCAGCCCCGGCGGCGGTTCGGGCCACACGAGCAGCACCGGGCAGGGGGCGTGGTCCACGACGAAGCGCGCGGCCGGGCCGAGGCTGTGCGGTCCGAGGTGGCTGCGGTCGCCGTCCCGGGCCAGGATCAGCAGCTCGCTGCCCTCGGCCTCGGCGACGACCTCCCGTTCGACGCGCCCGGTGCGCTCGGTACGGGTGCAGGGACGGTCCAGACGTTCGGCGGCGTCCTGGAGCAGCTGCTCCGCGGAGGCGGCGGCGAGGTGTTCCAGGCGCGTGCCGGGGTCCCTCCCCCAGCCTTCGGCCGGGCGCTGCCCCGCGGGGTGGCCCCGGCCGAGGAGTCCCGCGAAGGCGCCGTGGGCCGCACCCGGTACGTCCGCCGGGGTGACGTGCAGCAGGACGATCTCGGCGTCCGGCGGGGTGTGTGCGCGGGCGGCGTCCACGCAGGCGCGCCAGGTGCCCTCGACGATCCAGACGACCACGGCCATGGGGTCAGCCTCCTCCGAAGACGGTCAGGGAAAGCCACAGTGCCAGTACGGCGGCTGCCAGGCTCGCGGGGACCGCGTACACGCCGAGCCGGGTGAACTCCTTGAGCTCCACCTCGCCGTCGTGGGCGTGGACGATGCGTCTCCACAGCAGGGTGGCCAGCGAGCCGGCATAGGTGAGGTTGGGTCCGATGTTGACGCCGAGGAGGACGGCGAGAACGGCGCCGGGTCCCGACGGGGCGGTCAGGGGCAGCAGCACGAGGACCGCGGGCAGGTTGTTGATGACGTTCGCGAGGACGGCGGCCAGGCCGGCGAGGGCGAACAGCGCCGGCAGCCCCGTCCCCTCGGGGATCACGTGTCCCAGCGCCTCGTCGAGACCGTTGTCCACCACCGCAAGGACCACGATCCCGAGGGCCAGGACGAAGGCGAGGAAGGGCACGGAGGTGGCGCGGACCAGCGCCCGGGGCGTGGTGCGGCGCCGGATCAGGGCCCGCACGGCGAGGGCCAGTGCGCCTGCCAGGGCGGCCCAGGCCGGGTCGATCCCGATCACGGACGTCAGCACGAAGCCGGCCAGCGTGCATCCCACGGTGACGAGCGCGAACAGCGGCAGCGGCGGCTGCTCGGCCTCCGCGGGAGCCTGGGCTCCGGCATCCAGGTCGGTGGCGAAGAAGCGCCGGAAGACCAGGTACTCGACGCCGATCGCCACCGCCCACGGGAGGGCCATCAGCGCGGCGAACCGGGTGAAGGTCAGCCCGCTCGCCGTGAAGGCCAGCAGGTTGGTGAGGTTGGAGACGGGCAGCAGCAGGGAGGCCGTGTTCGACAGGTGGGTGCAGGCGTAGACGTGCGGTTTGGGGCGGGCGCCGATCCGGGCCGCGGTGGCGAACACCACCGGGGTCAGCAGCACGACGGTGGCGTCCAGGCTGAGTACGGCGGTGATCGCCGACGCGGCCAGGAACACCTGGGCGAGCAACCGGCGCGGCCGACCCGCCGCCGTGCGCGCCATCCAGGCCCCGCAGGCCTGGAACAGCCCTTCGTCGTCGCAGAGCTGAGCCAGCACCAGGACGGCGGCCAGGAAGCCGATGACCGGTCCGAGCCGCTCCGCCTCGGCCAGGGCGTCGTCGAGGGAGATGGCCCCGGTGGCGACCACCAGGGCGGCGGCCGGGACGGCCACGACCGCCTCCGGCCATCCGAAGGGGCGGATGACCGCACAGGCCAGCACGAGGACGAGCAGGACCGCGGACAGCGTCTCCGCGAGCTGGGGGTTCAGGTTCCGGTTCCTTTCGTAGCGGCGGCCAGGCGCCCGTGCCGTCGCCCCGAACGCTACCCCTTCGGACCTCGCGCTCCCGCGATGCACCGCGGGCCGTCCGGCTACTGTCCGCCGTTGTCACGTCCGTTGACGGTGGTGATCCCCCGTCATTACTGTGCGCTCCAGATTACCGACGCATCGACCAGTGTTCGACATGTCGCACTGGGAGCGCTCCCATGATGAACCCACCCGCCAGGTCGCACCCATCGAGAAGGAGATGGTTGACATGCTCACTACACCCCATCGGCTCGGGCGAAACCGCTCGTTACGACTCCCCACCGCCCTGCTGACCGGCGCCCTCCTCTTCGGCGGCCTCACGCTCGCACCGGCCGCCGCGAGCGAGCCCACCACCGCGGCGGCGACCACGGCCGTACGCGTCAACCAGGTCGGTTACCTGCCGGACGGCCCCAAGCGCGCCACCGTCGTGACCACTGCCACCCAGGCGCTCACCTGGCAGCTGCGGAACGCGTCCGGGAGCGTGGTCGCCTCCGGTTCGACCGTCCCGCGCGGCGCCGACACCCCCTCCGGGCAGTCGGTCCAGCTGGCCGACTTCTCCTCGTACCGGAACACCGGCTCGGGGTACGTCCTGGCGGTGGACGGCAGCGACAGCGCACCCTTCGACATCCGCGCGGACCTCTACGACACCCTGCGTTCCGACTCGATGGCGTTCTTCCACCACCAGCGCAGCGGCATCGCCATCGACGCCTCGCTCGTGGGCAGCGCGTACGCCCGCCCGGCCGGCCACCTCGGCATCGCTCCCAACCAGGGCGACACCTCCGTCCCGTGCCAGGCCGGCGTGTGCGATTACACCCAGGACGTCAGGGGCGGCTGGTACGACGCGGGTGACCAGGGCAAGTACGTGGTGAACGGGGGCATCTCCACCTGGCTGGTCGTCAACTCCTTCGAACGGGCCGAGCGGGCGGGCAGGGCCGCGGCGCTCGGCGACTCGACCCTGCGCGTCCCCGAGCGCGGCAACGGCACACCGGACGTCCTCGACGAGGCGCGCTGGGAGCTCGACTTCCTCCTGCGGATGCAAGTGCCCGAGGGCAGGCCGTACGCCGGCATGGCCTTCCACAAGGTCCATGACGCGGCCTGGACCGGCATGCCGATGCGCCCCGACCAGGACGCGCAGCCCCGTGAGCTGCACCGCCCGTCCACGGCGGCGACCCTCAACCTCGCGGCGGCCGCGGCGCAGTGCGCCCGGGTGTTCCGCCCGTACGACTCCGCCTTCGCCGACCGCTGTCTCTCGGCGGCCCGCCGGGCCTGGACGGCGGCGCAGGCCGACCCGGCCCTGTACGCTCCGGCTTCGGACAGCACGGGCGGCGGGGCCTACGAGGACACGCGGGTCACCGACGAGTTCTACTGGGCGGCCGCCGAGCTGTACGCGACGACCGGCGAGAGCGCCTACCGGGACGCGGTCACCTCCTCGCCCTGGCACACCTCCGCCGACGCCTTCGGCCCGTACGGCTTCGGATGGGCCGACACGGCCGCGCTCGGCCGGCTCGTCCTGGCCACGGTGCCCAACGGGCTGCCCGCCACCGACCTGGCGCGGGTCCGCGCCTCCGTGGTCTCGGCCGCGGACGGCCACCTGTCCCGCATGGCCGCCCAGGGCTACGCGGTGCCGGCCCCCGCGGACGGCTACTTCTGGGGCTCCAACAGCGAGGTCGCCGACAACGCGATCGTCATGGCCGTCGCCGGCGAGCTCACGGGCGAAGCCCGCTACCGGGCCGGCGCGCTGGAGGCGATGGACTACCTGCTCGGCCGCAACGCCCTCGGCCGGTCCTACGTGACCGGCTACGGCGAGACGTCCTCGCAGAACCAGCACCACCGCTTCTGGGCCCACCAGTTGGACGCCTCGCTGCCCCACCCGCCGGCGGGCTCGCTCGCGGGCGGTCCCAACAGCGGCCTCCAGGACCCGGTGGCGCAGGAGAAGCTGGCCGGCTGCGCCCCCGCCGCCTGCTACATCGACGACATCGGCTCGTACTCGACCAACGAGGTGGCGATCAACTGGAACGCCCCGCTGGCGTGGCTGGCCGCGTACGCCGCCGAGCGGTCCGCCACCGGCGAGCAGCCGACCGCGGCCTGCGCGGTGACGTACACGGTGAACAACGTCTGGACCACCGGCTTCACCGCGACCGTCACCGTCAGGAACACCGGCCCGACCGCCGTCGACGGATGGCAGCTGGCCTGGGCCTACCCCGGCGGGCAGCGCGTCACGAGCGCCTGGAACGCCACCGTCACCCAGAACGGCACCGCGGTCACCGCCCGCAACGCCGACTGGAACCGCGCCATCGCCCCCGGCGCGACCGTGAGCTTCGGGGTCCAGGGCACCCACAGCGGGAACAACCCCTCCCCCACGGCCTTCACGCTCAACGCGAGCGCATGTGCCTGATCCCCTGCCGCACGGGCCCGGGCGGACGCATCCGCCCGGGCCCGTGCGGCGCCGCGCCGCCGAAGCCCCGGAAATCACCGGCGCCCCGGGCCTCCGCGCATGGCCGCCACCACCGGGGGTACGCGCCATTCGTTGCGAAAGCACCACGTCACACCGATCTGTCGAGCATGTGAAACGGGATGTTGGTCATGGAGGCCCAAGAAGCCACTCAGCCGGTCACGCACCGTGTCGTGCCGGACGGCAGCGTCCGGACGTGTCGTCCCGCCGTCCTGCGTCGGACACGGTCCGACGACGCCGACGGCGAGGAGACGTCCGCCGCGCCGGACTGGAACATCATCCGGGGCGAGGACTAGGCACCGGGCATGGCCTCCGCCCAGACCTCCCGCGCGGGCACCTCGCGTACGCGGCCGACCCGCCCGAACGCGCCCGACGAGATTCGCGTCGCCTCCGTGCCCGCCGGACACGTCTACGTCCGGCACGTGCACGCCGCGGACGGCTCCGACGGAGTCGTCCTGCTGCCGGACCCCCACCCCAACGGCGCCCCGAGCACGTCGCAGCGCTGGTGGCCGCCGGTGATGCTGGACCCGGCCTGGGTCCGTGACCACCACGACAGCTTCGACGTCTACCACCTCCACTTCGGGTTCGACGCGCAGCGGCCCGGGCAGCTGAAGGACCTCGTCCACGAACTGCGCAGGCACGGCAAACCGCTGGTGCAGACCGTCCACGACCTGCGCAACCCGCACCACCGGGACCGCAGCGCCCACGACGCCGCCCTGGACGTACTGATCCCCGCCGCCGACAGCCTCATCACCCTCACCGCCGGCGCGGCGGCCGAGATATCGGCCCGCTGGGGCCGGACCGCCCACGTCCTGCCCCATCCCCATGTCGTCGAAGGGCCGGAACTGTCCCGCCCGCGCGCGCCGAGCACGGGCTTCGTCATCGGGGTGCACGCCAAGAGCCTGCGGCCCAACATGGCTCCGCTGCCGGTCGTCCGGGCGCTGGCGAGGATCACGACGTCGCTGCCGGACGCACGGCTGCGGGTGGACATCCACCACGACACCCACGACCCGGTCGCCCACGCGTACGCGCCCGAGGTGGTGACGGGGCTGGCGGAACTGGCCTCCACGGGTTCCGTGGACCTGCGCGTCCACGACTACTTCGACGACGGCGAACTGTGGACGTACCTGAGCTCCTTGGACCTCTCGGTGCTCCCCTACACCTTCGGCACCCACTCGGGCTGGCTGGAAGCCTGCTACGACCTCGGCACCGCGGTGGCCGCCCCGGACTGCGGCTACTACGCCGACCAGCGCCCCTGCCACCTCTACCGGCACGATCCGGAGGGCCTGGACGTACGGTCCCTCGACATCGCCGTACGCCAGGCGTACGCCCATCGCCCGGCGCCGCGCGCCGACCCGCAGGCCCGGGAAGGCGAACGGGAAGCCCTCGCCGCAGCCCATCGCGCGCTCTACGAACGCTGCCTGACGTGAGCCGCCCCCTGCGCATCGCCCTCATCGCCTCGGCGCGCTTCCCCATCAAGGAACCCTTCGCCGGCGGCCTCGAAGCCCACACCTGGGCGCTCGCCTCGGCACTGCACCGACGCGGGCACCGCATCTCCCTGTTCGCGGCGCCCGGCTCCGATCCGGCCCTGGGCGTACGCGAACTCGCCGTGCACACCCCGCGGCTGAGCGCGGCCGCGCGGGCGGACCTGAGCATGGCCGACCCGTCCGCCATGAACGAGCACCACGCCTATCTGCGGCTGATGCTCGACCTCGCACGCGGCAACGGCGCCCCGGCGTACGACCTCGTGCACAACAACAGCCTGCACTACCTGCCGGTGGCCATGGCCCCGGCCGTGCCGTCGCCCGTCATCACGACCCTGCACACACCCCCGACCCCCTGGCTGGAGTCCGCGATCCAGACCGACCCGACGGGCTCCGGCGTCTTCACCGCCGTCAGCGCCCACACGGCACGCTCCTGGCAGCCGTTGGTGCGCTCCGCGCGCGTGGTGCACAACGGCATCGACCTGCGGCGCTGGCCGGCCGGGGCCGGGGGCGGTGAGCTGGTCTGGTACGGACGGATCGTGCCCGAGAAGGGCCCCCACCTGGCCATCGCCGCCGCGGCCGAGGCGGGATTTCCGCTGACACTGGCCGGGCCCGTCGCCGATCCCCGCTACTTCCGTGATCTCGTGGCGCCCCGGCTCGGCGGCGGAATCCGGTACGCGGGGCACCTGGCGCGCAGCGAGCTGGCCGCTCTCGTCGGCTCGGCCCGCGCCACCGTGGTCACCCCCTGCTGGGACGAACCGTACGGACTGGTCGTCGCCGAGTCCCTGGCCTGCGGCACACCGGTCGTCGGCTTCGACCGGGGCGCCCTGGCGGAGATCCTCACGCCCGACTGCGGCCGACTCGTCCCGTACCCCGACGTCCCTGCCCTGGCCGCGGCGGTCGACGAGACGGCGACGCTCAGCCGGCGCGCCTGCCGTGAGCGGGCCGAGGGCTTCTGCTCCCTGAGCCGCATGACCGACCGTTACGAGGCACTCTACGAGGAGCTGCTGTCGTGATCGGCTACTACATCCACCACCACGGCCTGGGGCACCTCCACCGCGCCCTGTGCATCGCCCGGCACGCCCGCACCCCCGTCACCGGCCTGTCCAGCCTCGACCCGCCCGCGGACTGGCCGGGGCCGTGGGTGCGGCTCCCCCTCGACACCGGCGGCCGCGCGGTCGCCGACCCCGGCGCCCAGGGCCGCTTGCACTGGGCGCCGCTGTTCCACGACGGCTACACGGACCGCATGTCCCTCCTCGCCGGGTGGCTGGGGAGTACCCGCCCCTCGCTGCTGGTCAGCGACGTGTCCGTGGAAGTGGCCTGTCTGGCCCGGCTGATGGGAGTGCCCGTCGTGGTCGCCGCCATGCGCGGGCGGCGGCTCGACCCCGCGCACCGGCTCGGGCACGACATCGCGCTGCGCCTGCTCGCGCCCTGGCCGGCCGCCGTCCCCGAACCCGGCTGGCCCCCGCACTGGTACGACAAGACGATCTACGCCTCCGCGTTCTCCAGGAACGACGGCCGCATCCGCGCGCCGCTCCCGCGCGACGGGGCCCGACGGGTGCTGCTCATGCTCGGAGCGGGCGGAAGCGGCATCGACGCCGCACAGGTCCGGGCGGCCCGGGCGGCGACCCCGCGATGGCGGTGGGACCTGCTCGGCGGGCCGGGCGGCGCCTGGTCGGCGGACCCCTGGCCGCGGATCTGCGCCGCCGACGTGGTCGTCACGCACGGCGGGCAGAACGCCGTCGCCGAGTGCGCGGCCGCCCGCCGCCCCACCGTCGTCCTCCCCCAGGAACGGCCGTTCGGGGAACAGCACGCCACCGGCAGGGCCCTGCGGGACGCCGGACTCGCCGTGGTCCGCGAGCAGTGGCCCCGGCCGGAGCAGTGGCCCTCCGTGCTCGACGAGGCGGCGGCGCTCGACGGCGACGCCTGGGCCAGGTGGGCTCCCGGCGACGGCGCCCTGCGGGCGGCCCGCGCACTCGACGCGCTGGCAGGCGCGCCGGGGGCGTCATGAGCCGCCGCAGCTCACCGCACGGGGCTTCCTCCGCCCACGTCGCCGTGATCACCCTCGTGTCAGGCCGGCACCGGCACCTGGCCCTGCAGCAATCGGGTCTCGCCCGGAGCGAGCGCCTCCCCGACACCTACGTGGTCGTCACGATGGACGATCCGGCCGCCGGAGCGAACGCGGCCCGCGGCAGCCCGGCGGCCACGGTGGTGCCCGTCGCCGTCCCGCATGCCGGCCGCCTGCCGCTGGCCGCCGCCCGCAACGCGGGGGCCCGCCGCGCCCTCGCGCGCGGGGCGGACGTCCTGGTCTTCCTCGACGTCGACTGCGTACCGGGCCCGAAGAGCGTCGCCCGGTACGCCGAGGCGGCCTCCGACGGGAGGCTGCTGTGCGGGACGGTCGCCTACCTGCCTCCCCCGCCCGCCGGTGGCTACCGTCTCGCCGACCTGCCGGAGCTGGCCGACCCACACCCGGGCCGCCCCGCTCCGGAGCCGGGCCGGCTGCTGACCGGGGGCGATCCGGACCTGTTCTGGTCGCTGTCGTTCGCCCTCACCGCGGGCACCTGGCGGCGTATCGGAGGATTCTGCGAGGATTACACCGGCTACGGGGGCGAGGACACCGACTTCGGCCGGCTCGCACACCGTGCGGGAGTGGATCTGTGCTGGCTCGGCGGAGCGCCCGCCTACCACCAGTACCACCCCACGGAGAACCCGCCGGTCCGTCACCTCCACGACATCCTGCGCAACGGTGACCTCTTCCGGCGCCGTTGGGGCCGGTGGCCGATGGAGGGCTGGCTGCACGCCTTCGCCCGCATGGGACTCGTCCGCTTCGACACCGCGACGGGCGCCTGGCAGGCCACGCCCCCCGCCGCGCGCCCCTGACGGATCCGGGCGCTGCCGTTCGGCCGATCGCACCCCGCGCCCGGGTGGCTACCGGCGGGAATGCCGGGATACGGGAGGGACATCGGGGTAGCCGGATCACATGGACACCACGACCGAGACCACGCCGCTGCGCGCCGTCGCACTGGTCTGCACACTTTCCCCGTCGCCGAAACGATCCAGCTCCCAGTTGCTGGCCGAGCAGACCATGGCCGCCCTCGCCGAGCACGGCGTCACCGGAAAGGTGGTCCGGATCGCCGACCACGACGTCAGACCGGGTGTCGGGGTCGACATGGGAGACGGTGACGCCTGGCCGGAGATCCGCGACACGATCCTGGCCTGCGACATCCTTGTCCTCTCCACGCCCATCTGGCTCGGCCACCCCTCCAGCCTCGCCCAGCGCGTCCTGGAACGCCTCGACGCCGAACTGGGCGAGAGCGACGACGAAGGCCGCATGCTCACCTACGGGAAGGCCGCGGCCGTGTGCGTCGTCGGCAACGAGGACGGCGCCCACCACGTCAGCGCCGAACTCTTCCAGGGCCTCAACGACGTGGGGTTCTCCCTCGCCCCGAACGCCGTCACCTACTGGGTCGGCGAAGCCATGCAGGGCACCGACTACCAGGACCTCGACAAGACTCCAGAGAAGACCGCCGCGACGACCACGACCCTCGCCGCGAACACCGCGCACCTCGCGCGCCGCCTCAAGGCCGCCCCCTACCCGCCCTCTTCCTGACCGTCGCCCGCGGCCGACCGAGCCGGAAGGAGACAGCGATGTCCTCCCCCGAGCAGCCCGAGCTCACCGATCCGGCGGAGCTCTACCCCCGGCCCCCGTTCCCCGAGCAGAACCAGGACCACCCCGGCTCGACGGAGGCGATGGACCCCCGCCCCGACCACGGCGAGGACACCTACCGGGGCCACGCCCTGCTGCACGGCCGCAGGACGCTGGTCACCGGAGGAGACTCGGGAATCGGCCGGGCCGTCTGTCTGGCCTTCGCACGCGAGGGGGCCGACGTCGTCTTCACCCACCTCGCCGAGGAGACGGAGGAGGCCGAGGAGACCTCCCGCCTGATCCGCCAGGCCGGTCGCACAGCGGTGGCCGTCGCCTGCGACATCCGGCACGAAGGCGAGTGCACCGCCCTCGCCGACAGGACGGCGGACGAACTGGGCGGCATCGACGTGCTCGTCAACAACGCCGCCTACCAGATGGCGCAGCCGGACGGGATCGAGGCGATCACCACCGAGCAGTTCGACCGGGTGATGAAGACCAATCTGTACGGGATGTTCTGGCTCACCAAGGCCGCGCTGGCGCACATGCCGCGCGGCGCCTGCGTGATCAACACGGCTTCCGTGCAGGGCTACCAGCCCAGCCCGCACCTCCTCGACTACGCCATGACCAAGTCCGCGATCGTCTCCTTCACCCACAGCCTGGCCCAGATGCTGGCCGGGCGAGGAATCCGGGCCAACGCCGTGGCCCCCGGACCGGTCTGGACCCCGCTGATCCCCGCGACGATGCCCGACCCGACGAGGTTCGGTGAGGGGTCGCTGTGGGGGCGGCCCGCACAGCCGGCCGAAATGGCACCGGCGTACGTCTTCCTCGCCTCCGACCAGGCCTCGTACATCACCGGTGAGATCGTCAACGCCACCGGCGGAACTCCCCTGCCGTGACCCCCGACGAGGCTCTGCGCCGCATCGCCTTCCTCCTCGAATGGCGCGGGGCCTCCCCGTACCGCGTGCGGGCCTTCCACACGGCGGCCGAGGCCGTCCGCGACCTCCCCCCGGGCCCGGTGGACACCGAGGAGGTGCGACAGCTGCGCGGGGTGGGCCCGGTCACCGCCGAGGTGATCTCGCAGGCGTCGACCGGCTCCGTACCCCGCTACCTCGCCCGTCTGCAGGCCGAAGCCGATCCGGACGCCGGAGCCGGGTGGGATCTCGCGGCCGCGAGCACCGGGGACTGCCATCTGCACTCCGACTGGTCGGACGGCGGGAGCCCGCTCGAGGACATGGCCGAGGCGGCCCGCGCCCTCGGCCACCGGTGGGCCGTTCTGACCGATCACTCACCGCGGCTGACGATCGCCCACGGGCTGAGCCCGGACCGGCTCAGAAGCCAGCTTCGGGTGGTGGCCGACGTGAACGCCGGTCTCGGCCCCGGCTTCCGGCTGCTGACCGGCATCGAGTGCGACATCCTCGAGGACGGCTCGCTCGACCAGGACGAGGAGCTGCTCGGCCGGCTCGACATCGTCGTGGCGTCCGTGCACTCCAAGCTCCGCTCGGAGCCCGGACCGATGACCGCCCGCATGCTGGCCGCGGTGCGCAATCCGCACGTCGACGTGCTGGGACACTGCACGGGGCGGATCATCACCGGCCGGGGGCGACCGCAGTCCCGCTTCGATGCCGAGGCCGTGTTCGCCGCCTGTGCGGAGGCCGGCACCGCGGTGGAGATCAACTGCCGTCCGGAGCGCCGCGACCCGCCGGACGACCTGCTCGCGCAGGCCGCCGCCGCGGGCTGCCGGTTCGCCGTGGACACCGACGCCCACGCCCCCGATCAGCTGCGCTGGCAGAGCTCGGGCTACGCGCGCGCGGCGCGGATCGGCCTCGGAGCGGAGCGGCTGATCACGACCTGGCCGCTCGAACGGCTGCTGGCCGGCAGAAGCGGCTGAGCCTGCACCGGCCGGCAGCATCACCCTCTCGTTGAGGTTCAGGCTTCCTCGCTCGTTGGAGGTTCAGGCCTCCTCGCGCAGCACCCTGACGCTCTTCGCGTCGGTGTCGACGGCGTCGGGCACGACCATGCCGGCCTCGACGCCGGTGCGGAGGTAGCGCAGCACGTCCATGGTCAGCCGTTCACCGGGCAGGGCGGCGGGGATGCCGGGCGGGTACGGGGTGAGCATCTCGGCGGCGACGCGTCCTTCGGCGCGCTCCCAGGGGACCTGTTCCGTGCGTCCGAAGAACGCGTCGCGCGGCAGGGTCGCCTGCTCCAGGCGGAGTCCGGCGGGTGAGGGGACGTGCACGGGCTGACCCGTCCGCAGCCGGGGCGCGTGCGCGGCGAAGTCGGTGAGCGCGGTGAGCAGGATGTCCGCCGTGCGGTCGTCGTCGGCGTGGGTGAGCTGGGCGCTGATCCGGCGGTGGTCGGAGACGTGGAGGTTGATGTGGTGGTTCCGGCGCAGCCAGTCGGCGGCCCGGTATCCGGTGACGTCACAGGCGCTGATGTCGATGATGACCTGGAGGGGGTCCAGGTCGGAGGCCTTTCCGGGGCCGCAGAAGTCGGCGCGGCCGTGGACGTGGAGGCCGTCGATGCGGGAGATCAGGTCGCGGACCCGGTCGGCGAGGGCGAGCGCGTCGTCGTAGAGGGCCTTGCCGTGCTCGACCATCTGACGCCGCCAGCCGTCGAGGGCCGCGTACACGAGGACGGAGGGGCTGGTGGTCCCCAGCAGATCCTCACGGCCCTTCAGCACTTCGGGGGCCACCAGGTCGCCCTGGAGGTGGAAGACCGAGCTCTGTTCGAGAGCGGAGCCCATCTTGTGCACCGAGGTGACACAGACGTCCGCGCCGGCGTCCATCGCCCAGGTCGGCAGCTCGGGGTGGAAGGGCAGGTGGGCCCCCCACGCCTCGTCGACGATGAGGGGGACGCCGCGGCGGTGGCAGACCTCGGTGATGGCGGCGAGGTCCGAACACGTTCCGTAGGGGGTGGGGGTGGTGACGAGTGCGCCCCGTGCGTCGGGGTGCCCGGCCAGCGCTTCCTCGAAGGCCTCGGCGGACGGGGGGTGGGCGAGGTGGCGTTCGGCGTCCCACTGCGGATCGACCCAGACGGGACGGATGCCGGACAGGACGAGACCCGACACCACCGATTTGTGCGCGTCGCGGCCGATCACCAGCTCCTCGTGCGGGCCGGCGACCGAGAGCATGGCGGACTTCACGGACAGCGAGCTGCCGCAGGTGGAGAAGAAGGCGTGCTCGGCGCCCACGGCCTCGGCCATGAGATCCTGCGCTTCCTCGATGATCCCGTGCGAGGAGGTGCGGTCGTCCAGACCGCTGGTGGCCAGGACGTCCGAACGGAAGACCGCGTCGCCGAGCACCGCGCGCACCCGGGGGTCGGCCCCGCGTCCCTGCTTGTGTCCGGGCGGGGTGAACGGCGTCTGACCGGATGCGTGGTAGGAGGCCAATGCGTCCAGTACGGGCGTTTTCGACTGATCCATACCCCTGCGCCTGCCCGCCGCAGGGGTAGGGAAACGCCGGGCTCACGCCGCCGCGGCCCGGTTGTCGGGATGGAAGAGGACCTTCACCATGTTGTCCCGCTTCTTCTGGAAGTCCGCGTACGCCCGCGGGGCCTCGTCCAGGGGCAGGTGGTGGGTGGCGAAGCCTTCGACCCCGAGGGGGTCCCCGTCGGTGAGCAGCGGCAGCAGGTCGTCGACCCACCGGTGGACGTTGGCCTGTCCCATGCGCAGCTGGATCTGCTTGTCGAACATCGTGAGCAGCGGCAGCGGGTCGGCGGCGCCGCCGTAGACACCCGAGAGGGAGATGGTGCCGCCGCGGCGTACGAGTTCGATGGCGAGCTTCAGGGCGCCCAGTTTGTCCACTCCGGCCTTCTGCATCAGAGCGGAGGCCAGGGCGTCCGGGAGCAGGCCGGTCGCGGTCTGCGCGGCCTTGGCTCCGGCACTGCCGTGGGCCTCCATGCCGACGGCGTCGATCACGGAGTCCGGGCCGCGGCCGTCGGTCGCGTCGCGGACCGCGTCGACGAGCTGGTCCCCGTACTGGTTCAGGTCGTAGATCTGGACGCCGCGGCCGGCGGCGCGGGCCAGTCGTTCGGGCACCAGGTCGATGCCGATCACCTGACCGGCCCCGCGATGGGCGGCGACGCGGGTGCACATGTCGCCGATGGGCCCGAGGCCCAGGACGGCGACGCTGCCGCCGGGCGGGACGTCGGCGTAGACGACCGCCTGCCAGGCGGTCGGCAGGACGTCCGAGAGGTACACGAACCGTTCGTCCGACGGTCCCTCGGGGACACGGATCGGGAGCGTGTCGGCGAAGGGGACGCGCAGGTACTCTGCCTGTCCGCCGGGCACCTGCCCGTAGAGCTTCGTGTACCCGAAGAGGCTCGCGCCGCTGCCGTGCTCGTGGACCTGGGTCGTCTCGCACTGCGAGTGAAGGCCCCGGCGGCACATGAAGCAGGTGCCGCAGGACACGTTGAACGGCACGACGACCCGGTCGCCGGCCTTCAGTTCCCGCGCCTCGTGCCCCACCTCGGCGACGACTCCCATCGGCTCGTGGCCGAGGACGTCCCCCGCGTCCAGGAACGGTCCGAGCACTTCGTACAGGTGCAGGTCCGATCCGCACAGTCCTGTCGTCGTCACCTTGATCACGGCGTCCGTGGGATCGACGATCCGCGGATCCGGAACGGTCACCACCTCGATCTTCCGGCGGCCCTGCCATGTCACGGCTTTCATCACGCCTCCTCGGTCACGTCTGCGTAGGGCGCCCCACCGCGGGTCAGTTGGAGAGGGCTTCCAGGAGTTCGCCGACCTGCGGGTCGGGCAGGGCGCGTGCGACGTCCGCCTGGGCGACGATGCCGACGAGGGTGTGGCCGTCGATCACGGGCAGGCGGCGGACCTTGTGCTCGGCCATGGTCCGGAGGATCTCGGCGGCTTCGTCGTCGGCGCCGATGGTGACCGCCTCGCCCTGGGCGAACTCGCCGGCCGTACACGTGGCGGGGTCCTTTCCGGCGCCGAGGACCTTCACGACGATGTCGCGGTCGGTGAGCATGCCCTTGAGGCGTTCGTCGAGTCCGCAGATGGGCAGCGCGCCCACCCCGAGGTCGGTCATCTTCTTCGCCGCGTCCAGGATGCTGTCGCCGGCACCGATGCAGGTGGCGTCCGGTGTCATGATCTCGCGTGCTGTAGTCACGATCCGTCTCCCGGGATTCGGTCGGCCGGGCCACCGGGACCGGTGGCCTGGTACCAGCGCGCCTGCCCCCGACCGGACGCCTCAAGCGGCCGCCGGTCATCGGCCCCCGAATGAATCCGCCGATACGGGTGACTCGCGGGACATGAGGAGACGCGACCCCCCATCCACACCCGGAACCGTCGTCGTGGTCACGGGCGCGTCGAGCGGGATCGGGCGCGCCGTCGCCCGCGCGTTCGCCGCCCGAGGCGCCCGGACCGTCGTCACCGCCCGCAGCGCGGACGTGCTGGACGAGGTCGTGAGGGAATGCGCGGCCGCCCATCCCCGGGCCGAGACGGTCGCCGTGAGCGCGGACGTCAGCGACGCGCGGGCGGTGGCCCGTGTCGCCGAGACGGCACTCGACCGGTACGGCCGCGTCGACGTCTGGGTGAACGCCGCAGGTGTCGGGATCCTCGGCCGGCTCGACGGGGTGCCCCCGGAGGAGGTACGCCGTCTGTGGGAGGTTAACGTGCTGGGCACCCTCCACGGGGCCCGCGCCGCGCTCACGGTGATGCGCCGCCAGGGCCGCGGTGTCATCGTCGACCTGTCCTCCGTCCTCGGAGGCGCGGTCGAGGCACCGTACATGGGCGCCTACGCCGTCTCGAAGGCCGCCCTGGCCACCCTGGACGAGGAACTGCGCCAGGAGCTGGCGCTCACGGGTGACCACGGCGTCCACGTGTGCACGGTCCTGCCCGCCGGTGTCGACACACCCTTCTTCACGCACGCCGCCAATCACACCGGCCGCCGTCTGCGGTCCATGCCTGCCCTGGCCACTCCCGAACGGGTGGCACGGGCCGTGGTGCGCGCCACGGAGCGCCCCCGGCCACGCGTGCTCGTCGGCCCGGGCGCCCGTCTTCTGCCCTGGGCGCACGCTGTCGCCCCGGGGCTCGTCCGCGCCCTGATCCGGCGCCGCACCGAGCACGGCTATCTCGGCGCTCCCGGCACGGCGGCGGTCACCACCGGCGTGCTCTACACACCGTCAGGGGACACCGCGGCCGTGAGCGGCGGCTACCACGGTCAGGCCCGCACGGCGGCCCGCCGCCTGGCGGCGCTGGCGCTGCTGGCCGGTGCCGCGGGCGCCCTCGGTGCCCGTATCCGTCCCCGCTCCCCGTGAGGAGACCTGCAGTGGCACAGTGGAACCGACTGATCGAAGCCCCGCCCGACGCCGTCTGGGCGGTACTGAGCGACGGCGAGGCCTACTCGCGGTTCGTGGTGGGAACCCACGACTCCTGGGAGCAGGAAGGGCAGTGGCCCACCCCGGGCTCGGAACTGGGCTACACCCTCCGCATCGGGCCATGGCTCTACCACGGTCGGACGATCTCGCGCCTCTGCGAACCGGTCCGCCGGCTCGAACTGGAGGCACGCACCGACCTGGGCACCGCCCGCATCGCCTTCCGCGTCGAACCGTGGGGCGACGACACCCTCGTCATCGTCGACGAACACCCGCTGAGCGGGCCCATGGCACGCTGGCACAATTCCTTCCTCGACGCGCTCACCCGCTGGCGGAACCGTCAGATGCTCGTCCGTCTGGGCGAGCTCGCCGAGTCGGCCGGGGAGCCGGACCGTGAGCGTGCCTGACGCGGTGGTCATCGGCTCGGGTCCCAACGGTCTGGTGGCGGCGAACATCCTGGCCGACGCCGGCTGGCACGTCGTCGTCGTGGAGGCCTCCGACCGGCCCGGGGGCGCCGTGCGCAGCGACCGGGGTGTCCACCCCGACTACGTGCACGACACGTTCAGCGCGTTCTACCCGCTGGCGGCCGCGTCGCCCGCCATCCACGCGCTGGCGCTCGACCGCTACGGCCTTCGCTGGAGTCATGCCCCCGAGGTCGTCGCCCACCCGCTCGCGGACGGCCGGTGTCCGGTGCTCAGCCGGGACCTCGGGCGCACCGCCGCCTCGCTGGCGGGCTTCGCCGCCGCCGACGGCGCCGCCTGGGAACGTCTGCACCGTCTGTGGGGCCGCGTCGGCGAGGATCTCGTGGGGTGCCTGTTCACCCCGTTCCCACCCGTTCGGGCGGCACTGCGGCTGGTCGCCCGTACCGGAGCCGAGGAGTGTCTGCGCCTGCTGCGCACGATGCTGCTGCCCGCCCGCCGGTTCGGCGAGGAGCACTTCGACGGCGACGGGGGCCGCCTGCTGATCGCCGGCAACGCCCTGCACGCCGACCTGGGTCCGGAATCGGCCCTCGGCGGGGGCTTCGGCTGGCTGATGTGCATGCTCGGCCAGGACCACGGCTTTCCCGTACCGGTCGGAGGCGCCGGCCGGCTGACCGATGCCCTCGTCGCGCGCCTGCGCGAGCGCGGTGGCAGGGTGCTCTGCGGCCGTACGGTCTCCCGCGTCGTGGTCCGCAACGGGCGGGCGGTCGGGGTACGCACCGCCGACGGCACGGAGATCGCCACGCGCCGGGCGGTCCTCGCCGACGTCCCCGCTCCCCTGCTGTACGAACGGCTCCTCGGCGAGGAGCATCTGCCGGCGGCGCTCCGCGCCGATCTCCGCCGGTTCCAGTGGGACTTCGCCACGGTGAAGGTGGACTGGGCCCTGTCACGTCCGATCCCCTGGGCGTGCGCGGGCGCGCGCCGGGCGGGGACGGTGCATGTCGCCGAGGGCGTCGACGCGCTGACGCGCTTCGCCGGGCAGCTCGCGATGCACCAGGTGCCGGACGTGCCGTTCACGGTGCTCGGGCAGATGACCACGGCCGACCCCAGCCGTTCTCCGGCCGGTACCGAATCGGCGTGGGGCTACACCCACGTACCCCAGCACATCCGCTCCGACGCGGGCGACGAGGGGATCGCCGGCCGTTGGGACGCGCACGAGAAGGAGGCGATCGCCGCCCGCGTCGAATCGGGCATCGAACGTCTGGCGCCCGGCTTCCGTGCCGCCGTCCTGGCCCGGCGCGTGCTCACCCCTCCCGACCTGGAGCGGCTCAACCCCGCCTTGGTGGGGGGTGCCGTCAACCAGGGGACGACCAGCCTTCACCAGCAACTGATGTTCCGCCCGCTCCCCGGCACCGGACGACCGGGCACCCCGATCCGCGGGCTCTACCTCTGCTCCGCCACGGCGCATCCCGGCGGAGGCGTCCACGGCGCCCCCGGCGCCAACGCGGCCCGAGCCGCACTGCGGGCACCGCGCCTTCCGCGCCGCTCCCGGTGAACGGCACCCCGCGCACCCCTGAGCAGCCTGGTACGACCGGGTTTGCGCGCGGAGCAGTGCGCCCGGCCGCCGCGCCCACAGCGCCACCGGCCATCAGGGTGGGTGAGCACCCCTGCAGCGGGGCCCCGCGCCGTTCGGTGCGGGGCCCCGTCGCCGCGTCCGGCCGTCGGGCGGCGCGGTCGAGCGAGGGCGGAATCCAGCCATTCGCAGGCATGGCTCATTGCTGACGCAATCACGACTGCAAGTTCTGCGGACAACTGCCCCCAATGGCCCGGCGACCCCCTAACTCGCCGCTACAGCACCGATTTAGGACACTATCTCCCATTAATGGGTAACGTGGCGTCGCCGCTCCGTCACCGAAAATGAGACGCGGAGTGTGACCTCGGTCACACTCAACTGGCCGTCTGGCGGTGGAGATTTGCAATATCGAACGGTCCATCCGCGGGCGCGACGCACGCCTTGACCTCCGTCAGTTCGCCGTTGGCCGCGCCGTCCAGGCAGAGACGCCCTCCCTTGTCGCGGAGGTCGATGACGAACTTCGTGACGGCGCCGGCCTGCTGCACGCCGTGGATGCGCTCGTCGATGTACCCGAGGCCGTTCAGCACCTTCCTGACCTGCGCGGGATCGGGCTGCTTGAGCTGCAGGACCGCCTCGGCCACCCGCTGTTCGTGCTGGACGCCGGCGCACCAGTCACGGGCGTCCAGCTCGACCTCCGGGCCCGCCGTGGGAGCGACGGGCTCGACCGCTCCGCCGGGCGGCGGCGTCACCGTGGCACCGGGCGGCGGTTCCACCGGAGCGGTCGGCGCCTCGCCCCCGGGGGTGGCCGGCGACTCCCTCTTCGTGCCTGGCGGGGGGCACTCCCGTGCCACCTCGTCCAGCATCTCGACGAAGGCCGTGTCCTTCCTGGCCGAGACGGCATCGACGGACTTGGCCGGCCCCGCGGGGGGATCCGACTGCTCGGCGCCGCAGGCGGCCAGGGTCAGAGCGGCGAGGGCCGTCACCGCCAGGGTGCGCGGACGGCGGCGCAATACGGGGTCAACTGCCTTGATCCGGGCTCGGGTTCGCTTCATGTGCTCAGTCTTGGACCGGGCCGCACGCGCCACATGAGTACGCGTACTCAACCTCAGGCGGCGGCCGGCCATCTTCACTGCTGCAAGGAACCGGAATCAACTACCCCTGTTTTCAGGTCACTTGTGGCCGTGATCGACGCCGGTCTACGTTCCGCAGCGATCAAGCAACACACCTACGACACGAGGGGGGAACTCGTGCGCAAGACAGCTCTGCCTGTCATGACCGCGCTCTCCATAGCCCTGCTGCTCCCGCAGCAGATCGCCGGAGCCGCCGTCATCGAGCAGCCGCAGGCCGCGGCCGCCACCACTGTCGACCCGCCGCTGGCCGACGGGGAGATCCAGCAGGTCGGCCCCGGTCAGTACTCCACCGCGGAGAAGTCCTTCGAGCTGTACGAGACCGATGTGGCCGAGGGCCTCATGGGCCGTACGCACACGGTGACCGAAGGCGCGGACGGCGTCGCCAGGCCGGAGTCGGCGCCCACGACCCGTCCGGACCAGGGCGTCTTCGGCCCCGGTTGGGAAGCCGGGTTCCTGGGGGGTCAGCTCAACCGCAAGCTGGAGCAGAAGACCGACTCCGTCGTGGTCACCGACCTCGACGCGAAGGTCTCCGTCTCGTACGCGCTGAAGAGCAGTGTCGACTACCCGAGCGGCGGCGGCGTCAAGAAGTACGAGACGGCCACCGGCGACAAGCTCACCGAGACCACCTCGTACAACGAGGCGACCGGCACGCTGGTGACCACCGCGGTCGAGACGCTCGCCCCGGCCACCGGCACCCCGGACACCGACGTGACGGGCGACGAGGACGCGAGCGCGGCCATCGGCGTCGCCAACCTCACGGCCACCTACAACTGGAAGCAGGTCGCTCCGGGCACCGACAAGTGGCGTGTCACCAGCCTGGGCAACCTGGCCGACGGCGCCACCGCCACGGTCTCGTACGACACCAAGGGCCGGGTCTCCACGGTCAACGAGCCGGCCACCGCGGACGTTCCGGCGCAGTCGCTGACGGTCAAGTACTCGACCGCCACGACGGCCACCGGCACGGCGCTCGGTGAGTACACGGGCCGCGCCAAGGAGATCACCCTCACGTCGGGTGCCACCACGCAGACGCTGGCGCGCTACTCCTACGACGCCTCGGGTCTGCTGCGCAACGTGACCAACCCGGTCGAGGGCACCGACCCGGTCTCGTCGTACGCCTACGACTCCACGGGCCGTGTCTCCGACATCGCCTCGCCGACCAACGGTGAGTGGGACCTGACGTTCCCGGCCGCGTCGGCCGCCCCGGACGCCGCGCCCGTCGGCACCGACCTGCCGTCCTCCACCGAGCCCCTGCAGGGCCCGGCCGGCGACGGAACCGCGACCGCGCCTCCGGCCGGCGACTTCACCACCGGCGAGATCAACGACCCCGAGGCCTACCCGCGGTACTGCAACCGCGCCACCGAGTGGATGTGGTACCTCAACCGCGGCTGCGTCGCGTGGGCGGCGCACTACGGCTGGCACTGGCCGTACTTCCGGTACACGCCGACCGGCTTCCGCGTGGCGGGCATCCTCTACGACGGGTGCAGCACCCCCGGCCCCAACATCAGCCGCCCGGGCGGCTTCAACTTCCGGGCCGCGTGTGACACCCACGACTACGGTTACGGCCTGATCGGCAACACGTACAAGGGCTACAAGTACTACCTGGACCGCAGCAAGAAGTCGAACGTCGACAACGCCTTCTACACCACGATGAAGACGCACAGCTGCAAGGCGTACAACATCTTCGTCCGCTGGAAGTGCAACTCCTACGCGTACGTCTACCTCAAGGCCGTGGCGTGGAAGGGCAACCCGAAGAACGGCGCCAACAAGACCCCCTGATCACGGGTCCGCGCACCTTCTGAGGACGTACGGCACAACCTCCTGACGGAGCAGGCTCCTTGGGCCTGAACGGGCCGGGCGGCGGACACCCCTCGCCGCCCGGCCCGTTCCGCCAGGACCTCTCACCACATCGCACCCCACATCTCCCCGGGCTGCGCCATGTCCACCTCCCCACGGGCCCGGCCATGGCGCGCCCCCTGCTCACCGAGGCAATATGAAGAGAACGATCTGGGCGGCGGTCGTCACCGCGATGACGGCCGTGACCCTCGGCGCCGCGATACCGGCCCACGCCGTCACGCCGACGAGCACCACGACAGCCGCCGAAGCCACGACCGACCCGGTCGACCCGCCGCTCTACGACCAGACCGCGAGCGGCGGCACGGTCCGCGTCAACGTCGTCACGGAGACCCTCGCCGACGTCGCCGACGCGGCGACCGCCGGCGAGACGAAGCAGCAGTTCGACACCGTGCCGGTGGTCACCCTCAAGGTGGACCGGACCGGCCTCGACGCACTCGCCGCCAAGCCGGGCGTGGTCAGCGTCACCGAGGACAAGGTCGAGCCGCCGACCCTCGACCAGAGCATCCCGCTCATCGGCGCCGACGACGCCACGGCGGCGGGCAAGACCGGTACGGGCCAGACGATCGCCGTCCTGGACACCGGCGTCGAGACCGGCCACCCGTTCCTGAAGAACCGGGTCGTGGCCGAGGCCTGCTTCTCGCCGAGCGACGCCGAGAGCGGCATCGTCAGCCTGTGCCCGAACGGCGCCGACACGCAGGAGGGCACCGGCGCCGCCAACACCGCGGCCGGCCCCTGCGCGACCATGACCGCCTGCGACCACGGCACCCACGTGGCCGGCATCGCGGCGGGCAACGGCACCGGCATCACCGGCGCTCCCAAGCAGGGTGTGGCGCCCGGCGCCAACATCGCCGCCATCCAGGTCTTCAGCCAGTTCACCACCGAGGAGTTCTGCGGTGGCGCCGCCCCCTGCGTGGGCAGCTTCCAGAGCGCACAGCTCAAGGGCCTCGAGCACGTGCTGAAGCTCAAGCAGGCCGGAACGCCGATCGTCGCGGCCAACCTCAGCCTCGGCAACGGCCGTTACGCCACCGCCTGCGACACCGATGTGCGCAAGCCGATCGTGGACAGTCTGCTGAGCGCCGGCGTGGCCACCGTGATCGCGGCCGGCAACAACGGGCACACCGACGCGGTGAGCATGCCCGGCTGCATCTCCTCCGCCGTCACGGTCGGCTCGACCACCGACGACGACGAGCTGTCCTCCTTCACCAACCGGGGCCCGCTGCTCGACCTGTTCGCCCCCGGCACGGGCATCGTCTCCTCCGTGCCCGGCGGCACCTACGCCTCCAAGAACGGCACCTCCATGGCCGCGCCGCACGTGGCCGGCGCGTTCGCCGTGCTCAAGCAGGCCTTCCCCACCAAGACCATCGCCGACCTGACGGCCCTGCTGAAGAGCAGCGGCCGGGGCATCGTCTACACCGGTGCCACCACCCCGCGGATCGACCTCGGTGCCGCCGTCAGCGGCGGGGGCACCACCCCGAAGCCGGCCGGCATGACCGACTTCAACGGTGACGGCGCGGAGGACATCGCGATCTCCGACCCGCAGGCCACCGTCGGCACGGACGCGAAGGCCGGTCTGATCCGCCTCGTGTACGGCGGCGGAAAGGGCACCGCGGAGATCAGCCAGGACCTGGACTGGGTGCCCGGCGGCTCCGAGGCGGACGACTACTTCGGCGAGACGCTGGCCACCATCGACTGGAACAAGGACGGCTTCACCGACCTGGTCGCCGGAACCCCCAGCGAGACCGTCGGCACCGCCACCGACGCGGGCTTCGTCGACATCCTGTACGGCGCCGCCGGGGGCCTGGGCACCGGCACCCTGAAGGCCACGCACCTCGAACAGGGCATGGGCACGGGCGCCATCGCGGGTTCGGCGTCCGAGGCGGGTGACCGCATGGGCCACAGGATCGCGGCCGCGGTGAACGACTCCGGCCGGCCGTACCTGGTCATCGGCCTGCCCGGCGAAGCCATCGGCGACATCGCGCAGGCGGGTTCCTCCTTCTACGTGTACGGCAACACCAGCCTGGCCGTGAGCCAGGCGACGGCCGGTGTTCCCGGTAACCCCGAGGCGGGCGACCTCTTCGGCTGGTCCGTGGCCGCCGACCAGAACTACATCGCGATCGGCTCCCCCAACGAGGCCCTCGACACCACGACGAAGGCCGGCGCCGTCGCGATCTTCGACGCCAACCGCTTCGACTCCACCGGCCACCCGCTGCCGCTGGCCGGACTCGACCAGAACAACGCGGCCATCTCCGGCGGTGCGGAGGCGGGTGACCAGTTCGGGTACGCGGTGGCCATGGCCCCGTTCCGGGCCAGCGGCGCCCCGTCCGCCACGGAGTCGATCCTGGCGATCGGTTCGCCCGGTGAAAGCGTCACGGTCGGCACCGAGGACCGCGCCAACGCGGGCCGCGTGGTGCAGATCCGCATCAAGCCCGACGGCACCTGGAGCTACCTGCGCGAGCTCAAGCAGGGCACCGCGGACGACGACGTGGCCGGCACCTCCGAGACCGGCGACCGCATGGGCGAGTACCTCACCGCCGTCAACACCGCCCCGGGTTCGGTGAGCACCGTGGCGTCCATGCGGCTCGCCGTGGGAACGCCCGGTGAGGACATCGGCACCACCGCCAACGCGGGCGCGGTCCACACGTTCTCGCTGGCCGGATCGGCCGGTCCGAACGACCGCTGGATCGAGGCGGGCAACGGCTACGGCATCCCCGGACCTCCCGGCGCCAACCAGTACCTGGGCAGGAGCATCCACTTCACGGCGACCAAGCTGTACGTGGGCATGCCCTTCGGGCCCCTGGCCACCGGCGCGCTCTACGCGCTGCCGATGTCCAACGTGACGCAGGGCGGCACGGTCGCCCCCACCACCACGTATAAGCCCGGCTCCGGTGGCCTCCCGGCCAACGGCGTGGCCTTCGGCTACTCGGCACGGTAACCGGCGGTCGATGTGCGCGGCCCCCGAAGGCTCCGGCCTTCGGGGGCCGTCGCCTCCCCGTGGTTCTCATGCGGCGGGCGGCGGAACCGGTTTGCCGAGGGCTTCCGCGAGCGCGGCATTGATCCGGTTCGCCGGGGCCTCGCCCGGACCGCCGGACAGGACACGACCGGGTCGGGCGCCGGGTGCGCCGACGCGGCCGGCACGACCGCCACCGCGAGCCGGATGGTGCGGCCGCTCGGGCGGGCGCGGTTCTCCGGCACGACGAGCCACATCCGTTCGAGGATTCCGTTCCAGCAGCCCGGGCAGCGGTCCACCCCTCGGCGATCACTGCAGGTGGTGGACCGGTCCGCTCGTCCGCCGAGACGGCAGTCGCTGCACGACGCCTCGGACGGGGAACCGGGGTACCGCTTCCCTCGTCCTGGCCGCCGACGATACTGGTCGGGTCCCGATCGCCCACGGAACGGTTCCATGGCCAAGAACACCACTTCACCGACCACCGTCCCCGACACCGCCTGGCTCGGGCGCGGACGCCACACCGGGCCCGAGCCCGAGCGGGACGTCCGGCGCAATCTGCTCGCCCTCAAGGCGGCCCGCGTGATCGACGACTTCCTGGACCTCGACCCCGTCGAGGCGGCGCGTTCCACCGACCTGTACCCCCGCGACGAGTCCGCCGACCCGGGCCCGTCCGCCCGCCGCGTCTTCGAGGCCCGCTGGCACGTCGCCGACGACGTCACGGTGCGCGCCCAACTGACCACGTACGAGCCCGAGTCCCGCCGTGCGAAGAGCGAGGGTGTCAGCTGGGTCCTCGCCGCCGAGGCCGAGCGGGCGTGGGAGGCGGGCTGGCCCTCGCCGGCCACCATGTTCTGGCCCGACAGCGACCAGGTCGCATGGGACCACCTGCCGGTGCCGGACGTGCGCCTGCGGGCGGCGAACCACCTGCCCAAGGACGACGACGACTTGCGCCGCCTGCTGCGGGCCTGCACCCGGCAGAGCTGGTTCATCCATGTCGTGGTGCACGAGGCGATGACGCCGGACGTCCTGGGACGGCGGCCGATCACGGCGTTCCTGCCGCCGAGCCTGCGGCACCGGGTGGTCGAACACCGGGCCACGCCGGAGCAGGCGCTGATCGCCGACTTCGTGATGAAGCGCGAGCTGGGCGTGGGGATACCGCGCGGCGGCGCCGTCATCCTGCCCCCGACACCGCGGGCCGTCGACCACGACGCGGAGCGCTTCACGCTACGCAACGTCTTCCTGGACGGTACGGAACCCACCGAACTCCTCGAAAAGATTCGGGAGTTCGCCTCACTGCCCCAGCCGATGCCGGCCGACGCCGAACAGGTCCTGACACGGCTGCGCCAGGGCTGGCACCTGTTCACCCCCACCGAGGAACTGGTCCACGCACGGGCCATGGTCACCCAGTACGCCAAGGCGCTCGAAGCCATGACGGCCTCCTGCGACCTGTACCGGGAGGCCGCCGAGTCGGCGCTCGAGGCCCTCGCCGAGGCGACCGGCGGCAGCGGCGCACCGCGGACGGCCTCGCCGGCTGCGGCCAAGGAGGACCCCTCACCGTGGAAGGCCCTCACGAAGACCCTCGCCCGCTTCCGGGGCCCGAACTCCCAGGCCCCGGACACGGAGGTCCCGCAGCGTCCGCCCGGTCAGTGAGACGTACGGGAGAACGGACCGATGCTCTTCCCGTCCGTCGGAGACCCGGTCGTCAGACGCCGAGTCCTGCCAGCCTGCGGCGGTCGAGCGGGGACGCGCGGCGGTCGAGGCGCTGTTCGAGGAGGTGGCGGGCGGTGTCGCTGTGACCCGCCTCCACCAGCGCGTACAGCAGGGTCTCCTCGACGACCTCGCGTTGGGCCGCGCTGCCTCCCACGCGGCGCAGTGAGGGCAGCAGTCCGCGCAGTTCCCGCACCGCGGTGGGCCACTCCTCCTCCAGGACCGCCTCCAGCGCGCTGCACAGCGGGACGACGACCTCCCGCTGCACCGGGTCCGCGCCGGCCGCGTGGGTGCGCAGGCGGCGGAGTGCGGGGCGGTCGCCGGCAGTGGCGAGGGCGAGGGCGCTGTGCAGGGCCGTGAAGGCAGTCGAGGGACGTTCGACCAGATCGCGGGCGACCGCGTCGAGGACGCCGGCGACGGGGACGCGACCGGTCCAGTTCCGGGACATGCGGGCCCGCCACAGCAGGGAGCCGGAGTCGACGAGGGCCCGCACCCCGTGCACCTGGCCGGGGGCGAGCTGGGCGAACCAGCGGCGGCGGACGGCCGCGGGGTCGTCGAGGGCCAGTTCGTGCAGCGCCACGTGCCAGGAGAAGTGCGCCCGGTGCACGGCGCCCCTGCCCTGGCCGCCGATCCAGCCGTCGAGCCAGTCCCGGCCGGTGCCGTGCTCGCCGGACTCGTAGTGGACGTGGGCGAGGGCGTGCACGGCATGGCCGGAGGCGGGTTGTGCGGAGAGTGCCGCCCGGGCGAGCTCGCCGGCCTCCTCGATCCTTCCCTGCTCCTGCCGTACGAAGGAGAGCAGCGAGGTGTGGAACCAGTGCCCCGCGTAGGCGGGCGCGGTCCGCTCCACCAGGCCGAGGGCCAGGGTGCCGTCGAGGTCCGCGATGCCGGAGAAGGCGATGGTGGGGACGGCGATGCCGAGCGCGAACGCGTCCGCCGGGAAGCGGCCGAGGTGGTCGACGAGCGCCCTGTCGCCGTCGCCGGCTCCGTCGCCCGCGGTGCCTCCGTGGCCCTCGTGCTCCCGGATGCGGCGCGTGACGACGTCGACGAACGACCGCTCCCGCTCGTCGCCGCGTTCCCGCACGCTGCGCTGGGCGTCCGCCAGCTCCCGGGCGACGTCGACGTCCGCTCCGCACTCGTGCCCCAGCAGGGCGAGTGCGGCGTGCCCGAGCGCGAATCCGGGGTCGAGTTCCGTGGCGCGCGCGAACGACTCGGCCGCCTTCGCCCGTACGGTGATCACCCGGGCGAGTCCATGGCGGAAGGACGCCGCGGCTGCGGCATGGGTGGACAGCGGCAGCCCGAACTGGTCGGTGGGCCGGCGGCGCGCCGACCGGGGAGTACGGGTGAACGGAGTGAGTAGGGCCTCGGCGACCTCCTTGGCCTGGCCACGGATCTCGGGGATCGCGGTCGTCTCCCACAGCTCGCCCCTGCGGGGCGCGCCCAGCGTGAACAGCCGCCGCCCCAGGCGCCCTTGGGCGTCGAGCAGCCTTCCGCCGTCGGTGCAGACCCCGATGCCCAGCGGTCCGGGCGTGGCCAGGCCGTCGGACAGCAGCCCGCTCCACAACGGGTCGCCGCCGGCGTCGGCCCGCAGACCCGGCCCCGTACAGTCCACCACCCAGGCCACGCGCAGCTCGCGGCCGTCGGCGAGGGAGACGATCAGGCCGCTGTCCTCGTCCGGCGCCGCGGAGACGACCCGGCCGGCGTGTACGCGGAGCCTGCGGGCGGCGCGCGCCCGGGCGATGGTCTCGGCGGTGGAGGGTGCCATGCGGTGCCGGTGCACGTTCCACGGGGTGGCGTCACGGCCGAGGAACTCCGCCCGCTCGTCGTCGGTCAGGCCCTGCCAGAGCCGTACGATCTCGGGCCGCAGCCCGTCGAGTGCGGGCCGCCAGTCGCCGTGGGCGCGGCGCGTGGCGGCGAAGTGCCGCTTCAACTCCCTGCGGAGGCGGGGCAACGGGAGCTCGGCGAGGCCCGGCGGCGGCGGTACGGCGGGCAGCGGGGCGACCGCGTGCGGCTGGGGAAGCAGTCCGCCACGGGACACGGCGTGCACCGTGCGGCCGGGACGGTCGAGGACGAGCGCGAGGTCGACGGCCGTGAGACCGGTGCCGACGAGGAGGACGTCGTCCGTCTCGCCGACGGCGTCGAGCGCGCCCGGCGTCCAGGGGCGGGGGACGAACCGGTCGGAGGCGACCAGCTCGGCCGGGGCCCAGCCGGACCGGCCCGGCGCGGGCCCGGTGGCGAGGACCACGCTGTCCGCGGTCACCGTGCCGCCGTCGGCGAGGGTGAGCTCCAGACGGCCACCGGCCGCGTCGGCGCACCTCGTAGCCCTGGTGCGCAGTCGCCGTACGGAGACCGTGCCGTGCGCGGTGATGATGGCCCGTCCGAGCGTGTCGGCGAGATAGGAGCCGTAGCGGTGACGGGAGGCGAAGTCGGCCGCGGTGACGGTGGTTTCGCCGTGCCGGCAGAGCCAGCGCCGGAAGTGGCCGGGGTCGTCCGGGTAGCAGCTCATGCCGCCGACGGGCACGTTGAGCCGGTGCTCGGGGACCTCGGTGGCGTACGCGGTGCCCCGGCCCGCCTCCGGCGCGGGGTCGACGAGGACCAGATCGAGCGGGACGCGGCGTCGGGCCGCCCCTTCGCACAGCTGGACGGCCACGAGCGCACCGGCCGCGCCGGCGCCGACGACCGCCACGGTCGGTCGCTCGCGGGCGGACTCGGCGGGCTCCGGGGACCCGGCGGACTCCGGGGAATCGGCGGGCGAGGCGGACGGCGAGGACACCACGGAAACCTCCGAGCAGGGGCGGGTAGTGGGCACGGACAATGTTCACTATGTCGATGAACAAAGTGGAGTGACAACGCCGCTTCCGGACAACAACGACGCGCCGAAGTGCTGTTGACGGCCTGTGAGCACCGGCGCAGGTCAGGTTCCCGCCACTCGTGAGACATTGAGTCCGTGAGGATCTCAGCACGAACGGACTACGCCATCCGGGCCATGGCCGAGTTGGCCTGCTCCCCGGACCGGCCCCTCAAGGCCGAGGACATCGCCGGACGCCAGGACATCCCCGTCCGCTTTCTCTTCGTCGTGCTGAGCGACCTGCGGCAGGCGCGTCTGGTGCGCAGCGTGCGCGGCCCCGACGGTGGCTACTCCCTCACCCGGCCGCCCGCCGAGATCAGCCTCGCCGAGGTCATCCGCGCCATGGACGGACCGCTCGTCAGCGTGCGGGACCTGAAGCTGACGGGTCTCGAGTACCAGGGTGCGGCGGCTCCCCTGCCGGATGTGTGGCGTGCCGTACGGACGAGTCTGCGCCAGGTCCTGGAGAGTACGACCCTCGCGGATCTGGCGACGGGCACACTGCCCGAGCTCGTACGGGACCGGGCCCGCGAGTACGACGACGACGTACGGACCTACCCCTAGCACCCATGGCCGGGCGGCGACCCGCCCCGTACGCTCGGGACGTGCCGCCCTCCACCGAGACCCCTGAGTTCGCAGCTCCCGCCGGCGGCCGGCCGCGCCGGCTGTTCGTCCTGCGGCACGCCAAGAGCGCCTGGCCGGAGGGCGTCGCCGACCAGGACCGTCCCCTCGGCCCGCGCGGGCTGCGCGACGCCCCGGCCGCCGGGAGATTCCTGGCGCAGAGCGGCGTCCTGCCGGACCTCGTCCTGTGCTCTCCCGCCCGGCGCGCCCGCCGGACCTGGGAGCTGGCCGCCGCGGAGCTGGACGGCCCCGTGCCGACCCGCCACGACCCGCGGTTGTACGGGGCGGACGCCTCGGAACTGCTCGATGTCCTCCACGACGTACCGGACGAGGTCGCGACCCTCCTCCTGGTCGGGCACAACCCGGGCCTCGAGGACCTGGTCCTGCTGCTCGCGGCCAGGGCCGCCGGGGACGCCCTGGACCGTGTGCGGACCAAGTTCCCGACGTCCGCGATCGCCGTCCTGACCTGGTCAGGCACCTGGCCGGCCCTCCGCCCCGGCGAGGCGCTCCTGACGGACCTGGCGATTCCCCGCGGGGCCCGCGACGCGCTGTGAGCGGGGCGCATCCGGGCGCCGGAGTGACACCTCCGCGCCCGAGCCCGCCCAGGAGCGCGCACGGGTGCCGTACATGCTGGTGGGCCGCCGTGGTGAGACAGTGGAGCGGGGGCCGACCTGCTCGATCCGGAGGTGCTGCCGATGGACACCGTTCTGGTCACGGGCGGTACCGGGCATCTCGGACGGGACGTGGTCGCGCGGCTGAAGCCTTCGCACCACGTGCGCGTACTCGCCCGCTCACCGGGATCGGATCCCGACGTGGAGTGGATCCGCGGAGACCTCGCCACGGGCGAGGGCATCACGGCGGCGGTGTCCGGGGCCCAGGTGATCGTCCACGCGGCGACGCTCTCCCCCGCGGCGAGGCGCGGTTTCCTCCTGCCCGTCGACTTCTGGCGCAGCCCGCCGGACGTCGACGTCGACGGAACCCGCCGACTGCTCGACGCGGCCGCCCGGGCGGGGGTGGCCCACTTCGCCCATGTGTCCATCGTCGGCGTCGACCGGGCCCGCATCCCGTACATGCGCGTCAAGCACACCGCCGAGGGGCTGGTGAGCGCCGGGCGGGTGCCCTGGTCGATCCTCCGGGCCACCCAGTTCCACTGGCTGACCGACCGGATGCTGGGCAAGGCGGCCCGGCTGCCCGTGATGGCCCTGCCCACCGATCTGCGGACCCAGCCGGTGGACTCGCGCGACTTCGCCGCGTACCTGGTCGGACGACTCGCCGAAGGTCCCGGCGGGCACTGCGCGGACTTCGGCGGGCCGGAGGTGCTCACCCTCGGCGAGCTGCTCGCGACATGGCAGCGGATCCGCGGCAGGCGGCGACGGCTGCTGCGTGTTCCGGTCCCGTCCGCCGTCGGGCGTGCCGCCCGCGACCTGACCTGCCCCCAAGGCAACCGGGGCACCGTCACCTGGGCCGAGTGGCTGCGCACCCACCCGCCGGAATGAACCGACGAAAGAGGCAGCCATGACGACATGGCCCATGCGCCTCGGGTCCGGTGCGCGGGCCTGGGCGCCCGAGACGGTCACCGTCGACCCGTACAACGCCCAGACGCCCTCGGCCGCGCTCGCCGATCCGGTGACGCCGACGGGCGCCCTGTTCGTACGCGATCACTTCGGCATCCCGCGGACGACACCCCACGGGTGGCGTCTGCGGCTCCGCGGAGCCGTGGCCGAGCCGTTCGACGTCGGCTACGACGAGCTGCTCACGATGGAGCGCCGGGAGTACGACGTCGTCATGGAATGCGCGGGGAACGGTCGCAGCCAGATGTCACCCCGCCCGCCGGGGCTGCCCTGGGGGCAGAGGGCCGTCGGATGCGCGCACTTCGCGGGCGTGCCCTTCCGGCGACTCGCCGCCCTGGCCCGGATCGACCCGGCAGCCACGGAGATCGTCTTCGCCGGAGCCGACTCGGGCACCGTGCTCGGCCGTGAGGCGCCCTTCGAACGGAGCCTCCCGCTCGCCGTGGCCGTCCACCCGGACACCCTCCTCGCGACCCATATGAACGGCGAGCCGCTCGCGCCCGCGCACGGCGCGCCGGTCCGTCTCGTCGTCCCCGGGTGGTACGCGGTCGCCGACGTGAAGTGGCTGGTCGAGGCGCGGGCCGTGACGGAGCCGTTCAGCGGGGTCTTCCAGGTCGAGGAGTACGTCTACCGCACGTCGCGCGGCACCCCCGACGGGCCCGTGACGACCGTCCGGGTGAAGTCCCTCATCACCGCCCCCGAACCGGACTCGGCGATCCGCCGCGGCCACGAGACCCTGGTACGGGGCCGGGCCTGGTCCGGCGGCGGGGTTCCTGTCCGCCGGGTCGAGGTGCGGGCCGCGTACGAGGACGTGGACGGGCGCACCGGAGAGGACGGCCGCGTGGACGAAGGCCCGGACGGCGACGAGGGATGGCACGACGCCGTGGTCGAGCCGCCGTCCGGACCGTATGCCTGGACCGGCTGGTCGTACCGGTGGACGCCCCGCCGGCCGGGCCCGTACCGTCTGCTGGCCCGCGCGACCGACGCGCACGGCGACACCCAGCCGTCACGCGCGCCCTGGAACGCCCAGGGGTACGGCTGCAACCCCGTGGCGTCCGTCGGGGTGGTCGTCGTGTGAGGTCTCCCTCAGCAGGCGAGCAGGCGGCTCACGCGTAAAGCCCATTCCGCCATGCGGTCGGCCGTCGGTCCTGCAAGGCTGGCCAGGACCCGGGCGCGGGCCCGTCCGCCCCGTTTCCGTGTACCTGAGGCGGAGGAGGAGTCGTGGCGCCCCTTGCTCGGATCCCCCTGGACGGCGGGGGCTACGTCCTGGTCGAGGCTCCGGCCACGGCGGAGGGACCGGTGAAGGCCGGCCGCATCGGCGAGGCCATCCATGAATTGCCGGAGACACTGCAGCAGGCGCTGGAGCCGGTGACGGCGGCCGCCCGCGTCGCCCTCGATCAACTGCGCAAGGCCCGCCCCCACGACATCACCGTCCAGTTCGGCATCGACCTCTCGTTCGCCGCCGGGGCCGTGATCACCAAGACCGGTGCCGGCTGCCATCTGACGGTGACCGTGGCCTGGAAATCGAGCGATTCCACTCAGCCGCCACCGCATCCGAGCGAGCGGAACGACCCGCGGTGACCGGCTCCGGCACCCCGGTGCCAGGACCGGACGGCCCTCGCACGCCAGGGCTGCCGCCTGCCGTGGCCCAGGTCCTGGGACCTGACGGAACGGTGGCCGGGTCGGCGTTCCTGGTGGCCGAGGGCATCCTGGTCACGTGCGCGCACGTCGTCGAGGCCGCCGGAAGCGGGCCCGGCGACCAGGTGCGGCTGGCCTTCCCCCATGCGCAGGGCGCGCCCCGGGTGGACGGGCAGGTCCTGGAGGGGCCGTGGCGCGCCTCTGCGGGCGACGACGTGGCCATCGTCCGGCTGCCGTTGACGCCCCCGGCCGTGACGCCGCTGCCGTTGGGCTCTGCCGCAGGCCGCCGGGGCCATCCGGTCAGCTCCTTCGGCTTCCCGGTCCAGGCCCCGCTGGAGGGGCACTTCGGCTACGGCGTGGCGGGAGATCTGCTGCCGGCCACCGGGAGCAGGGGCGCGCATCTGCAGCTCACCTCGGCCAACGACCTGACCACGGGTTTCAGCGGCGGTCCGGTACTGGACGAGGTGAACGGACTGGTGATCGGCATGGTCACCGAGATCACCGCTCCTGACGCGTACGAGCGGGGGCAGAGCATCGCGTACGCCACGCCCACGCAGGTACTGCGCGAGGTGTGGCCGGACCTGGCCGAACAGGAGGTCTGCCCCTATCGGGGACTGGAGCCGTTCACCGAGGAACACGCCCGCTGGTTCGAGGGCCGGGCCGAGGCGGTGGGCCACGTGCTGACGAACCTCGCTCGGCAGCGGCGGCTCACGCTGCTGCTCGGTCCGTCCGGCTCGGGCAAGTCGTCCCTGATCCGGGCCGGTGTCCTGCGTGCGCTGGAGGCGGGCGAACTGCCGGGCAGCGACCGGTGGCTGCCCGTTCTGGTCCGGCCGATGCGGGACCTTCCCGTCGAACTCGAACGCGCGGGTCTGGCCGGGGCCGCCTCGGACGGACTCGCCGCCGCCGTGAGCCGCCGGCTGACGGCGGAACCCACGTGCCACCGCATCGTGCTGGTCATCGACCAGTTCGAGGAGTTCCTCACCCAACCTGCCGGGAGCGACGGTGCCGACCGTCGGCCGGTGATCGCGGACCAGATCACGGAGGCGGTCGCCGACCACTCCGGCCTCGACGTGATCCTGATCATGCGCGACGACTTCTATCCGCAGCTGGCCGCCCTGGCTCCCCGGTTGTTGCAGGCCGCCATGCCAGGGCTCCTCAACGTTCCGCGCACGCTGAGCCGGCAGGACCTGAAGGACATTGTCACCCTGCCCGCCCACGATGTCGGGCTGCGCTTCCAGCCTGGACTGTCGGAGCAGATCGTGAGTGACGTCCTGGCGACGACGCCCGAGGGAGCCACGGCCCGACAAGCGCCCGTGACACTGCTCCCCCTGCTCGAGCTGACGCTCAGCCAACTGTGGGAGCGGCGCGAGGACGGGTACCTCACCCATGACGCGTACCACCGCATCGGGGCCGTCACCGGAAGCCTGACGACGTGGTGCGACACCGCTCTGGACCGGCTGCGCCCCGACCAGCTCCCCATCGCCCGGCGGATCCTCACCTCCCTCGTACGTCCACCCGACCCCCGTCACCCGGTGCCCGCCATCCGGGCGCAGCTCCCTCTCTCGGAGCTGCGCGACCTGGCCGCCGACCCCGGCGGAGCGCCTGACGGCAACCGGGACGTCGACGAGGTGCTGGCGGCCCTGACCCGCCATCGCATCATCATCACGCAGACGCTGCACGACCCCCACGACCCCGACGCCCCGCCCGGGCAGCCGGTGGCCGAGCTGATCCATGACGCGCTCATCCGCGACTGGGGCCGACTGCGCGAGTGGGTCGACCAGGACCACCGGTTCCAGGAATGGCTCGACCACGCCCGGGAGCGGCGCGACCGCTGGGCGGAGAAGTCCGACACGGGAGACCTGCTCGGCGGAACGGCCCTCGCGGAGGGCCTCGACTGGTCGCAAAGCCGTCGTCTGCCGGCCGACATCGCGGCCTTTCTCACCGCCAGCAAGGACCGCCAGCAAGCGGTGATCCGGCGCAGTAGACGGCTGAACGCACTCCTCGCCTGCCTGCTCGTCCTCGCACTCGCCGCCGCGGGCGGGGCCCTGTGGCAGTGGCGCTCGGCAGTCTCCGCACGGCAGACGGCGCTCTCCCGGCAGCTCGCCGTCCAGGCCAACCTGGCCATGACCACGAACCCGGACCTCGCCTCACTGCTGGCCGTCCAGGCGTACCGCACCAGCCCGACGCAAGACGCCGTCGAAAGCCTGGAGACCGCCGCCGCCCTCCCCGTGCACCGCCGCCTGGCCGGCCACACCCTCGCGGTGAGCTCGGTGGCGTTCAGCCCGGACGGCCGTACCTCTGCCAGCGCCAGTTCCGACGGCACGGTACGGCTGTGGGACGTGGCCACCGGCAAGAGCCGCGCCACCCTGACGGGCCACGCCGACACGGTGTTCTCGGTCGCGTTCAGCCCTGACGGCCGCACCCTCGCGACCGGTGGCGTCGACCGCACGGCGCGGCTCTGGGACGTAGCCTCCGGAAAACACCGCGCGACCCTGAAAGGGCACACCTACGGTGTGAACTCGGTGGCGTTCAGCCCCGACGGACACGCCCTTGCCACCGGCAGCGCGGACCACACGGCGCGGCTCTGGGACGTAGCCTCCCGGAAGACGCGGGCAACCCTGACCGGGCACAAGGATCAGGTGTACTCGGTGGCGTTCAGCCCCGACGGAAAGACCCTCGCCACCGGCAGCTGGGACACCACCGTGGGCCTGTGGGACGTGGCCACCGGCACCGAACGCGCCAAGCTGACCGGGCACGAGAACCAGGTGTACTCGGTGGCGTTCAGCCCCGACGGACAGACCCTCGCCAGCGGCAGCACCGACGGGACGGCGATGCTGTGGAACATGCCCGCGGGTACCCTCCGCACCAAGCTCAGCGGGCACGCCGGCGAAGTGCTCTCGGTGGCGTTCCGCGGCGACAACCGCACCCTCGCGACCGGTAGCGGCGACCACACGGTGCGGCTGTGGGACATTGCCACCGGTGCGACGCTGGCGGCCCTGGCGGGGCACTCCAACATCGTCTATTCGGTGGCGTTCAGCCCCGACGGACGGACCCTCGCCACCGGAGGCCGCGACAAGACGGTACGGCTCTGGTCGATCGGCGCCGGGAAGACGAGTACGGTCCTGACCGGGCACACCGGCGGGGTCTCGGCGGTGGCGTTCAGTCGCGACGGAGACATCCTCGCCACCGGCGGTTACGACCGCCGCGTGCAGCTGTGGGACCTTGACGCCGATACACCTCCCACCACCTTGACCGGACACACGGCCGAGGTGCAGTCGGTGGCGATCAGTCGCGACGGGAACACGGTCGCCAGCGGCAGTACCGACCAGACCGTACGGCTGTGGGACGTGCGCACCCGCACCGAACTCGCCAAGCTGACCGGACACACGGGCATGGTGCATTCCGTGGCGTTCAGCCCCGACGGCGGCATGCTCGCCAGCGGCGGCGGCGACGGAACGGTACGACTGTGGGACGTGCGCACCCACAAGTCACGTCCCCCGCTGATCGGACGCTCGGACCAGGTGTACTCGGTGGCGTTCAGCCCCGACGGCAGTACGGTCGCCGCTGCCAGTGCCGACGGGATGACACGGCTGTGGGACGTGGACGCCCGCAAGGTCGTCAGGACCTTCCCCGGCCACGCCGACCAGGTCCTCTCCGTGGCGTTCAGCCCCGACGGCCAGACGCTCGCCACTGGCAGCGACGACTGGAACCTGATGCTGTGGGACACGTCCACCGGCGCGTCCCGGGCCTTCCTGCCGGGGCACACCGCAGAGGTGCTCTCGGTCGCCTTCCGTCCTGGCGGGCGCAACGTCGCCACCGGCAGCCTCGACAAGACCGAGCGGCTGTGGAACGTGGACTTCCCCCGACCCGCCGACGCGGTCAAGCGCATCTGCAGAACCGTCAACCGCGACCTCACCCCGGAGGAACGCTCCACGTACCTGCCGGACCAGTCGGTCGGCCCCGTGTGCCACACGAGTTGACCTGTGGACCTCCGCGCGCTGCAGTGCCGTCTGGGTCATCGAAGTCGGGGCGGCCCCGGTCGTAGCGCGCACCGAAGCACGGCGGCCGGGGCACACGGGCGACGACCAGGCCCGTCAGGTGCGGGCGAGCGTCGCTGCTCCGAACGAGACGTCGAAGCGGGCACACCAGATGCTGACGCTCGGGTACTTCGACCAGTCCAAGCCGGCGGGCAGCGGGTAGTTCTGGTCGCCCTTGTTGCCCTTCAGCTTGGCGAGGTCGACGTACTTCCCGTCGTCGAAGACGCCCCAGCCCGCCCTGCCCCGCTTCACGGGCGCGTCGCTCAGCCAGACGCGCAGGTCCGGGCCGTTGCTCGTGTCCAGGCCTTCGAGCCGGAGCGTGTGCGTGCCGTCCGTGAGCCGGACGATCTTCACCGTGCCGGTCGTGGCGTGCTCGTGGCTGACGAAGCTGCCTTCCGCGACGGTGACCGGGCCTGACGGTGCGGGGGTGGCCCGCGCGGAGGAGGGCTCGCCCGTCGCCGGTCCGCTCGGGGTCGCGCTCGCGGTGGGCAGCGCCTCGTTCACCGTCTCGTCCACCCACAGCGCCCAGGGCTTGAACCACAGCAACCCGGCCACCGCCGCCGCCAGACCCGCGACAATCACCACGACCCATGACCGCCGCTTCCTCGTGACGCTCTCCACCACGGCCTCCTTCCCCGTACCGCTCGTTCACCTTCGTCCGCCATCCAAGGTGATCCGCCCCTGACCGGACAGCCCCGGACCGATGACGGAAGTCTTACGGACCGGCGCGGCCGCCTCCTGATCGCGCCTCCGGTCCGTAGCGTCGCGGCCATGCGTGTACTCGTCACAGGAGGAGCCGGGTTCATCGGCTCGCACATCGTCAGCGCCCTCACGAACGCCGGGCACGAGCCGGTGGTTCTCGACGCCCTGCTGCCCAGCGCCCACCCCGTGACTCCCGAGGTCCCGGCCGTGGAGTTCCTCCACGCGGACGTCAGGGATCCGCTGGCGGTGGGCGCAGCCCTGCGGGGCGTCGACGCGGTGTGCCACCAGGCCGCCATGGTCGGTCTCGGCAAGGACTTCGCCGACGCCCCGGAGTACGTGAGCTGCAACGACCTCGGCACGGCCGTCCTGTTCGCCGCCATGGCGGACGCCGGCGTGCGGCGGCTCGTCCTCGCCGGGTCGATGGTCGTGTACGGGGAGGGCCGGTACGACTGCCCCGCGCACGGTGTCGTACGGCCCGGTGCCCGCCGCCTGGAGGACCTCGACGCCGGCCTCTTCGAACCGCGCTGCCCTGCCTGCGACGCCGAACTCGTTCCCGGCCTGGTCCGCGAGGACGCCCGGGTCGACCCCCGCAACGTGTACGCCACGACGAAGCTCGCCCAGGAGCACCTGGCGGCGGCCTGGGCGCGCGCGGTGGGCGGCACGGCGGTGTCGCTGCGCTACCACAACGTGTACGGGCCCGGGATGCCCCGCGACACCCCGTACGCCGGTGTGGCCTCCCTCTTCCGCTCGGCCCTCGCCCGGGGCGAGGCGCCCCGGGTGTTCGAGGACGGGGGCCAGCGGCGGGACTTCGTGCACGTACGGGACGTGGCGGCGGCGAACCTGGTCGCCCTGGAGGCCGCCGACGGGCTGCCGGCCGGCGCCCTCAGCACGTACAACACCGGCAGCGGCGAACCGCACACGGTCGGCGACATGGCCGTCGCACTCGCCCGGGCGTGCGGTGGCCCCGAGCCCGTGATCACGGGCGAGTACCGTCTCGGCGACGTCCGGCACGTCACCGCCGACTCGTCCCGGCTTCGCGGAGAGTTCGGCTGGCGACCCGAGGTCGGCTTCGCCGAGGGCATGGCCGAGTTCGCGCGGGCCGGACAGCGGGCCTCGGCGGCCCTCGCCTGACCGGGGTCAGCTCGCCGCCGCCGGCAGGGTGACCTCGAAGCGGCAGCCGCCGGGGACGTTGCGGACCTCGGCGCGGCCCGCGTGGGCCTCCACGATGCCGCGGACGATGGCGAGGCCGAGCCCGGCGCCGGCCGGCGGGGTGCGCGCCTCGGTGCCGCGCCAGCCGGTGTCGAAGACGCGGGTGAGGTCCTCGTCGGGGATGCCGCCGCAGCCGTCGGTGACGGACAGGACGACGGCGTCCTCGCGGTGCTCGGCCGCGACCGCGACGGTTCCGTCGGCCGGCGTGTGACGGATCGCGTTGACGAGGAGGTTCGCGAGGACGCGGGTCATCTCCTTGCCGTCCACCTCGACGGGTACGGCCGCGACCTCCTCCCCGACGAGCCGTACCCCGTGCTCGCGGGCCAGCGGGTCGGCGCCGCTCAGGGCATCGCCGACCAGGTCGTACACGGACATGCGGCTCGGACTGAGGATCAGGGCGCCGGCGTGGATGCGGGAGAGCTCGAAGAGGTCGGTGACCATGCCGGTCAGACGCTCGACCTCGGTGCGGATCTGCCGGTGATAGCGGGTGGGGTCGTCGGCCATGCCGTCCTCGAGGGCCTCCGCCATGGCACGCAGCCCCGCCAGCGGGGTGCGCAGATCGTGGGAGATCCAGGCGACGAGCTCGCGGCGCGACGCCTCCAGGGAACGCTCGCGCTTGCGGGACGCGTCGAGCTTGGCACTGGTCGCCGCCAGTTCACGGCCGAGCGCGGCGAGTTCGGCGGTCGCGGCGCCGCCGGGAGCGGAGAAGCGGCCGCCGTCGCCGAAGTCGCGCGCGGCGCGGGCGAGGGCACGGCTGCGGGCCACCACCCAGCGGCCCAGGACGAGGGCCGTGCCGAGCGAGACGAGGGCCGCCATGGCCACGACGACGGTCACCACCCACAGGTCGTGCGCGGACAGGAACATCGCCTGGGCGACGGCGAGCGTCCCGGCGAGCATCGCCGTCACCGTGACGGCCGCGACCACGGTCAGGGAGACCGCGACCGAACGATGCCGTACGAGGCGGAGGACGAGCGCGCCCGCGAGACCGGCGCAGACGGCGCCCGCCAGGGCGAAGCCGGCGATCAGCAGGACGTCCTTCAAGTCACTCCCCGTCCTTCCGGGGCTCGAAGCGGTACCCGACGCCCCAGACCGTCTGGATGAGCCGGGGCCGCGCCGGATCGTCCTCGATCTTCGCGCGCAGCCGCCGGACGTGGACCGTGACCGTGGACAGATCACCGAAGTCCCAGCCCCACACCCGCTTCATCAGCTCTTCCCTGGTGTGCGCGGCGCCGGGGTGCTCCAGGAAGTACGCCAGGAGGTCGAACTCCCGCAGCGTGAGGGCGAGTTCGCTGCCCGCACGAGTGGCCCTCCGGGTGGCCGGGTCCACGGTGAGGTCCGCGTCGCGCAGCACCGTGCGGGTGGCCGTCGGCCCGGTTCCGCGGCTGCGGCGCAGCACGGACTCGACGCGCAGCACGAGTTCGCGCGGGCTGAACGGCTTCGTGACGTAGTCGTCGGCCCCCACCTCCAGGCCGGTGATCCGGTCCTCCTCGTCGCCCCGCGCGGTCAGCATGACCACCGGCACGGGCCCGGCCTCCCGCAGGCGCCGGCACACCTCGAGGCCGTCCAGACCGGGCAGCATCAGGTCGAGCACGACGAGGTCGGGCCGCCGCTCCCCGGCGCGCAGCAGGGCGTCGGGGCCGTCGGCCGCGTGCTCCACGGCGAATCCGGCCCGGTCGAGGTATCCGGTCACCACCTCGGCCACGGTGGGGTCGTCGTCCACCACCAGGATCCGGGCCGGGGGCGTCGGGGCGCTGTGCTCGCTCATGCCGGACAGCGTCGCATCCGTCGGCCGGGCGGTCACGGCCACCCGGGCGTACGTCGGACGACGTCCGCGTTTCGTAAGGAGTCGAGCGGCCCCGGGAGGCCCTGCGCTTCCTACGGTGGGAGACGTGACCCCCATGACCGTAGATGTCGTCCTTCCCTGCCTCGACGAGGCAGAAGCCCTGCCGTGGGTGCTGGCACGGGTTCCCGCCGGCTGGCGTGCGATCGTCGTGGACAACGGCTCCTCCGACGGCTCCGCCGGCATCGCCGCCGATCTCGGCGCGACCGTGGTGCACGAGCCGAGGCGTGGCTTCGGCGCGGCCTGCCACGCCGGACTGCTCGCATCCGACGCCGAGTTCGTCTGCTTCTGCGACTGCGACGCCTCGCTGGACCCCGGGCTGCTGCCCGGTCTCGTCGGTGCGGTGGCCGACGGCTCCGCCGAGCTTCTCCTGGGCCGCCGGCGCCCCACCGAGCGCGGCGCGTGGCCGGCCCACGCGAGGGCCGGGAACCTCGCCCTGTCCTGGCTGCTGCGCCGGCGCACCGGACTGCGGCTGCACGACCTCGGCCCCATGCGGGCCGCCCGCCGCGAGGCGCTGCTCGGCCTGGGTCTCGACGACCGGCGCAGCGGCTACCCGCTGCAGATGGTCGTGCGGGCGGCCGACGCCGGCTGGCGGGTGCGCGAGGTCGACGTCCCGTACCTGTCCCGTACCGGCCGGTCCAAGGTCACGGGTACGTGGAAGGGCACGTGGCAGGCGGTCCACGACATGCGCAAGGTGCTCGACGAACCGGCGCCGGCGGGCGGGGGTCGTCCGTGACCGGGCCCCGCGGCACCACGCCACCCGCCGCCACGCCCCTCGCAACCACCCTTCTCGTCATCGCCAAGGAGCCCCGGCCCGGCCGGGTGAAGACGCGGCTCACACCCCCGTTCACCCCCGAGGAGGCCGCCGCGCTCGCGGAGGCCGCGCTCGCCGACACGCTCTCCGTCGCGGTACGCGTTCCCGCGGACCGGCACGTCCTCGTGCTCGACGGGCGGCCGGGCCCGTGGCTGCCGGCGGGCTTCGAGGTCGTCGCCCAGGCGAGCGGTGGGCTCGACGTGCGCCTGGCCGCCGCGTTCGCCGGCTGCCCGGGGCCCGCCCTGCTCATCGGCATGGACACCCCGCAGGTGACACCCGGACTTCTGGCCCCCGGCCTGCGCTGGGACGCGTACGACGCCTGGTTCGGACCGGCCGCCGACGGGGGCTTCTGGGCTCTCGGTCTCGCCCGTCCCGACCCTGCTCTCCTGCTCGGGGTCCCCATGTCCGCGCCCGAGACGGGCGCCGTCCAGTACGCCCGGCTGCGGGCGGCCGGGTTGCGCGTCGGCGACCTGCCCGTCCTGCGGGACGTGGACACCGCGTCGGACGCACGGCAGGTGGCGGCCGCCGCCCCGGGGACCCGTTTCGCGGCCCGCCACACCGAACTGACCGGCGCGACCACGGGAGCGGGCTGTTGACCACGACCACGGCATGGCGGGCCGGCCCGTACGACTGCGCCCTGCGCACCGGGAGGGGCCCGCTGTTCCTGCGCCGGCACGACGGGTGGCTCCTGCCCCTGGAGGTCGAGCGCTGGTGCATGGCGCCCGACAGCGCCGACCGCTCCGTACTCGACCGCTGCCGGGGCACCGTCCTCGACATCGGCTGCGGACCGGGTCGGCTCGTCGCCGCCCTGGCGGCCGAGGGCCGGCGCGCCCTGGGCATCGACATCAGTCCCGAGGCCGTCGCCCGCACGCTGCGGCTCGGCGGGTCGGCCCTGTGCCGGTCGGTGTTCGAACCGCTGCCCGCCGAGGGGCGCTGGGACACGGCGCTGCTGATCGACGGCAACATAGGGATCGGCGGCGACCCGGCCGCACTGCTCCGCCGGCTCCGGCGGCTCGTGTCGCCCTCCGGGCGCGTCATCGCGGAATGCGCGCCCGTGGACGTCGACGAGTGCTGTGAGGTACGGGTCGAGGACGGCCGGGGCGGACACGGGGCGCCGTTCCCCTGGGCGCGGGCCGGCAGCCGCGCCCTGGCCGTGCACGCGCGGGGTGCCGGCTGGGAGGTCTCCGAGCAGTGGACCCTGGAGGGACGTACGTTCCTGTCGCTCGCCCCTCAGTCGTCCGCCGCCGCCCGCCCCTGACGGCGCTCCCGCCACCGCCGCACGGCGATCAGCACGCCCGTCACCACGGTCACGGCCGCGAGGACGATCGCGAGGTTCCGCCCGTACGGGAGGGGCAGCGCCGAGGGGTTGGGCGGCGCGCCCGGCCGCGCGAGGAGGGGGAGCGTCACCAGGACCACGCTCCCCGCGACCAGCAACGCCCCGCGCAGCAGGCCCCGTCGGCGCCGTCCCGCGAGCAGCAGCCCCACGGCCAGGACGAGCGGGGCGAGGATCCCGTCGTGCAGGACGAGGGCGCCGGCCAGCCACACGAACACACCGAGCGGATCGGGCTGGTCCACCACCAGCCACGCACCGAGCCCCACGAGGGCGACGCCCAGCACCCCGAGTCCGTACCGCAGCACGCTCACCGTCCTCACAGCACCTCCAGCCTGTGCACCCACTTGGTCTGCAGGACGCCGGGGCGGCCGGGGGCGATGATCCGCGCCGGGAAGCCGTGATCGAGGGTGAGCGGCTGTCCGTTGAGGGTGAGGGCGAGGAGGGTGAGCGGATCGTCGGCGTACTCCGCGCCCATCTCCATCACCCGGTAGGCACCTCTCACCTCCAGCGAGGTCACCCGCACGGCGTCCCGGCCCGGCCGTCCACCGGCCCGCTCGATCAGGTCCCGGAGGCGTACCCCGCCCCAGTCGGCGTCGACGCTCCAGCCTTCGACACAGGCGATCGGCAGCCGGGCTCCGGCGCGGGGCATCGATCTCAGGGCGTCGAGAGTGAGGACGTACGGGCGGGGGCCCGCGACCTCCAGACGCCAGCCCGCCAGTGCGGGTGCCGTGACACCGGCCGCGGCGGCGGTCCGGTTCACGGGCAGCCCCTGCGGGCCGTGGTCGGGGTGCCGGGGCGCTAGGAGGTCGAGCGCCTTCAGGGGGGTGAAGGACTGGCCGACGGTCGTCAGCGTCACCACGCCGACGGCGGCGCCGGTGGCGAGGAGCAGCGAGCGGCGGTCGACGGCGTCCTGCGCCGGCAGGGTTCCGGTACCCGCCGAGTGCCGCCCCCAGTGGTCCCTGATCTCGGGGGCCTTGACGGCGATGTGCAGCAGGATCGAGCCGGTCGCCACCCAGGCGACGGCGAAGTGGACGGGGACGAAGGAGAACGGCCACGGGTACCACTCGACGATGTTGAGGAGCCCCGTCAGGACCTCGAAGACGGCCGAGGCCACGAGGACCGCGACGGACAGCCGCTCCAGCGCGTGCCGCACGGACCGCACCGGCGGCCACACGAACAACCGGGGGTACACCGCCCACAGTTTGACCAGGAGCAGCACGATCGCCGCCAGTCCCGTGGCGACGTGGAGGCCCTGGGTGAACGCGTACCCCCACACCGGCCGGGCGGGCAGACGGTCGGCGAGCCAGTCCGGCGGCTGCTGGAGGTAGTGGCTGACGAGACCGGTGACGAGACAGACGCCGAAGGCCGCGCCGAGCCAGCGGCCGACGGCCGTCGCGGTCCTGGCGTCGTGAAGGCGCCCGGCGAACGTGGGCGGTCGGACGGCCGGGGGCCGGAACGCGGGGCGGGGCAGCCGGGGCATGCGGAAGGTCATGCCGTCCATGACACCGCCGCGAGCGGCTCCGCGGACCGTCCGACACCTTACGAAACCCGAACGCCCCGCCGGGTCTCCTCCCCCGCTGCCGTGCGCACTGCCAGTCTGCGCCCATGACCAGCGACCGCCGTCTCCCGCTTCCCGTCGTCGTCACCACGCTTCTGCTGTCGCTCCTGGCGGCGTCGCTGGTCCTCCTGCTCCGCGCCGCGCACGGGACGGCTTTTCTGGCCGGGTACGCGGGCGCGTGGGCGGTGTTCGCGGCGGCCGCGGTCGCCCTGCGTCGTGTCCCCGGCCGTCACGTCGTCCCGCTCGTCCTCGCCGGGGCGGTCGCGGTGACGGCGACGGGCCTGGTGGCGGCCCCGCGGACGAGCACGGACTCCTACCGGTACGCGTGGGACGGCCGGGTCCAGGCATCCGGCGTCTCGCCGTACGACCACGCGCCCGCCGACCCGGCGCTCGCCGGACTCCGGGACGACTGGCTCTTCCCGGGCGCCGCGGTGTGCGGGCGGGACGGCGCGGGGCTCGCGCCGCTCGGCGACGGACGGTGCACCCGGATCAACAGGCCCGCTGTGCACACGATCTACCCTCCGGTGGCCGAGGGCTGGTTCCTCCTCGTCCACGCCCTGTCGCCGGACGGGGTCCGCCACAAGGGGCTCCAGGTGGGTTCGGCCGTTCTCGCGCTGGCCGTCAGCGGTCTCCTGCTCGGCTTTCTGCGCCGGCGAGGGGATCCGCGGCAGGCCGCGCTGTGGGCGTGGTGCCCGGCGGTCCCCGTGGAGGCGGTCGACAACGCCCACGTCGACGTCCTGGCCGTGCTCCTGTCGGTCGGCGCGCTCGCGCTGGTGGCACGCCGCCGCCGCGTCCGGGGCGGGGTGCTGCTCGGTCTGGCCGTCGCCGCGAAGCTGCTGCCCGCCGTGCTCCTGCCCGGCGCGCTGTCCGGAGTCCGGCGGGCCCGTACGGTCGCGGCCGTGGCGCTGACGGCCGCGGCGACGGTGGCGCTGACGTACCTGCCGTACGTCTTCCTCTCCGATGCTTCGGTCCTCGGCTACCTGAGCGGATACGCGCGGGAGGAGGGCTACGACGACGCGGGCGCGGGCGGCCGCTACGCCCTGCTCCGCCTGGTGCTGCCCGACGCGTGGGCACTGCCCGCGGCACTCCTCGGCGTCGCGGCGGTGTCGGCGTGGGTGTGGTGGCGCGGTGACCCCGAACGCCCCTGGCAGGGCGCCCTGTCGACCACGAGCACGACGTTCCTCCTGCTGACCCCCGGCTACTCCTGGTACGCCCTGCTGCTCGTCGCCCTCGTCGCCCTGGACGGACGCTGGGAGTGGCTCGGCGTCGCCGTGGCGGGGGCGGCGGCGTACCTGGCGGGCCCGGTCATCGGCACGGTGGGGGTGACGGCCGCGTACGGGGCGGCGGGGGGTGTGGTCTGCGGGATGTGGTGGACACGGCGACGGAAGGTCGGAGGGTCTGGCGGCGGGGGCGGGGCACCGGGGAGACGGTCTACGGCGACCCGAACCAGGGCGGACGCCGAAGAGCGGGCACCGGCGACCGGACGCACCGGTGCCCCGGAACGCACGGAGCGCTCCGGGGCACCGGCCGGTCGGCGGCCCGATCAGTGACCCAGGTCCGGCCGTGAACGAACACGAGCCCGTCCAGACGGGGCGTCGTCCCTTCACGGCGAGATCAGGCCCCGGTCGCCGACCGCCTCAGGTGGGTGTGTGGGCGGTCTTGTTCGTCGCGGTGCCGTCCTCGTCCTGGGGTTCCGGCGCGGCAGGCTCCTGCGGAGCGGGCGGGGTGCGGACCAGCAAGGCGACGAGTACGGCGAGGGCGCCGAGCCCGGCACCGATGCCGAATCCCCACTGGACGCCCGTGGCCAGGGCACTGGTGGTGTCGGCGCCCTCGGCGGCCGCCGTGGCGGCGTGTCCGGACATGACGCTGATGACCAGGGCGGTGCCCGCTGCGGCCGCGACCTGCTGGAGCGAGCCCAGGATGGCGGAGCCGTGCGGGTAGAGGTGCGGCGGCAGTACGGACAGGCCGGAGGTGAAGACGGGGGTGAAGACGAACGCCATGCCCGCGCTCAGGGCCACGTGCAGGGTGAGTACGAGCCACGGCGAGGTCTGTTCGCCGGTGAGGGCGAACAGCGCGAGGCAGAGCGCTGTGAGTACGGCTCCTGGTACGACGAGGCGCGGTGCGCCGAAGCGGTCGTAGAGCTTGCCGACCTGCGGTCCGAGCAGGCCCATGGTCAGGCCGCCGGGGATGAGGAGGAGCCCGGTCTGCAGCGAGGTCAGGCCGCACACCTCCTGCAGATAGATCGGCAGCAGGATGAAGGCGCCCATGAGGGCCATGAAGGACAGGCACATCAGGCCGAGGGCCACGGAGAAGTGACGGAAGGTCAGGGCGCGCAGGTCCAGCAGCGGCGTGGACGTGCGCTGCAGCGCCAGCTGCCGCCATACGAACAGGCCGACCAGCACCGCGCCGGCCAGGGTCGTGACCGCCGGGGGCAGGGGGGCGTGGGCCGACTTCTCGGCGCCGAGCCCGCTCAGGCCGTAGACGAGGGCGCCGAAGCCGGCGGCCGCCAGGGGAACGGACAACCAGTCGATCGGGCCGGCCTGCGGCTCGCCGATGTTGACCAGTTTGCGGTGACCGAATACGGCCATGGCTCCGGCGATGGGGAGCACGGCCAGGAACAGCAGGCGCCAGGTCCCCAGTTGCAGCAGCACACCGGAGGCCGCGGGGCCGAGGGCGGGTGCGACGGAGATGACGAGGGTGATGTTGCCCATGACACGGCCGCGGTCGTGCGCGGGCACGAGGGTCATCAGCGTCGTCATGAGCAGCGGCATCATGACGGCGGTGCCGCTGGCCTGGATGACGCGGGCGGCCAGCAGCACGGGGAAGACGGGCGCGGCGGCGGCCAGGGCCGTGCCGGCGAGGAAGAGCGCCATGGCCAGACCGAAGGCGGTACGGGTGGTCACGCGCTGGAGGAACCATCCCGTCACCGGGATGACGACGGCCATGGTGAGCATGAAGGCCGTGGACAGCCACCCGGCGGCTGCCGCGGTGACCTCGAACTCGCGCATGAGCCGCGGGATCGCGTTGACCATGATCGTCTCGTTGAGCAGGACGACGAACGTGGACAGCACGAGAATCCGCAGCACGGCGGTGACGCGGGCGGGCGGTGTCTCTGGAGCGGGCATGGTGCCTTCCGTCATGGGTGTGTCCTCCGCATGGGGCGGGTCACAGTGACAGACCGCGGCGCCGGGAAGAACTCATCGATGTCCCCCGATCCTGTCGTCCCCGCGACCTCGGCTCAAGCGATTTTGCCGCCGGCGAGCGACTGGGGCACGGCTTTCCGCAACGTCCCGACGCCCAAACCCTGGACCGGTCCGCCGGGCCGGAGCTCCTGACAGGCGCGGCCTCGAGCCGCTGGTCGTGGTCGCCTGATGCGCGCTTCCCGGGCGTTCGTATCAGCTTCCAGGCTGTCCGCTACTGACGGAGGCGGCGGACTGAGCCGAGCGTGATCTCGCCGACCGCGCCCTCCACGATCTGGCAGCTGAAGACAGCCTCGAAGGGGCTCTTCGACCTGACGACGGGATGCTTGAGGAAATCGCCGCTTTCGATCAGGTCCGCGGCCGCGGTGGTGCCGTAACCCCAGGAGCCCGCGAGGATCAGCACCGTCTTCTCCGCGGCGAATGGGTTGGCGCACCGGATGATCAGCCCCTGGTCGGACTGGAGCCTTTCGTCCGGCCCCACCCGGCAGTCCGTCGTCGCGTCGAGCAGACTGTCGTAGATCGTGGTGTCCTTGCCTCCCGGCCCGTCGGCCTCGCCGAACCGGAAGGTGGACGTCATGGACAGGCTCTGAAGCACCAAGGCCGTCATGGGATTCGAGTGCGGTCCACCGATCAGGATCAGGTTCTTCCTCCGCTGCTCGTTCGAGACCTGATGCCCCGGTCCCAGGTCGAAGTCACGGATTCCCACCCGGTGCAGCTGGCTCTTCAGCTTGACGTAAGCCTCGATGTCGCCGAGACCGGCGAAGCCCGCGCGCTCCCGCCTGTAGTACTCGTCCTCCATGAAACTGCCCACCGCGACCCAGAACCCGCCGTTGACGGCCGGTCTCCAGAAGGCGCGCAGCGCCCGCGTCCTGAGGCCGAAGGAGATCCGGCGGCGCGAAGCGCCCGCGGTGAACGCGATGCCGGCGGCCGCGAGGTTGATCAGCAGATCGTGGAGACTAGCGTTCATGCCCGTTCCCCCTGAACTCCAGGCGTGTTCCACACTTTGGACGAGCTTTCTCCGAGGGCCGTGCAGGGAAACCACCGTGCGCATGGGGCAGCCTCAACGTCCCCCCACCGACCGCATCACTATCCTGAACGTCCCCGAGCCCCCAGCCCTCTCGCGGAGACGCCTCGATGCATCCTGATGTGGAACGGCTCACCCGCGTCGTCCCGCCACCGGCGGAGCGTCGGCCGCGGGGCTGGCGCGAGGTGGAGGCTCGGCTGGGCGGCGCGTTGCCGGAGGACTTCAAGGACCTCGTCGACACCTACGGCGGGGGCGTCTTCGACGAGACGATCTGGATCCTGGAGCCCGACTGCGCCGACCCCGACTACGACCTCCTGGCCATGAAGGAGGAGCGCGCCGAGGTGCTGGCCCGGTTGTGGGAGGTCGGTCCCGAGCCCCGGCCCGTGCAGCTGGACGCCGAGGGAGCGGGGCTGCTCCCCTTCGCGTACGTCGAGGGGACCGGCGCCTGCCTCTACTGGCTCACCGGCCACGACGTCCGCCCCGAGGACTGGACCGTCCTCGCGCACGCGGGCCGTGGACCGGAGTGGGAGCACCACGCCGTGTCCAGCGCCCGGTTCATCGTGTCCGTGCTCACCGGCGAGATCCGCTCCGACATCCTCGGCGACCTGCCGCTCGACGACCACGCCTTCGATCCGAACGACGAGATCCTGGGCAGCTGACGGGCCGTCGAACCGGCCCCGCGGCGAGGGAACAAGCGACACTCGTCGCCGCCGTCGCGGCTATCCTCCACGGAATGCCACTGCACCAGTACGTCTCCTTCGCGCTGTTCAGCCGCGACACCTCGGCAGACGACATGACCTCCCAGCTGGGGATCGCTCCCGACGAGGTGTCCGTTCGCGGCAGCCGGCTCACCGGACCGGCTGTGATCCCGGTCGACCACGCGTGGATCGTCGTCTGCCGCGAACCCGGCCTGCGCGTCGACGAGCAGATCGACCGCGTTCTCGACAGACTCCAGCCCCACACGGACCGCGTCTCCCGCCTCGCAAGGCAACTGGCGGCCGGTGGCGGCGGATCAGTGCTCAACGTCGTGCGTCACTTCAACGACACCGGCGCTGCGGACGCACCCGACCTGTTCGGCTGGCACCTGGACCGCAGGGTCCTGGACTTCCTCCATGCCACGGGCGCGGAGCTCGGCGTCGACGAGTACGACATGAGCGAGGACCAGGACGTATCCGCCGCCCTCGGGCCCATCCGGTGAGCCGCGCCTTCACGGGCCAGGGGCCGTAGGCGCGGGGGGTCCCGCCGCGCGTTTCCTGCGGCCGGTCGCCGCCACCAGGGCGATCAGCGCGAGCACCGCCAGATAGATGAGGACCAGCAGCAGCACGGTCAGGACCGTGGGGTGGTTCCACAGGGCGAACAGCAGGGCGAGCAGCAGCAGGACGCCGATCGTCAGCCACCGCCGGTAGTCGGCCGTCCACGTGCCCAGACGACCGGTGTGGATGCCGTGGGTGTCCGCCCACCGGGCCACGGAGTCGGCGGTGCGCTCGGAGGTGCCCCTTACGGCGCGCGCCCATCCGCCCGGCCCGATGAAGTAGGCGCCGAGAGCGATGACCACGCCCAGCACGATGACGGTGCGCAGCGTGACCCGCAGGAAGTGCAGGAGATGGTCGAAGATCGCTGCTGCCGCCGCCTCGGACTGCACCTGCGGGGGCAGATGGTCCAGGTAGTAACGGCGGGCGACGACGAGGCCGATGGCGACGATCAGGCAGGCGAGTGCCGCGCCCAGGGCGGTCTTCGCCAGGGCGCGTCTGCGCCGGTACGCGAGGAGGACGCCTGCCGCGGCGAGCACCACCGTCAGGACCGGCATCCAGTTGCCGAGCACGTCGAGGGCGTGCGCGGCGCCCTGCATGCGTTCCAGCTTGTCGGACTGGAAGAGCACCATCTGCTTGTCGACGTCCGGGATCTTCTCGGCCGGTGACACGCCGGCGTCGACGAGTTCTTCCTTGACGCGGTCGACAGCGGCGCCGACGTCGAGGGTCACGGTGCCCTCCTCGACGCCGACCGCCCCGCGGCCCTTGCCGGTCAGGGCGTGCACCACGGCGTCATGAGCGGCCCGGTTGGCGGTGGTCCACACCTTCTCGAACCTGTCGCTCTCGACGAACCGGTTCGCCACCTTCTCCGCGGCTCCGTTCACGGCGGCGTCCAGCTGGGGGGCCAGCCCCTTCACGGCCTGGGCGGCCCGGGGCGGCAGGCCCTGCGACTCCAGCCAGGCCGCCAGCTCGGCGGTGACCTGCTTGCCGTCGACTCGTACGTCGACGGCCTCGACGATCCGGTTGCTCGCGGCCGCCTCGATCGCGGGGTCGGAGGCGAGCGGTTGAACCGTCTCCACGTACCGGTCCGTGTCCAGGACGATGTCGTGCACCCACACGGTCAGCACCGACACGGGGACCAGGATGCAGGCGAGGACGATCAGAACGGCCGAGGCCACCTTGCGTACGATCCTGCCCGGGCCGGCCAGGTGTGTCCCGCCTCCCGACGGCGAAGCCTGCTGCGGTGCTTCCGGTGGGCCGGCCATCCGTCCTCCTGGTGTGAGGCGCCCCTGTCTCATTCCATTCCTCCCGATCGCCGCGAGGACGGCATCCTGGGTTGCTCCATCCGGAGCGGGGACCGGGCTCCGCCGGAGGCCCGGTCGTGACGCACGCGCCGGTCAGCTCCCCCTTCCGCGTGGCGTCCGTGCCGGGCGCCTCGTGTCGATGCCGGGTGCGGAGAGAGCGGGGACCGATCATGAGCGGTCTCCGCGGTCGTTCCCGCGAACCGGTGCGGGGCCCGGCACGAGGAGGCCGCCGACAGGCGGCGGGATCCGCGTGAGGGGACGCTCGAAGAGGACCTCACCGCGCACGGGGGCAGTGACGAGCTACGGAGGAAATCATGGGCGGCCACGTCGCCAGGCAGCACAGCAGTGCGAAACAACGGTGGGCCGCCCGGCTGGCGATCGCCGCCCTGGTCGCCGCGGCCGCCGTCCCCCTGCTGTTCGCGGGTCTCAAGAGCCTCGGCCTCGCGGCTGTCGCGCTGGCCGGACTCGCCGTGAGCGCGGCCGGGTTGTGGTGGGCCCTCAGCCGCAAGGGTGTGACCAGGGCGCTCGCGGTCGTCCTGGCCGTGGCCGCGCAGGCGGCGGTGATCGGGCTCTTCGTTGCCGTCGGACTGCTCTGGACGGTGTTCGTCATGCTCGCGCTGTGGGCGGTGGTGTGCTCCGCGGGCTGGGCCGCGCTCGGCGAGACCACGGGCCCGGCCGGCCCTGCCGAGTACCGCACCCCGCCGCCCGCGCGTCCGTTCCTCATCATGAATCCGCGCTCGGGCGGTGGGAAGGTCGGAAGGTTCGGGCTCAAGGAGCGGGCCGAAGCACTCGGCGCCCAGGTCGTGCTGCTCGACCCCGAGCACCCCCGGGACGTCGCCCAGCTCGCCCGCGACGCCCTGGCGGACGGCGCCGACCTCCTCGGTGTGGCGGGCGGAGACGGTACGCAGGCCCTCGTCGCGGGAGTGGCGGCAGAGCACGACGTGCCGTTCATGGTGATCTCGGCCGGGACGCGGAACCACTTCGCCCTCGATCTCGGACTCGACCGGGACGACCCGACCACGAGTCTGGAGGCGCTCACCGACGGGGTCGAACTCCGGATCGACCTGGGTCGCGTCGAAGAGCGCACCTTCGTCAACAACGTGTCGTTCGGCGCCTACGCCGAGGTCGTGCAGAGTCCCGCGTACCGTGACGGCAAGATCCGCACCATCCTCGGCATGCTGCCGGACATCCTGACCCATCACCTCGGCTCACGGCTGGTCGTCCACTGCGCGGGAACGAGGATCGACTCCCCCCAGGGGGTGCTCGTGAGCAACAACCCGTATCGCGTGGGCGACCCGGCCGGCCTCGGGCTGCGGACCGGGCTCGACGCGGGTGTCCTCGGCGTCGTGAGCATCAAGGTCGACAACGCGGTGCAGGCCGCCGATCTGCTCCGGGGCACGCACGGGGCCGAGCTCACCACCCTCACCGCCCATGAGGTCGTCGTCGACGCCGACGGACCCGAGGTGCAGGCCGGCGTGGACGGCGAGGCCCTCTCCTTCCGGACACCGGTGCGCTGCGTGATCACCCCCGGAGCCCTGCGGGTCCGCGTCCCCCGCCACCGCCCGGGCGTGCCCCGGCCGAAGTCACGCCTGGACTGGCGGCGGCTGCGCGACCTGGCGCTCTCGCGCGGCTGAGGCCGGGGACGGTCACGCGTACCGGATGCACCACGCGGCGTCCGGTGTTGGAATGGCGACCGGGGGTCCCGGATCAGAGGTGATGTGAGTGAGCGAGCAATTCGACGAGATGGGCCCCATCGACTACGTGGTGGTGGAGTTCCCCGGCAACCGCATGACGGGCGAGGGCTTCCCGCTCCTGGTCGACCTGGTGGAACGTGGCCTCATCCGGATCCTCGACCTGATGTTCATCAGGAAGGACGAGGACGGTTCGGTGAGCGCACTGGAGATCGCGGACCTCACCGGGGACGGCAATCTCGACCTCGCCGTCTTCGAAGGTGCCCAGTCGGGCCTGCTGGGTCAGGACGACCTGGAGGAAGCCGCGGCCGCAGTGGAGCCGGGCAACTCCGCCGGTCTGCTGATCTACGAGAACGTGTGGGCCGCGCCGTTCGCCACCGCCCTGCGGCGGGGCGGGGCCCAGTTGGTCGCCTCCGGGCGGGTGCCGGTACAAGCCATCCTCGCCTCGCTCGAAGCGGCCGAGGAGACGGACTGACGCGTCACCCTCGGCCCTGAGGCCGAGGGGCCCGAAAGTCGCGCGAAGACTTCGGGCGGGACATGAAAGGAGAACGCGCATGCCAGGTCTACTTCGCGGAGTCGCCCGCACGGCGGTCGTGGCGGGTACGGCGACCGCCGTGTCCAACCGCGTGTCGCGCCGCCAGCAGGGGCGGTGGGCCGCTCAGGAGGGATACCAGACGCAGCCGGCCCAAGCGCCGCCCGCGCCCGCCCCCGCCGCGGCGCCGGCCGCACAGCCCGCCGACGACATGGAGAGCAAGCTCGACCAGCTCAAGCAGCTCGGGGAGCTCAAGGAGCAAGGCGTGCTCACCGAAGCCGAGTTCGAGGAGCAGAAGCGCAGGATCCTCGGCTGACCGACCGTCGGGGCGCGTCGACGGCGATGCGCCGGACGTGCCCCGCGTCGGCGGCGGGCTACCGACCGGAGCGGCCGGGTCCGGAACGTCCGCGGGCCGGCCCGCGGACGTTCCGGCGAGGGCCGCGTCCGGGTGGCAGGGCCGGTCGGGCCCCGGGATGAGACCGACGGGCTTCACGCCAAGACCTGGACCGGCGGTGGCCCGGGATGAGACCGACGGGCTTCACACCCCAGGACCTGGACCGGCTGTGGCCCCGGGATCGGCGGCGACTACTGGCATCTGCGCCTGGCCAACGGTCTGCTCACCTGGACCACGGACACCCGCCCCTCCGCCGACGCGGGCCTGACCATGACGATGACCAAGCCCCAGCTCATCTCCCTCCTCGCCGGAAAGGGCACCGACGGCATCGCCATGACGGGTGACCTCACGCTCCTGCCGCGGCTGCTCGCGGTCCTCGACACCCCCGAACCGGAGTTCCCGATCGTGACCCCGTGAGCGGGCCGTCCCACCGTCTGCGCCGAAGCCGGTCCGGTCGGCGCCCCGGTGCCCTACCGTCTCCCCCATGCCTCCTCCGCTGCTGCACCGGCGCTGTCCCGCACTGGCCGACTCGCTGCCCTTCCTCCGGCTGGGCGAGGCTCCCACGCCGGTCCGGCCGCTGCCCGGCCTGGGCAGGCGCGCCGAACTGTGGGTCAAGGACGAGAGCGGATACGGCACCGGCGGCTGGGGCGGCAACAAGGTCCGCAAGCTGGAGTGGCTGCTGCCGGAAGCCCGGCGGCGCGGCGCGCGGACCATCCTCACGGTCGGCGGCCTCGGCACCAACTGGGGCCTCGCCGCCGCCTCGTACGCACGGGAGCTGGGGCTCGGGGTGGCCCTGGGCCTGATCGACCACCCGGTCGACGAGCACGTGCGGGCCCAGCTGGAACGGCTGCGCGCCTCCGGCGCGACGCTGCACTTCCTGCACTCCAGGACGAGGCTGGTCCTGGCCGCGCCGTGGCTCTTCGCCCGACACGCGCACCGCCTCACTCCGCCTTACTACCTCCCGGCGGGCGGCTCCTCGCCGCTCGGCACGCTCGGCGCCGTCGAGATCGCCCTGGAGCTGGGCGCCCAGGTCGAGGCCGGGGAGCTGCCGGAGCCGGCGTGGCTCGTCACCGCCGTCGGCTCCGGCGGTACGGCCGCGGGCCTTGCCCTCGGACTGCGGCTCGCCGGACTGCGCACCCGTGTCCTCGGTGTCGTGGTCAACGACACGCTGCGGCTGGACTCCGCGACCCTCCTCGGGCTGGCCCGCCGGTCCACGGCCCTGCTCAGGGCCCGGGGCGCCGATCTGCGCGGGGCGGAGCCCGCCCCCGACGCGATCCGCACCGAGACCGCGTGGCTGGGCGACGGCTACGCGCACCCCACCGCCGCCGGCGACCGTGCGCTCGCCCGCGCGTCGGCGCAGTCCGGCCTCGCCCTGGAACGCACCTACACCGCCAAGGCGCTCGCGGCCCTGCTCGACCTGGACGCGGCCGGCCGACTGGACGGCGGCCCGGTGGTGTTCCTGCAGACCCACGGCCCCCGCTGAGCGCGCGGCCGCGGCCCGCGCCGGACGACCCGCACGCTTCGGAGGCCCTAGGAACGGTCGTGCTTGAGTGAGTCCCTGATGCCTTCGGCCCGGTGGCGAACGTTCGTCATCGTCTTACGGATCTTGGCCTTCACCTGGTCCGTCTTGCCCTCGGCCTCCAGTCGCTCGTGGCCGGTGAGCTTCCCGGTTATCTCCTTGATCCTTCCCTTGGCCTTCTCCATTCCGCTGTTCATGCCCCTGGTCCTTCCGTCGGGTCGGTTCCCACCCTCCACGCTAGGTTTGCGCGGCCGAGGGTGCTCGTCGACGGGTGACATCGGCCGTGTCCACGGCCACGGGGCGGTCCCCGGGCCGGGTCAGGCCAGTACGCGGAGGGCCGCGGGCCTCACCCTGAGGGTGACCGGCAGGGTCGCGTCGACCTCGCCGTCCGCTCCGTACGGGAGGGGGCGGTCGGCCTCGATGCGGACCTCCTTGCCGCGCAGGATCTCGATCTGGGGACGGTTCACGTGCGCGCCCGTCTTCAGCTCGTTCATCATGGCGAAGAAGAGACGCTTGGGCGCCTCCTTGATCACCACGACGTCGAGGAGGCCGTCGTCGACGCGTGCGCCCGGTGCGATGTTCCGCCCGAAGCCGTAGAACCCGGAGTTGGCCGCGACCACGGTGTAGCCGGCGCGCTCGTGCGGGACCCCGTCGATCGTGACGCGGTACGCGGCGGGCTTCCAGCCGAGGACCGCCCGGAGGCCGCCTGCGTAGTAGGAGGCCGCGCCACGAAGCAGCCGGGAGGCGTTGGCGTGGCGGTTGGCCACCGCGTCGACACCCGCGTACACGCTGCCGAGGATGCAGATCCCCCGGTGCTGGGCGGACTCCACCTCGATGGTGTCGACGGCCCGCGGTTCGGCGTCGAGCAGCACCTTGGCGAGGCCCGGGGCGTCGGTGGGGAGCCCCAGGGCGCGCGCGAAGTCGTTGCCGCGGCCCGCGGGGACCAGGCCGAAGACCGTGTCCGTGCCGCTGAGCGCGCCGCCGACGGTGCCGGCCATGCCGTCACCGCCGACGGCCAGCACGACGTGCCCCTTCGCTCCGGCCTCCCGGGCGAGTTCCTGTGCGTGTTCCAGGCTGCGGCTGTAGACGGTGTCGAGTTCCGCGCCCGCCTCCCGCAGCAGCCGGGCCAGCGGGAGCAGGCTCGCCGTGCCGCTGGATCCCCCTGCGGTGGGGTTGACGACGGCGGTGAACTGTCGCATGGATCTGGCCTCCGGGCGGCAGAAGAAGAGGTTCGGGAGGGTGGGGCGAGCGGGCGGTACGCGGTTGAGGGGACGGTGCTCAGCGGAGGGGGATCAGGACCCCGGGACTCAGCACGCCGGACGGGTCGATCTCGGCCTTGACCGCCTGCAGCATACGGATGCCGAGGGGGCCGATCTCGCGGGCGTACCAGTCACGGTGGTCGGTGCCGACGCCGTGGTGGTGGCTGATGGTGCCGCCCGCCGCCAGGATCGCGTCGTTGGCCGCCCGCTTGACCGGCGCCCAGTGCGCGACGGCGTCCTCGCCCTGCGCGGAGACGACGGTGAAGTACAGCGAGGCACCGTTCTCGTACGTGTGCGAGATGTGGCACATGACGAGCGGCGGGGTGCCGGCCTCGGTGAGGGTGCTGGTCAGCGCGGAGCGTACCGCCGCGTAGAGGCCGGGGATCGCGGACCAGAACGCGGCCGTCTCCAGCGTCTCGGCGAACGCGCCGGCGTCGAGCAGCGCGTCGCGCAGGTAGGGCGCGTTGTAGCGGCCGTGCTCCCAATTGTCACCGGCCTCCTCGCCGATGAACTCGCCGTCGCAGGCGAGGAGGACCTCGCGGGCGGCGGCGCGGCGGGCGGCGGTGTCGGCCTCGGTGCCCTCGAATCCGACGATGGCCATGCAGCCCGGGTTCTCGGGGAGTTCGCTGGTGCCGATGGCGTCGGGCTGCGCGAGACCGATGAAGGTCTCGGACTCGTCCGACAGCCGCAGCACGGTGGGGCGCGGGCCGTCCTGGGCCAGCCGGCGCAGGGCGGCGGTGCCGGCCTCGAAGGAGGCGAAGCGCCAGCCCTCGTAGATCCGCTTCTGCGGCAGCGGGCGGATGCGCACGGTCACCGAGGTGATCACGCCGAGGGCGCCTTCGGAGCCGAGGATCAGCTGGCGCAGGTCGGGACCGGCCGCGGAGCGCGGGGCCCGGCCGCTCCACAGGGTGCCTTCGGGGGTGGCGACCTTCAGGCCGAGGACCATCTCGTCGAAGCGGCCGTAGCCCGCCGAGGCCTGGCCGCTGGAGCGTGCCGCGGCGAAGCCGCCGACTGTGGCCCACTCGAAGGACTGCGGGAAGTGGCCGAGCGTCCAGCCCTGCTCGTTGAGGAGCGCCTCGGCCCGCGGGCCGCGCAGGCCGGGGTGCAGGGTGGCGGTGCGCGAGACCTCGTCGACGGCGAGCAGCTGGTCGAGGCGCCGCAGGTCGAGGGCGACGAAGGGCCGCTTGGTGGTGGGCGCGAGGCCGCCGACGACGGAGGTGCCGCCACCGAAGGGGACGGCGGACAGACCGTGGTCCGCGCAGGCCCGCAGGACGGCGAGGACCTCGTCGTGGCTGCGGGGAAGGACGACGGCGGCGGGGATGTCGTCGACCTCTCCGGCGCGGATACGGAGGAGGTCGGGAGTCGACTTGCCCCGGGTGTGCCGGATGCGGCTCTCGGCGTCGTCCCGGACGCCGTCCTCCGCGGCGACGGCGGCGCGCAGCGCGGCGCTCGCCTCCTCGGTCAGTGCCGAGGCGGGGACCTCGATGTCGGCGAGGGCGGACGGGCCGCTCTCGCGCGGTGTGACACCGAGCAGGTCCCGCAGCAGGCCGGTCACCGATTCGGGCAGGGGCGCCGCCTTGGCCGGGTCGCCCCAGCCACTCCACAACATGTCCACTTCGAGAGGTTCCTCACGGTCTGTTTCACGGACGGCGCTGCCGCTCGGCCCGCACTGGCATTACACTGTGACAGATGACGCCCATTCGTCACAACCATGCGGACGCAGATCCCGTGCTCGACGCCGCACGCGACTGCGTGCTCGCCGTCGGCGTACGACGGACCACCCTCACCGACGTCGCCCGGCGGGCCGGCGTGTCCCGGATGACGCTCTACCGGCGCTGGCCCGATGTGCGCACGCTCGTCGGCGACCTGATGACCCGTGAGTGGATCGCCGTCGCCGCCGGCGCCATGCCGCCCGCGGACGACGACCGGCCCGAACGGGCCCGGATCGTCGAGGGGCTGGTGGCGGGAGTCGCCGCCTTCCGGTCCCATCCGCTGTTCCGGAAGATCCTCGACGTCGACCCCGAACTGCTGCTGCCGTACGTGCTCGACCGGCGCGGCGCCAGTCAGGACGCCCTGCTCGGACTCCTCGTCACCGCACTGGAGGACGGACACGAGGACGGTTCCGTACGGCGCGTCCACCCCGACCTGCAGGCCCGGTCCCTGCTGCTCGTCGTCCAGTCCTTCACGCTCTCGCTGCGCACCATGGCCGACGAGAACGATCCCGAACTGAGCGAAGCCGCCTTCCTCGAAGAGCTGCGCACCCTCCTTGAGAGGACCCTCACACCATGAATCCCGTGAACCCCACGAGCAGCACCGCCCTGCCCGGCTCCTCCCTGAACGCCGAGCGGCGCCGGCGCGAACTGGACCGGCTCGCCGACGGCCTGGAGGTCGACGTGCTGGTCGTCGGGCTCGGCGCCACCGGAGCCGGTGCCGCGCTCGACGCCGCCACCCGCGGGCTCAGCGTCGCCGCGGTCGACGCGCACGACCTCGCGTTCGGCACCTCCCGCTGGAGCTCCAAGCTCATCCACGGCGGACTGCGCTACCTCGCCTCGGGACAGCTCGACGTCGCCCACGAGAGCGCCGTCGAGCGCGGCATCCTCATGGAGCGCACCGCCCCCCATCTCGTGCGCGCCCAGCCCTTCGTGCTCCCCCTGACCCCGCTGGTCAGCCGCGGCCAGGCCGCCCTCGCCCGAGCCGGATTCGTCGCGGGCGACCTGCTGCGCGTCGGCGCCCGCACCTCCCGCCGCACGCTGCCCAAGACCCGTACCCTCTCCGCCGTCGAGACCCGCCACCTCGCCCCCGCGCTGCGCCCCGTCGGCCTGCGCGGCGGCCTCCTCTCCTGGGACGGCAAGCTCTCCGACGACGCCCGTCTGGTCACCGCGATCGCCCGCACCGCCGCCGCCCACGGCGCCCGCGTCCTGACCCGCGTCCGTGCCCTGGAGCTCCACGGCGGCGGCGCACGGGTCCGCGACGAGACCACCGGCGAGGAGCTGCTGATCCGCGCGCGTGCGGTCGTCAACGCGGCCGGGGTCTGGGCGGGCGGCCTCATCGACGACGTACGTCTCCGGCCCTCGCGCGGCACCCATCTCGTCCTGCGGTCGGAGACCCTCGGCCGGCTCTCCGCCGGACTGCACATCCCGATCCCGGGCGAGACGAACCGCTTCGTCCTGGTCCTGCCCCAGGGCGACGGACGCGTGTACGTCGGCCTGACCGACGAGCCCGTCGACGGCGACGTCCCCGACGTGCCCGAGGTCCCCGAGACCGACATCGGCTTCCTCCTCGACGTCCTCGGCTCCGCCCTCGACGTCACCGTCCACCGCTCCGACGTGGTCGGGGCCTTCGCCGGACTGCGCCCCCTGCTCGACACCCGGGAGTCGGAGGGCCGCACCGCCGACATCTCGCGCAAGCACGCCGTGCTCACCTCGCCCGACGGCATCGTCACCGTCGTCGGCGGCAAGCTGACCACCTACCGCCGCATGGCCCAGGACGCCGTCGACGCCGCCGTGGCCGCCCGCGGCCTCACCGCCGGCGCGTGCCGCACCGCGTCCCTCCCCCTCGTCGGCGCGGCCCGCCCCGGGACCCTCGCCGGTCTCGACGTCCCGCCCCGCCTCGTACAGCGCTACGGCTCCGAGGCCACGGCCGTCCACGCCCTCGGGCTCGAAGAGCCCGCCCTGGCCGAGCCCGTCGTGCCCGGCCACCCCGTCACGGGCGCCGAACTGGTGTGGGCGGTCCGCCACGAAGGCGCCCTCGACGCCTCCGACCTCCTCGACCGGCGCACCCGCATCGGTCTCGTCCCGGAGGACCGCGCCCTCGCCGAGGAGGCGGCCCGGGACGCCCTCGCCCGTACGGCCAAGGTGTAGGGCGCCGGGCCGCCGAGGCTGCCGGGTCCCGGCGCGCGCCCCACGCGCCGGGACCGCTCGACCGGCGCAGGGCGCACCGGCACGAGCGCTCCACGCGGCAGGGCGCAGCGGCACGACCGCGCGCCCTGGAGGACCGTCGCGGTCGACGGGTCTACGGTCGGCTCCATGGAGCGAATCCGAGCTGCCCTGATCGACATCGACGGCGTCCTCACCGTCTCCTGGAAGGCGCTGCCCGGTGCGGTCCGGGCCATGGAGCGACTGCGCGACGCCGGCATCCGCACGGCGCTCGTCACCAACAACACGTCACGGACCCGGGCCTCCATCGCCTCGCGTCTTGGCGGGCTCGGCTTTCCCGTCGACGCCGGGGACGTCCTCACCGCGCCGGCGGCCACGGCGGCGTATCTGCGCGAGCACTTCCCCGGCGCGCGCTGCCTGCTGCTCAACAGCGGAGACGTACGGGACGACCTGGAGGGGGTCGCGCTCGTCGAGGAGGGGGACGCTGACGTCGTCGTGCTCGGCGGCGCGGGGCCCGAGTTCGGTTACGAGGCCCTCAACGGGGTCTTCCGGCAACTCCGGCGCGGCGCCCGGCTCGTGTCGATGCACCGCAATCTGTACTGGCGCACCGAGGGCGGGCTCGACCTGGACACGGGGGCCTTCCTGGAAGGCCTCGAGAAGGCCGCCCGTGTCGAGGCGGAGGTGACGGGCAAGCCGGCTCCGGCGTTCTTCGCGAGCGCCCTCGCCCACCTCGGAGCCGACGCGTCGGAGGCGCTGATGGTCGGCGACGACATCGAGTCCGACGTGCTGGCCGCCCAGCGGTCGGGCATCACCGGCGTCCTGGTGCGGACGGGGAAGTACCTCCCCGAGACGCACCGCGACGCGTCGGGGACGCCCGACCACGTGCTCGACTCCTTCGCCGGCCTGCCCGCCCTGCTCGGGGCCGGGTAGACCGCTCAGACGGAGCGTGCGGTCTGCGCCGTCTGCAGGGCGGTGGCGATGCCGTGGGCCAGGAACGGGATCCGGTGCGCGGGGACGCCCGCGATGTTGATGCGCCCGGCGGCCGTTCCGTAGATGCCGGACTGGCGGCGCATCCGGCGCATCCCGTCCGGCGTGAGGGGCAGCATCGAGAACATGCCCTTCTGGCGGGCGAGGGACCGGGCCGCCTCCTCGTGCCCGAGGGCGCGGAGATGGGCGACGAGGTCGGTCCTGTTGGCCGTGATCCGGTGGCGCATCGCGCCGAGTTCCGCGAGCCACTCCGTCCGCAGGTGCTCGTCGTCCAGGACGGTCGCGACGATCGCGGCACCGTGGTCGGGCGGCATCGAGTACAGGGTGCGGGCGGCGTTCTGCAGGGCGGTTTCGACGTGCCGCAGCGTCCGCTTCGACGAGCCGATGACGATGGCGCATCCCGTGCGGTCGCTGTAGAGGCCGAAGTTCTTCGAGCAGCTGACGGCGATCAGCACCTCGGGGAGGCGTTCGGCCAGCATCCGGGTCGGTGCCAGGTCGGCGGCGAGGCCGTCGCCGAGGCCGTGGTAGGCGAGGTCGACGAAGGGGACCCAGCCGTTCGCGGAGGCGAGTGCGGCGAGCTCCTCCCACGTACCGAAGGAGGGGTCGACGCCGGTGGGGTTGTGGCAGCAGCCCTGCAGCAGGACGACGTCGCCGCGGCGCGCGCGGGCCAGGTCGTCGAGCATGCCCTCGGTGTCCGGCCGGCCGGCGGCGTCGCGCCAGCGGTAGGTCCGGACGGTGAGCCCGGCGCCTTCCAGGATCGGGCGGTGATTGACGTACGCGGGGTCGCTGATCCAGACCGTGGCGCCGGGGCGCGTCTGCTGGACGAGGTCGGCGAGGAGCCGCAGGGCCCCGGTGCCGGCCACGGTCTGGACGCCCGTCGCCCGTCCCAAGAGCTCCTCGGAGCCCAGTACGAGCGACAGCATGGCCCGGTTGAAGGCGGTGTTGCCCGACAGGCCGCGGTACTCCTTGGTGCCGGAACGTTCCGCCAGGCGTATCTCGGCCTCCCTGACCGCCGCCATGACCGGGGTGACCCCGTCGGCGTCGCGGTAGACACCGAGGACGAGGTCGAGGCGCTCGGGGCGCGGGTCGGCGGCGAACTCGGCCGCCAGGTCCCACAGCGGGTCCACGGGCGGGGCGGGAAGAAGCTCAAGCATCGGTGGAGACCTTGGTTCGGGGGCGCCGGTTGGCGAGTGCGACGCCGAGGGTGATGAGGGGGACGCCGACCACGACGGGCACGGTCGGCGACTCGTCGAGCAGGGGCATGGCGAGCAGGACGACGGCGACGGGGCTGAGGCTGCCGACGACCGAGCTGCGTTCCGGGCCGAGCCTGCGGATGGCGAAGGCGTAGAGCAGACCGGCGCAGAGACCGACGCCCAGGCCCTGGACGACGAGGAACAGCGCGATGTCGCCGCCGGCCGCCCGGGCGAGGCCGGTGGGCAGGACCCCGGTCAGGGCGAGGAGCGCGACGACGGCGAAGGACGGCAGGCACAGCAGGCCGATCGACCCGACGGGGTCGAGGTCCACCTCGCGCAGCCCCACGGTGTACAGGGCCCACAGCCCGCTGGCGACGAGCAGCGTTCCCGTACCGAGCAGGACGTCGGCGTCGAGGGCGGCGGTGTAGCGCCAGACCAGGGCCACGACTCCGGCCACGATGAGGGCGAGACCGGCCGCCTGCGTCCCGCGCGGCGCGCGCTTCCCGCCGGCGACCATGAGGGCGGAGACGAACAGCGGGACCATGCCGGGCACGATGGCCCCGACGAAGGCGGCCGACGTCAGCGATCCGCCGTACATCGCGGCGAGGAAGAACGGGACCCCGGCTCCGCAGATGATCTTGAGTGCCGGCCCCGGCCGGACCGCGGCCAGCCGGCGCCGGCGCCGCCACAGCGCGGGAGCCAGGATCACGAGGGGCACGCCGAACCGCAGCAGGGCGGCGTCGGCGGGCAGCAGCGTGGAGGCGCTCAGCGCACGGGCACTGAGGGCGAACGCGGCCCAGATCGTCACGGTGAGCGCCAGAGCGACCATGCCGACGCCCTGCGGGGACAGGCCCCGGGGACGGGCGGCCGCGAGCACCCGCGGCTCCGGCGTCCGCGTCGATTCCGACGTGACCGGTTGTGGTGAGACCACCGACGATTCCTCCCGTTCTGAACATACGGGCGGAACCGAGAACCGGTGTTTGCCCCGATAGGCAACGCTAGAGCTTTCGCCGGGGCAGATGATTGCCAGTTCTGCCCTCTGCACATAGCGTGAGGGCAGAATCTGCCAAGGAGTGACGATGGACGCCGTGGACTTCGAGATCATCCACGAGTTGCAGGCGGACGGACGGCTGACCAACCAGGACCTCGCCGACCGGATCCGCCTGTCCCCCTCCCCCTGTCTGCGCCGGGTGCGCCGCCTGGAGGAGTCGGGCCTGATCAGCGGCTACACGGCCACCGTGGACCAGGTCGCCTTCGGCCTGCCGATCACCGTCTTCGTACGGATCAGGCTGGAGCGCCACACGGCCGAGGCCGTCAATGTGTTCGAGGAGCACATCGGTCTCATCGATCACATCCAGGACTGCTATCTGATGGCCGGCAGCAGCGACTATCTGCTCCGGGTCGTCATCGAGAGCCTCGAGGCGTACGAGGCCCTCGTGCGCACCCGGATCCACGCCATCCCCGGCATCGCGTCGATCGAGTCGAGCTTCGCCTTCGGCAGCGTCAAGCAGTCCCGGGTCTATCCGCGACCGGGCCTCCCGGCGCGACCGAAGGGCGGCCGCGCCGGGAGGTGAGGCGCTGGGAGGTGAGGCGCTGGGAGGTACGTCACGGTCAGCAGGAGACCGTCACGCCGGCCCAGTCCGCGTGGTCGTGGTTCACGCCGTCTCCGCCGTCGGTGACGACGACGGCCTCGGCGCCCATGACCGCCGGGCGTCAGCTCACCACGACGACCGCGGGCTACAAGACCGACCAGAAGTGGCAGTTCGCCCGGCAGTCCGACGGCTCCCAGGAGCTCGCCAACGTCAGGTCGGGCCTGTGCGCCGACGTCAACGGCGGTTCCACCTCCGCCGGCGCCACGGTGATCCAGTGGCAGTGCTGCGGGGACAGCAACCAGCGCTGGAACGTCCGTCAGCTGCCGGACGCTCCGTCACGGTCACCTCGGCGCGCAGCGGCCTGCTGCTCACCACGGCCTCCACGGCCGGCGGAGCACTCGTGACCCAGCAGCCGGACACCGGCTCGGCACTCCAGCGGTGGTCGCTCAACTGACCCCGCTCCGCGAGGAAGTACCCCTCCGATGGGCCGGATCCCCATGGATCCGGCCCCTCCGGTGCGCCCGGCCTCCATCCCGTCGAGCGCCCCCCGCGGCCACCTCCCTCACCGCGTCGGCCCCTCCGTGAGGAACGATGCACTCGACGAGGGGACGGGAGACCGGCCGTCCCCGATCACCGACACGGGGGGAACCGCCATGCCCACCACGCCCACGCTCATCGAGTCCGTCCGCCGGGCCCTGCGCCTGCTCGACGCCGTGGCGGAGGACACCGGAGGACTGACCGCCAAGCACCTGTCCCGGCGGACGGGCATCCCGCTGCCCACCACGTACCACCTCATGCGCACCCTGACCCACGAGGGCTATCTGCGGCGCGAGGGCGGTGTGTACGCGATCGGTGACGCCGGCGTCCGCTTCGGCGCCGCGACCGTGTGCCGGCCGGGGGCCGAGGGACTGGACGGATGGCTGGGCCGGCTGCGGGACGAGCTCGGCGCCGCCGTGTACTTCGCGCTGTACCAGGAGGGCGAGATACGGATCGCCGGCGTCGCCGCGGGCGGGGAAGCCCCCGCCGTCGAGGAGTGGGCCGACTTCCGCCGTACCGCCCACGCCCACGCGGGCGGGCTGTGCCTGCTCGCCCAGCTCGACGAGGGCGCCCGCCGCGACCACGTCGCCCGCCATCCCGTCATGCCGCTCACCCCGTACACCGTCCGGGACGAGGTCGAGCTGCTGCGGCGGCTGGCGCGCATGCGCCGCGGGGCACCGGTCTACGAACGGCAGGAATATGTGCTCGGCACGGTCTGCTCCGCCGTTCCCATCACCGTCGGCGAGGTCCCGGCGACCATCGCCCTCTCCCTGCCGGTGTCCCGCGCCCACCTGCTCGAACCCCTCACCGCCCGGCTCAAGCGCCGCGCCGAGGAGGCCGTCACGAGGCTGGCGTTCTCCGTGCGGACCCCGGGCGAGAGCGATCCCCGAGCCTGAGGGCCCGCTCCGTGGACCGAGGCTTGCCATGACAGATATGTTTACGTAAACATATCTGTCATAGTCCCACCTCCCTCCCGTACCCCGCCCCCGAGCACAGGAGCACCACGCTCATGCCCGTTCTCCGGACAGACCAGACCGGTTTCCTGCTCGACGGCCGACCCTTCCGGCTCCTGTCCGGCGGGCTGCACTACTTCCGGGTCCACCCGGAGCAGTGGGCCGACCGACTGCGCAAGGCCCGGCTCATGGGCCTCAACACCGTCGAGACGTACGTCCCCTGGAACCTCCACCAGCCGCGTCCGGACCACTTCGTCATGGACGGCGGGCTCGACCTGCCGAGGTTCGTCGAGCTGGCCGCCGCCGAGGGCCTGCACGTGCTGCTGCGCCCCGGCCCGTACATCTGCGCCGAGTGGGAGGGCGGCGGCCTGCCGTCCTGGCTGCTCGCCGAGCCCGACATCCGGCTGCGCACGCGCGACCCGCGGTTCCTGGCGGCCGTGGACGCCTTCTTCGAGCGTCTGCTCACCCCGCTCCTCCCCCACCTCGCCTCGCGCGGCGGGCCGGTCCTGGCCGTGCAGGTGGAGAACGAGTACGGGGCGTTCGGCGACGACACCGCGTACCTCGAGCACATCGCGGACTCCCTGCGCCGCGTCGGCGTCGACGTCCCCCTCTTCACCTGCGACCAGCCGGCCGACCTGGAGCGCGGCGCCCTCCCCGGCGTCCTCGCCACCGCCAACTTCGGCAGCCGCTCCGCCGAGCACCTCGCCGAGCTGCGCACCGAGCGCCCGGAAGGGCCGCTGATGACCTCGGAGTTCTGGATCGGCTGGTTCGACCGCTGGGGCGCCCGCCACGTGGTCCGCGACGCCGACGAGGCGGCCCGCGAGCTCGACGAGCTGCTCGCCGCCGGGGCCTCGGTGAACTTCTACATGTTCCACGGCGGCACCAACTTCGGCTTCACCAACGGCGCCAACGACAAGCACACCTACCGCCCCACCATCACCTCCTACGACTACGACTCCCCGCTCGACGAGGCCGGCGACCCGACGCCGAAGTACACCGCCTTCCGCGAGGTCATCGCCAAGTACGTGCCCGTGCCGGACGAGCCCGTCCCGGTGCCCGGCCCGAAGCTGGCCGTCCCGGCCGTCCGGCTCACCGAGAGCGCGGGGCTGCTCGACGGCGTCGCCGCCCTGGCGCCCGGCATCGACTCGATGCGCCCCCTCACCATGGAGGAGCTGGAGCAGGACTTCGGTTTCGTCCTGTACGAGACCGTGCTGCCCCTGGCGGGTCCCGCGCTCCTGGAGGTCGAGCAGGTCCGCGACCGTGCCCAGGTCTTCGTCGACGGACAGCCCGTCGGCGTCCTCGAACGGGAGAACCACGAGCACTCACTGGCCTTCCACGCGCCCCGGGCGGGCAGCCGGCTCCAGATCCTGGTCGAGAACCAGGGCCGCGTGAACTACGGGCCGGGCATCCACGACCGCAAGGGGCTCCTCGGGAAGGTCCTCCTCGACGGCTCCGAGCTGGTCGGCTGGACCAGCCGCCCGCTGCCGCTCGCCACCGTGCGGGACCTCCCCTTCACGACCACCGCGCGCACCCCCGTCGGCCCCACGCTGCACCGGGGCACCTTCGAGGTCGGCGAGCCGGCCGACACCTTCCTGCACCTCGACGGCTGGACCAAGGGCAACGCCTGGGTCAACGGCTTCGCGCTCGGCCGCTACTGGTCCCGGGGCCCGCAGAAGTCGCTGTACGTCCCCGGTCCCGTCCTGCGCGCCGGTACGAACGAGCTCGTCGTCCTCGAACTCCACGCCGGACACCGGGCCGCCACGGTCGACTTCCGCGCGACGGCCGATCTCGGCCCGACGGAGGAGTGAGCGCACGCCCGTAGTCGTACGAGAAGGCCGGGCACCGACTCAGTCGGTACCCGGCCACTTTCGCCTGCCCGGCCCCTTCTTCGTGCGTGTCAGCCGAAGGTCAGCTGCTGGTTGGTGCCTCCGTTGCAGGTGTACTGCCCGACCGCGACACCGTCGGCGGTCGAGGCGGCCCCGATGTCGAGACACTTGCCGCTGTGCCGGGCCATCAGGGTGACATGGCTCGTGTCGACGGCGTGCACGGCCCACTCCTGGTTCCGGCCGCCGTTGCAGCCGTACTGGAACACCTGGGCGCCGTCGGCAGCCGACGCCCCGCTCACGTCCAGGCACTTGCCGCTGTGGCGGGCGACGACGTTCACGTACCCGGTCGCCGTCGGCCGGAGCGCCCACTGCTGGTTGGTGCCGCCGTTGCACGCGTACTGCACGACGGTGGCCCCGTCGGCGCTCGAAGCACCCGTCACGTCGAGGCACTTGCCGCTGTGCCGGAACACCGGGGTCCTCCAGGCGTCGGGCGCGGTGGAGCGCAGGGTCCAGGACTGGTTGGTGCCGGCGGTCGGCCTGTAGACGCCGACCGGGGCGCCGTCGGCCGTGGACTCGCCGGAGACGTCGAGGAGGAGACCGGAGGCGCTGTTGACGACCGTGGCGTGGCCGTCACCGGAGGTCGAACGCATCCACTGCTGGTCGCTGCCGGTACCGGGGGCGGCGAAGCCGACGGCGCCGGACGTGACCGTGAGCGCCTTGCCGCTCTTGACGCTGGTGACGCGGTACGTGGCCGTGCCGGCCCAGTCGGTGGCGGACGTCTTGGTGAAGGTCCACTGCTGGGCGGAGTCGGCGGGGTTGGAGGTCCGCTGGACCAGGGTGTCCTTGCCGTTCACCGTGGCGACGGCCAGGGCCTTGCCGCTGTTGTCGTTCAGGAGCTGACGGGGTGCGCCGGTCGGCGCACCGGTGGCGGTGGTGTTCACGCCCGTGACGCCGGGGAGCACGAAGGTGGTGACGGAGCCGGCGCCGACGGCGGCCCTGAGGGTCCTGCCGCTGACGGTGAGGTCCGTGCCGCGCTCCACGTTCCGGGTGGCGTCGGTGGTGTAGCGCTCGGCGGTGCCGCCGGTGGCCTGGAAGCCGCCGAGGTCGAGTGTGAGGTCGCGGTCGGTGCCGGCGCGGTTGACGTGCACGAGGACGAGGCCCTGGCCGTTCGGGCGGATCGCCGCGAGGGTGTCGGGGTCGTCGGTGGGCACGACGTGGGCGCCGGGCCGGACGAACCGGGAGTACTGGGCCATGGTCCAGTACTTCTTGTTCTTGCGCAGGGGCTCGGTGGCGGCGTCGGCCGGGGTGAAGTCGGTCTGGATCAGGCCCCAGTTGGAGTTCTCATGGTCCGGGGTCATGTTCTCGTAGTCCTCGACCGCCTGCCAGAGCACCCAGGCGCTGGGCTCCAGCTCCCGGATGTCGGTGGTGATCTTGCCGGCGAGGTCGAGGCCGGGCCGCATGTCGGTGAAGCTCTGGCCGACGCTGCCGCCGATGTCGTTCTCCGACATCCACAGAGGGGTCTTCTCCCCCTTGGCGATGTCGCGGACGGCGGCGCGTCCGCCCGTGTCGTACGTGTGGACGTTGATCCGTCCGACGGCGTCGCGGACGGCGGGGGCGTACTGGCCCCACTGCCGGGCGGCGGCGTCCGGGCCGTAGTCGTCCATGGCGGAGATCGCGGTGGTCCGGCCGTCGGCGTCGAGTCTCGTACGCAGCGTGCCGACGATCCTGGCGACGGAGGCGGGGTCCCAGTGGGAGCCCTCCTGTCGCCCGCCCGCCTTCCAGTAGTCCGCGCTGGGCTCGTTGACCGGGGAGAGCGAGTCGAAGGTGACGCCGGAGCCCTGTTCGGCGCGGCGCAGCGAGCCGGAGAGGTAGGCGGCGAAGCGCTCGTACTGGTCGGAGCGGAGGTTGTCCGACGAGCCGTCGGCGGAGCCGGAGACCAGACCGCTGTGGGTCATGAAGTACGGGGCGGAGTTCGAGAACGCCTCGAAGGTGGTCGCGCCGCGGGCCTTGGCCGCCGAGAGCCACCAGCGCTGGTTGGCGTCGGCCTGGTCGTTCCAGTGGGCGGGGTTGTTCGGGTCCCACCAGTCGGGCGTCTCGGCTCCGGGCCTGTTCCAGTAACCGGGGACCGCGCCGCCGGGCCGCATGTAGGGGGTGGTCTCGGGGCTGTCGCCGCCGCCGATGTTGTAGCGGGCGATGGTGAAGCCGAGGCCGTCGGAGCCGTAGAGGGCGTCGGCGAGGGCGTTGCGCTGGGCGTCGGGCCAGCCGCCGGTGACGTTGGCGAACCAGACGAGGGCGGTGCCCCAGCCCTCGAAGGCCGGCTGCTGGTAGCTCGGGTCGGGGCGGACGGTGCGGGCGTCGGGCGAGGCGGTCGTCGCGGCGGAGGCGGGTCCGGCCGGGGTGAGCGCGAGCGCGGGGAGGACGGGGACGAGCAGTGCGGCGGCGGCTGCGAGGGTGCGCAGCCGCCCGGCGCGGCGGGGGCCGGAGGGGATCAGGGCGGGCGGGGACGACGACACGTACGACTCCCTGGTGGGTGCGGGTGGCACGGGTCCGGGACGGTGGATCCGTGCCGGTCGAGGGCGGTGCGGCGCGGGGCCGGACTTCGTCCACGCGCCGCGTCCGCAGGTGGACGCCGTGTTGCGCAAGGGTGTCACCCTGCCATGTTCGCGTTAACACGAGCGGCTCGGAGAAGAGTCTGGGAGGGGTGAAAGAGGCATGTCAAGGCGTAGCGCGATACCCGGGCGGCGTTTGACCCCGTTTCATGTTTGCGTCAACATTCACGGAGCACGGTTGCCCGCGCGCGCGGTCGGCCCCTGGTTCTCCCCGATGAAAGGCGCGTGGATGGCGACGGAGAAACGGACGCGGTCGCCCCGCTCCCGGGCGGCCCGGCAGTGGCCCTCCATGGCCGAGGTCGCCACCCTGGCGGGCGTCTCCTCGCAGACCGTCTCCCGGGTCGCGAACAACAAGGACAACGTGGACTCCGCCACCCGCGCCAAGGTGCTCTCCGCCATGCAGGAGCTCGGCTACCGCCCCAACACGGCGGCGCGCGCCCTGGTCACCGGCCGGTTCGGGGCCCTGGGCGTGGTCAGCTTCGACGTGGGCCGGCACGGCAACGCCCGTACGCTCGCCGCGATCGCCGACGCGGCCCGCGAGGCCGACTTCTCCGTGAACTTCATGGGCGTGCGCGCCCAGACCGAGGCGGCCGTCCGGCACGCCTTCCAGCATCTGATGCTGCAGTCCGTGGACGGCATCGTGCTCGTCGAGTCGCAGATGCTCGACACGCCCTCGCTCCAGCTGCCGCCGGCCATGCCGGTCGTCGTCGCCGACGGCGACACCGGCCACCGCTACCCCCACGTCGACTTCGACCAGGCGCACGGCGCGCACAGCGTGGTCGCCCATCTGCTCGGCCTCGGGCACCGGACCGTCTGGCACCTGGCCGGGCCCCGCGACTCGTTCGCCGCGCAGCGCCGGGCCGAGGCCTGGCGCCGGACGCTGACCGACGCGGGCGCGCGCGTGCCCCCGCTGATCCACGGGGACTGGTCGGCCGAGTCCGGCTACCGGGCCGGTCTCGGCCTCGCCCGCCGCCCCGAGGTCACCGCCGTCTTCGCGGCGAACGACCAGATGGCGCTGGGGCTCATGCGGGCCCTGCACGAGTCCGGCCGGGACATCCCCGGCGACATCAGCGTGGCCGGCTTCGACGGCGTCGCCGAGGCCGCGTACTTCCATCCCCCGCTCACCACCGTCCACCAGGACTTCGAGGTGGTCGGCCGGCACTGCGTCGCGCTGCTGCTCGACCAGATCGAGGGACGCACGGGCGGCCCGACGACCAGGGCGGTGGAACCGGTCCTCGTCATCCGCTCCAGCACGGGCCCGCCACGGCCGGGCACGGGGGCCTGAGAGCCGGAAGGATCGCGGGCGGGCGCGGGCCCTGAGGTACGGGAGGGACGAGGCCGGACGTCAGGCCCTGAGGCACGGAAGCGCCGCCGCCTGGCGCCGAGCCCTGAGGAGCGGGAGTGTTGCGCCCGGGCGCCGGGTGCTGAGGGGCGGGCGCGCTGCCGCCTGGCGCCGAGCCTTGAGGAGCGGGAGCGTTGTGCCCGGGCGCCGGGTCCTGAGGGGCGGGAGCGCTGCCGCCTGGCGCCGAGCCTTGAGGAGCGGGAGCGCCGGGTCCTGAGGGCGGGAGCGCCGCCGCCTGGCGCCGAGCCCTGCACCCCACGGACTGCGCGCCAGGGCGACCTCCCTCTCCTGAGGCGGGGGGTCACCGCGCCAGGACGGGCGCCTCACCCGAGGCACGGGAGCGCCGTGCCCGGGCGCCCTGCCTAAGGCGCGGAAGCGCCGTGCCCGAACGCCGAGTCCCGAGGCGCGGCAGCGTCATGCCCGGAGCGTCACCCCCCGGCGCCGAGTCCTGACCCAACAGCCCGCCCGCCAAGGCGGCCTCCCCTTCCCGCGGCAGGAGTCACCGCGCCAGGACGGGCGCCTCACTCAAGGCACGGGAGCCCCGTGCCCGAACGCCGAGTCCCGAGGCACGGGAGCGTCATGCCCGGAGCGTCATCCCCCGGCACCGAGTCCTGACCCAACAGCCCGCCGCCAAGGCGGCCTCCCCTTCCCGAGGCACGGGGCACCGCGCCTCGCCCGGGCGTCGCCAGGGCCCGAGGTGCGGCACCCGCGCCGGGCCCGGCGCCTGCCGTGGCGCCCGCTTCCGCCGCCTCGGGCACGGTCAGGACTGCCGGCCGGGATCCCCCGGCGCCGCCGTGCTCGCGCGTTCCACCAGGCGCGTCGGCACGAGCTGTACGCCCGTCACCGTCTCGCCGCGCAGCTCCCGCAGGGCGGCCTCGACGCACAGTTCCCCGACCTGGCCGAAGTCCTGGTGGACCGTCGTCAGCGGCGGGATGAAGGAGGACGCCTCGGCGATGTCGTCGAAGCCGACGACGCTGACGTCCTCCGGCACCCGTACGCCCCGCTCGTGGAAGGCCCGCAGCACACCGAGCGCCATCTGGTCGTTGGCGACGAAGACCGCGGTGCAGCCGGACTCCTCGGCGAGCGCGAGCCCCGCCGCGTACCCGGACTCGGGCGTCCAGTCCCCCCGGAGCACCGGCGGCACCTTCCGCCCGTCCTCGCGCAGCGCCGCCTCCCAGGCCTCCGCACGGCGCCCCGCGGCGAAGGACTCCTCGGGTCCCGCCAGGTGCCACACCGTCTCGTGCCCGAGGCCGAGCAGGTGCTGGACGGCGCTGCGCGCGCCCTGCCGCTGGTCGGTGTCCACGACGGGGAAGCGCCCGGTGGCGTCGGAGTCCACGACGACCACCTTGACGTGCGGCGGGAGCCGCAGCGCCGCCGTGTCGAGGAGGCGTACCTCCATGATGAGGATCACCGCGTCGACGGCGAGCTCGTCGAGCCGGGTGAAGGCTCCCCGCACGTTGTCCTGCGTCGGCGCGTCGAGCGGGATGAGGGTGACCGCGTATCCGGCGCGTGAGGCGGACCCCGCGATGGCCTCCAGCGTGCGGACGTTGCCGGTGCTGGAGAGGCCCATCGTGATGACGCCGATGGCGCGGAAATCGCCGCGCTTGAGGGCGCGGGCGGCGCTGTTGGGCCGGTAGCCGAGCTCCTTCATCGCGTCGAGGACCTTCTGGCGGGTGCTCTCGACGACGGCGGGGTCCCCGTTCGAGACACGGGAGACGGTCTGCGAGGAGACCCCCGCGAGTGCGGCGACGTCCGCCATGGAGACGCGCCGTGGCCGTCCCCTCGCGCCTCGTCGGCCGTCGCCCCCGTCGGCCGTCCGCCGGCCCGCCGTGTCCTTCTCCGCCACTCGAATCCCTCCCATTGACCGCTGCTTCGTGCTTGACGCTCCCGGGTGGGAGTGTCACCATCACGCTACCGATGATTACGTAAACATTTCTCGTCGGCCCGCCCTCACCGGGCCGTTCGCCGGCCCCCTCGGGCGCCCTCGTCCCCACCTCCGGACCGCTCGGTCATCGACGCAAGGACCCACTCCATGACGACCCTGTCGACGCGCGCCGCGGCAGCACCGCCGCCCCGCACACGACCACGCCTCCGGCTGCGCAAGGAGGCCCTCGTGGGCTGGGGCTTCGCCGGGCCGTTCGTCGCGGTCTTCGCGCTCGTCTTCCTCGCGCCGATCGGATACGCGCTGTACCTGAGCCTGTTCCAGGACCGGCTCATCGGCGGTACCTCCTTCGTCGGCCTCGACAACTACGGCGAGGCACTGGCCGACGCCCGCTTCTGGGAGGGGCTGACCCGGGTCGGCCTCTTCCTCCTGGTCCAGGTGCCCGTCATGCTGGGCATCGCCCTCCTGGTCGCCCTCGCGATCGACAGCGGCCGTCTGTACGGAAAGACATTCTTCCGCGTCTCGGTCTTCCTGCCGTACGCCGTCCCGGCCGTCGTCGCCAGCCTGATCTGGGGCTTCATGTACGGCACGCAGTTCGGTCTCGTCGGCAACATCAACGAGGCCCTCGGCGTCTCCCTCCCCGACCCCCTCTCGCCGTCCCTGGTCCTCGCGTCCATCGGCAACATCGTGACGTGGGAGTTCGTCGGCTACAACATGCTGATTTTCTACTCGGCCCTGAAGGTCGTGCCGCGCTCGCTCTACGAGGCCGCCGCCATCGACGGCGCGGGCGAGTGGCGCGTGGTGACCTCCATCAAACTGCCCGCCATCCGCAGTTCGCTCGTCATCGCGACGATCTTCTCGATCATCGGCAGCTTCCAGCTCTTCAACGAGCCGAGCATCCTCCAGAAGCTCGCGCCGAACGCGATCACCAGCGACTTCACTCCCAACCTCTACACCTACTCGCTGTCCTTCTCGGGCCAGCAGCACAACTACGCGGCGACCGTCGCGATCGTGATGGGCGTCGTCACCGCGATCATCGCCTACGCGGTCCAGCTGCGCGGCATGCGGAAGGGCTGAGCCGATGACCACCTCCCTCACCCGGACCCCCTCGGACACCACGGCCGCCCCGGCCGGCGCGCCGAAGCGCCGCGCGCGTCGCCCCCACACCCCGCTCGACCCGCGCCCGAGCATCCCGCTGACCCTCGTCACCGGCCTGGTCCTCGTCTACACCCTGCTGCCCCTGGCCTGGCTGCTCATCAACGCCACCAAGGACCAGAAGGGACTGCTCGACTCCTTCGGACTCTGGTTCGCCGACGACTTCAACCTGTGGGACAACCTCACCCGCACCCTCACCTACGACGACGGCGTCTTCGTCCGCTGGCTGCTCAACACCCTGCTGTACGTCGCCGCCGGCGCGGGCGGCGCCACGGTCCTCGCCGTCCTCGGCGGGTACGCCCTCGCCAAGTACCACTTCCCCGGACGCAGGGCCGTCTTCGCGGTCGTCATCGGAGCCGTCGCCGTCCCCGGCACCGCGCTCGCGGTTCCGACCTTCCTGATGTTCAGCAAGATGGGCCTGACGAACACCCCGTGGGCCGTGATCATCCCGTCCCTCATCTCCCCGTTCGGGCTCTACCTGATGTGGGTGTTCGCCGCCGAGGCCGTACCGAAGGAGCTCCTCGAGGCCGCGCGCATCGACGGCTCCGGCGAGCTGCGCACCTTCTTCACCATCGCGCTGCCGCTGCTGACGCCCGGCACGGTGACGGTCCTGCTCTTCTCCATGGTCGCGACCTGGAACAACTACTTCCTGCCGCTGATCATGATCAAGGACCCCGACTGGTACCCGCTGACCCTGGGGCTCAACGCCTGGAACGCCCAGGCGCAGACCGCCGGCGGCGAGGCCGTCTTCGACCTGATCGTCACCGGCTCCCTGCTCACGATCGTCCCGATCGTGGCGGTCTTCCTGCTGCTCCAGCGGTACTGGCAGTCCGGCCTGGCCGCGGGCAGCGTCAAGGAATGACCGCGCCCCCGTTCCACCCGCTGTTCCACCTCCGTGATCCGTCCCGGGTCCCCCTCACCGATCCCCGCTGATCCCCCAGGGGATCCCCCCGCTGTTCCACCGCCCCTCACATGGTTTCTCCCACCTTCATCACCCTCCAGGAGCACATCCCATGCGAACCCACACCACCCGCAGACTCCTCGGCGCGCTCACCGTGGTCTCCGCCCTCGCTCTCACGGCCACGGCCTGCGGGTCCGACGCCGCGGACGGCGGAGGCTCGACCGGCCCGAAGGACGTCGCGGCCGCGCTGGAGAAGGGCGGCAAGGTGACCGTGTGGGCTTGGGAGCCCACGCTGAAGAAGGTGGCGGAGGACTTCGAGAAGAAGTACCCCAAGGTCGATGTCGAGCTGGTCAACGCGGGCACCGGCGACAAGCAGTACACCGCCCTGCAGAACGCGATAGCCGCCGGCTCCGGCGCCCCCGACGTGGCACAGGTGGAGTACTACGCGCTCGGCCAGTTCACCATCGCCAAGTCCGTCGAGGACCTCGCCCCGTACGGCGCGCAGAAGCACGGCCTGAGCTTCACCGGCGGCCCGTGGAACGCCGTCCACCAGGACAAGGCCGTCTACGCCCTGCCGATGGACTCCGGCCCGATGGCGTTCTTCTACAACAAGAAGGTCTTCGACAAGCACGGCATCAAGGTCCCCACGACGTGGGACGAGTACGTGGACGCCGCCCGCGCCCTCCACAAGGCCGACCCGAAGGTCTTCATCGCCAACGACACGGGCGACGCCGGTGCCACGACCAGCCTGATCTGGCAGGCCGGCGGCCACCCGTACAAGACCGACGGCACGCACGTCACCGTCGACTTCGGCGACGAGGGCACGCAGAAGTACACCGCCACCTGGCAGAAGCTCCTCGACGAGAAGCTGGTCGCGCCCGTCACCTCCTGGAGCGACGCCTGGTACAAGGGCCTCGCCGACGGCTCCATCGCCACCCTCTCCACCGGCGCCTGGATGCCCGCCAACCTCTCCTCCGGCGTCGCCGCCGCCTCCGGCGACTGGCGGGTCGCCCCGCTCCCGCAGTGGACGAAGGGCGCCAAGGCGAGCGCCGAGAACGGCGGCAGCTCGCTCGCCGTCCCGAAGGCCGCGAAGAACAAGGAACTCGCCTACGCCTTCACCGAGTTCGCCACGACGGGTGCGGGTGCGAGCTCCCGCGTCGCCCAGGGCGCGTTCCCCGCGACCCGCGCCGACCTCGAGTCGAAGGCCTTCCTCGACACCGCCTTCCCCTACTTCGGCGGCCAGAAGGCCAACCAGATCTTCGCCGAGTCCGCGAAGAACGTCGGCCCCGACTGGTCCTACCTGCCGTACCAGGTGTACGCGAACTCGATCTTCAACGACACCGTCGGCAAGGCCTACGTCTCCCCGACCCGGCTCACCGACGGCCTGAAGGCCTGGCAGGACGCGACCGTGAAGTACGGCAGCGACCAGGGCTTCACCGTCAACAAGTAGCGGCACCGCCGGAACGGATCCGGGCCCTTCCCGGATCCGTTCCGGCCCGCCGTGGAGCACACTGGCAGGAGGGGGCGGAAGGCCTGCCCCGCCCGGGGACGGCCGGTCCCGCCCGCTCTTGGAAGAGGGTGCGCGGATGCCCAGAACGCGGTCGTCCCGCTCGCGCTACGCCCCCGACCAGGGGCTCGCGGCGCGCATGGCGACGACGATGTTCCTGATCGGGCTGCTGTACGTGCTCTTCGTCGGCGTCCTGCTGGTCCTGCTGCGCGGGTCCTGGCCGATCATCCTGCTGATCACCGGCGCGCTGTTCGTCGGGCAGTTCTGGTTCAGCGACCGGATCGCGGCGCTGGGCATGGGCGCGCGCGAGGTGACCCGCGAGCAGGCGCCCGAGCTGCACGGCACCGTGGACCGGATCTGCGCCCTGGCGGACATGCCGAAGCCGAAGGTGGCGATCGCCGAGAGCGACGTGCCGAACGCGTGCGCCACCGGCCGCGGCGAGAAGACCGCGCTGGTCTGCGTCACGACCGGCCTGCTGCGGCGCCTGGAGCCGGAGGAGCTGGAGGGCGTCCTCGCGCACGAGATGTCGCACGTGGCGCACCGGGACGTCGCGGTCATGACGATCGCGTCCTTCCTCGGCGTCCTCGCCGGGATGATGACGCGGGTCGCGCTCTACAGCGGTCTCGGCCGCAGCCGGGACAGCACGGCGGGTGTCGCCCTGCTCCTCGTCCCGGTGGTCAGCGCCGCCGTCTACGTCGTCAGCTTCCTGCTGACCCGGGTACTGTCCCGCTACCGCGAGCTGGCCGCCGACCGTGCCGCCGCGCTCCTCACGGGGCGTCCGTCGGCGCTCGCCTCCGCACTCACCAAGGTGAGCGGCGAGATGGCCCGGATCCCGACGCGGGACCTGCGCAAGGCGGAGCCGTACAACGCCTTCTGGTTCGCGCCCGCCTTCTCCTCCAAGGAGAGCCTGAGCCGGCTGCTCGCGACGCACCCCACCCTGGAGCAGCGCCTCGAGCAGCTGACGCGGATCTCGGCGCAGCTCGGTGGGGCGTGACGACGGTGGGGTTTCTCGACAGCATCCTCGGGCGCAGCCGGCCGGTCGGGCCCGATCTGGACCGTCTCTTCGCCCTGCCGGCCGCGGCGCTGACCCTTCAGGCGGGCACGGGCTTCGTCCCGGCGGGGGCGGGGTCGGTGTGCTTCGCGGCGGTGGAGGGCGGTGCGTTCGCGCGCCTGAAGGCGGACGTGCGGGACCTCCTGGACGTCGAGGTGGTGGCCGGACCGGAGCTTGGTGCCGGCGGCGACGGGGACCGGAGCGCGGGGCCGGGGGCGTACCCCGTGACGTACACCTCGGATGCGTACGGCTACACCTGGCTCACGGTACGACGTCCCGCCGAGGACCTGATCACGCTGGTCAACGACCTGCACGCGGTCAACGCACTCCTTGAGGAAGCGGGCTTCGGCCCCCATCTGCTCTGCTCCCTGACGACGTTCCGCGCCCCGGCGAGTGGGCCGGAGGGGGTCGGGCCGGGAGGCGCGCGGGCGGTCGATCCGGGAGCCGACGGCCACCGGGCCCGTGACCTGGCGCTCGTGTACCTCTACAAACGCGGCACCTTCTACCCCTTCGCGCCGCGCACGGATCGCACCGAGAGCCGCGACAACGCTCTCGAGCTCCAGGTCAGGGGCCTGCTCGCCGGAGACCTCGCGATGGAGCCGGACATGGAGCGTTGGTTCCCGGTCTGGGGCGCCCCGGGGCTCGGCGGGGCGGAAGGGCTGCGGGGTCTCTGACCGTCGTACGGCAGCGAGGCACCGGCCGCCGACCACGCCACGGCGGTACGTCCTGACGGATCGTGCGGCGCTGTCCCGTCAGTCGGCGATCGGCCAGTTGAGCTCGGTCCGCAGGTCGCGCGGGTCCATGTCCGCCGTCGGCCGCGTCACGTACACCTCCCACCGGTCCGGGCCGCCTCGCAGCCCTTGCTCCCGGATCCAGGCCCCGAGCCGCTCCCAGGACGCACCGAGCCCGTCGAAGCCGCCGTGATGCGTCACGCGCGCGACCCGGCCGCCGGGGAGCTCGCCGGTGACGACCCCGTCCTCGGCCCGCACCTCCTGCCCGGTGACGAACCCGACCTCCAGGTCAAGCGTCTCTCCCGGTGCCCCGTGGGACAGCCCGAACGCGGCGCCCTTCGGCGGGACGTGCTGCTTCTGCAGGACCCGCCCGAGCGCCGCGAAGGACTCGTCGAAGAACGTCCGCAGTTCGCCGAGGGGCACGACGCCGCGCACGACGGCGGTGGTCTCGGGTTCGAGGTCCACGAGCCGGGGCTGCTGCTCGGGGTCCTGGGTGTTGCTGTCGTGGTCGCTGGGCATGGTCATGTCGGTCCGACGCTCCGATTCCGCGTTGACGGCGTACTGGGAACGTACCGACCGGATCCGCGCCGCAGAGTCATCGCCGCGCCCGGAGCCGTGGCCTCCGGTCCTCGGTTCGCTGCGGATCCGTTCAGCGGAGCCAGGCGCCGGTGAGCGTCCGGACGTCGGAGCCGTCGAGGTCGGTGAGCGTGGTGCCGACGAACTCGCGGGCCCACTCGGAGGTCTGGACGCGGAACGGGGGCCGGTCCCCGGTCAGTGCCTCGATGATCGGGGCCGCGGCCTCGAACGGCGTCTGGGCGTTGCCGAAGGACTTCTGGGTACGGGCGACGTACGCCTGCAGGGCGGGGGCGTACGGTCCGGCAGCGGCAAGCAGGGCCGGGACGTCGAGGCCGATGTTGGCGACGAACTCGCTGGCCACCGCGCCCGGTTCGACCACGGTGACGTCGACGCCGACGGTGGCGGCGACGGGGTCGAGCGACTGCATGAAGCCCTCGACGGCGAACTTCGCCGCGCAGTAGGCCTCGTTGAAGGGCTGTCCGACCGCGCCGCCGACGCTGGTGACGGTGATGAGCCGGCCGCGGGACGCCCTCAGGTGCGGCAGGGCGGCGCGGGTGGCGGCGACCACGCCGAAGAAGTTGACCTCCATGGCGGTACGGACGTCGTCGAGGCTCATCTGCTCGATGGTGCCGATCTGGGCGGCTCCGGCGTTGTTGACCAGTGCGTCGAGGCGGCGGTGCTCGGCGATGACCTCGTCCAGGCAGGTGGCGATGGAGTCGGGGTCGACGACGTCCAGGCGCTTGACCTGGATCCGGTCGGTGACGGCGTGCTCGGCGGCGGCCTTGAGCAGGGCCTCGGATTTCCCGGTGTCGCGCATGGTGGCGGCGACGGTCCAGCCGGCCTGGGCGGCGGCCACGGCGGTGGCCAGGCCGATTCCGGAGGACGTACCGGTGATCAGGACGGTCTTTTCGCGGGCCATCAAGGGGTCTCCTTGTCTGTCGGACGGAGCACCGGCCCATAACCGGGGAACTCCCCATTTGAGCGGGAGGCTAACCGGGGAACTCCCCGGTTGTCCAGTTAGACTGGATCCCGACGAAGGGAGCAGCGTTGACCAGCCAGCCGAGCGTCCTGCGCGCCGATGCCCGCCGCAACCGGGACCGGATCCTCGAAGCGGCCGTACGGGCTTTCGCCGAGAAGGGGGCGGATGTTCCGATCGACGCGATCGCCAAGGCGGCCGGGGTCGGCTCGGCCACGCTCTACCGTCACTTCCCGACGCGCGAGGCGCTGGTCGAGGCCGCCTACCGCAACGAGCTGGCGCGTGTCTGCGACAGCGCCGCCCAGCTGCTGGCCGAGCTGCCGGCGGACCGCGCCCTGCGCGTGTGGATGGACCGGTTCATCGACTACCTGGCCGCCAAGCAGGGCATGGCGGACGCCCTGCGGGCCGCCGTCGCGTCCGGCGCCGACCCGTTCGCCGAGACCCTCGACCGGCTCGGCGCGGCGATCGACTCCCTGCTCCGCGCGGGAGCCGAGGCCGGCCTCCTGCGCTCGGACGTCGACCCCTTCGACGTGGGCCTCAGCCTCGCCGGCATCGCCCTGATCACCAGCTCCCCGACCCAACGCGCCCGCTCGCCCCGCCTCCTCGACCTCCTCCTCGACGGCCTGCGCCACGGGGCGGACGGGTAGGGACCTGCGTGGTCGGCCCGTTCGCCGGCATCCGTCGCCTCGGCGGAGCGGGACGGATCGGTGGCGAGGTCCTCGTTGGCCCGTTGACACGACGACGGGGGCCCGCCCCTGGGGTCACCTGGGCGGCGGAGTGCCCACGAAGGTCAGGGACGCCGAGATCCGGTGCTCCAGGACAGGGCCCTCGCCGAGGCCGGGACCGCCGACCGTCACCCTCGGGTGGTCCCCGTCGACGCCGGGCCGACGGTGGCCGGGGCGACCGCTCACGCCGGAGGTGCGGGCCGGTGGTCGGCGGTCACGCGGAGGCTCCGGTGTCCACCGGCATCGCGGCCAGGCGCCACTCCAGCATCCCGTCGTCGAGGCGGATCGCCCGGCGCCCGTGGGCGGTCAGCAGCCGGACGGCGTCGTAGGCGAGGACGCAGTATTCACCGCGGCAGTAGACGACGGTCTCGGTGCCCTCGGGCAGTTCACCGATGCGGTCGGCGAGTTCGTCGACCGGGATCGAGATCGCGCCGGGTATGTGACCGGCGAGGTACTCCTCCACCGGCCGTACGTCCAGCACCACCACGTCCCCGGCTTCGACGCGGACCCGCAGCTCCTCGCGGGTGACCTCCGCGGCGCCGTCGTCGCCGAGGTACGCCTCGCGGGCCGGGGGCACGGCCGCCTGGTGGTTCTCGGCGACCTTGCGCAGCAGCGCGAACAACCGGGCGACGTCCTCGCCCGCGAGCCGGTAATGGATGCGCACACCGTCCCGGCGGGTCGCGACGAGTCCGGCCTGCTTGAGCGTCTGCAGGTGCGCCGAGGCGGTCGTCAGGTTCAGCCCGGCCGCCCTCGCCAGGGCGTCCACGGTGCGCTCGCCCTGCGCGAGCAGGTCAAGCAGCTCCAGCCGCTTTCCGCTGGCCAGCGCCTTGCCGCTGGCCGCGAACGCCTCGTACAGCTCCGCTTTCGAGCCGGTCGTGCCCTTCACCAAGACATCCTCCATAAATCCATGGAATATTATAAGTGATGACCGGGCGCCGTGACCACGCGCCCGACCGCCGCACCGCCGATCCCGGGAGGACCGCCGTGGGCTTTGCCGACGACCACCTGATTCCGCTGGTCGACGAGGGTCTTGGCAACAGCGCCTACCTCGTCGACCTGGGCGACGGCCGCGCCCTGGCCGTCGACGCCGCCCGCGACCTGCGGGCGCTGCACGCCGCCGCCGAGCGGCGCGGCCTGACCGTGGCGTACGCGGCCGACACCCACCTGCACGCGGACTTCCTCTCCGGCGCCGTGCAGCTGGGCCACGACCACGGCGCCACGGTCCTGGCGTCCGCCGCCGGCCGCCGCGCCTTCGCGCACCGGGGCCTGGCCGACGAGGACGAGGTCGACCTCGGCGGACTGACCCTGCGGGCCCTCGCCACCCCCGGGCACACCGACGAACACCTCTCCTTCCTGCTCCTCGACGGCGGCCAGGAGCTGGGCGTGTTCACCGGCGGCTCGCTGATCGTGAACTCAGCCGCCCGCACCGATCTCCTCGGAGCCGACCGGACCGAGGAGCTGGCCCGCGCCCAGTACCGCTCCCTCAAGCGGCTGACACAGCTGCCCGACGCGACCGCCGTGTGGCCCACCCACGGCGCCGGCTCCTTCTGCTCCGCCCCGCCCGGCAGCGAGCGCACCACGACCATCGGTGCGCAGAGGCGGGCCAACCCGCTGCTCGCAGCGCCCGACGAGGACTCGTTCGTCCGGCAGCTGACCGGCGGCCTGGGCACCTACCCCGCCTACTTCGACCGGCTGGCCGAGGCGAACCGGCGCGGCCCCGCCGTCCTGACCGGCACCCCGCTGCTGCCCGTGCTCACCCCCGGGCAGGTGGGCGCACTGCTCGCCGACGGCGGACACGTCGTGGACGTCCGCCCGGCGGCGGACTTCGCCGCCGGGCACATCCCGGGATCCCTCTCCATCCCGCTGCGCCCCCAGTTCGCCACCTGGCTCGGCTGGCTCCTGCCCGACACCGCACCCCTCGCCTTCGTCGCCGGCGAGGACCAGGACCTGAGCGAGATCGTCTGGCAGGCGTACAAGATCGGTTACGAGCGGCTCGCCGGGCGTCTCGCCGGCGGCATGGCCGCCTGGCTCGCCGAGGGCAACCCCCAGTCCGCCACGCCGTTCGTGAAGGCCGATCGCGCGGCGGGACGCCCCTACGTCGACGTACGGCAGGAGGCGGAGTTCGCCGACGGCCATGTCCCCGGCGCCACGCACATCGAGCTCGGTGCCCTGGCCGCCCGGGCCTCCGACGCCCCCGACGGGGCGGTCGTCGCCTGCCGGCACGGCGAACGCGCCATGACCGGCGCCAGCCTCCTGGAACGTGCCGGGCACACCGGCGTCGCCGTCCTCGCCGGCGGACCCGCCGAGTACGCCGCGGCGCAGGGGCAGCGGCTCGTCCAGGGCGCGGAGGACACCCGCCCGTGAACCCCGCGCCCACCGCCGCACCCACCGACGCCTCCGGGAGGCCCGTACGGCTCGGACTGCGGGAGAACCGGCTCCAGTTCACCCTGCTCGTCGTCGTCAACGTCTGCGTCGGCGGTCTCGTCGGGCTCGAACGCACCACCGTCCCGCTCATCGGCACCGAGACCTTCGGCCTGACCAGCGACCTCGCCGTCTTCTCCTTCATCATCGCCTTCGGCCTCACCAAGGCCCTGACCAACCTCGCCGCCGGCGCGCTCACGGCCCGCTTCCGCCGCAAGCAACTCCTCGTCGCCGGCTGGCTGATCGGCATACCCGTCCCCTTCGCCCTCGCCTGGGCGCCCTCCTGGGGCTGGATCGTCGCCGCCAACGTCCTGCTCGGCCTCAACCAGGGCCTGACCTGGTCCATGACCGTCAACATGAAGATCGACCTCGTCGGGCCCTCCCGCCGAGGACTCGCCACCGGCCTGAACGAGGCCGCCGGATACACCGCCGTCGGCGCGACCGCCCTGCTCACCGGCTACCTCGCCACCGCCTACGGGCTGCGCCCCGTACCCGAACTCATCGGCGTCGTCTTCGTCGCCGCCGGTCTCGCCCTGGCCCTCGTCGTCCGCGACACCGCCGCCCACGTCGCCCTCGAACTCGCCCAGCACCCCGGGCCGCTGCCCGCCGGCGAGCGCACGGATCTCGCCGCCACGTTCGCCCGCACGTCCTGGCGCGACCGCTCCCTGCGCGGCGCCAGCCAGGCCGGTCTGGTCAACAACCTCAACGACGGCCTGACGTGGGGTGTCTTCCCCCTCCTGTTCACCGACCACGGTCTGGGCCTCGCCGCCGTCGGCCTCATCAAGGGCCTGTATCCGATCCTGTGGGGTGTCGGGCAGATACCCACCGGGCACCTCGCGGACCGCATCGGACGCAAACCCCTCATCGTCACCGGCATGCTCGTCCAAGCCGCCGGCTTCGTCCTCGCCCTCGCCCTGCTCGACACCCCCCTGCTCGCGGGCGTCCTCTCCGCCGTCGCCCTCGGCATCGGCACCGCCATGGTCTACCCCGCCCTCATCGCCTCCGTCTCGGACCACGCGCACCCGGCCTGGCGCGCCAACGCCCTCGGGACGTACCGCTTCTGGCGCGACATCGGCTACGCCGCGGGCGCCCTCGTCGCCGGCCTCCTCGCCGACGCCTTCGGACTGGACGCCACCGTCATCGCCGCGGCAGCCCTCACCGCCGCGTCAGGCCTCCTCGCCGCGCACTGGATCACCGACCGCGCGAAGGCCTGACGAGGAGGCACGGCGACGCGACTGACCCGAATGCCCCAGGGGCGGGGCGCCCCGACCGCAGTGCCCCGAGCATGGGAAGGGGCCGGCGGCAGTGGTTCCGTGCCGTCGGCGGCCCCGCAGCCCCGCAGCCCTTCCGCGGAAAGAGGTCCGTCATGACGTCGAGGGAGTCGTTCGGCGAACCCGTCTTCCCGTCCCGCGCGCCCGACGGCGGGCGTTACGGTGAGGACGTGTTCCGGCCCGAGCAGGCCGGCGAGGGCGAGCGGATCGATCTCGGGGCGCTCGCGTACGACGACCTCACCCTGTCGCGGCTGCGCGCCCTCGGTGCCGGGCCGGGGTGGCGCTGTCTGGACATCGGTGCCGGTACGGGCACGGTCGCGCGGCGCCTGCTGCGCGAGGCGGACGTGGCGGGCGTGCTGGCCGTCGACCGTGATGTGCGGTTCCTCGCCGAACGGACCGTCCCCGGCCTCGACGTGCTCCAGGCCGACATCACCGCCCCGGACTTCGCGCCGGGCCGGTTCGACCTCGTCCACGCGCGGTTCGTGCTCATGCATCTGCCGGAGCCCGAGCGCATGGTGTCCGCGCTGGCCGGGCTGGTCGCGCCCGGTGGCGTGCTGGTCCTCAGCGACGCCGTGGACCTGACCAACCACCCGCACTCGGCTCCGGACGGCCTGGCCCGGGCGGACACGCCGTACGCCGCGGCCATGCGGGCGATGTGGCAGGGGCTGCGCACCTCCATCGGCACCGACGTCTCCTGGGTGCCCTCGTACCCGCGGCTGCTGCGCGCGGCGGGCCTGCGGGCGGTCGGCGCCGAGATGTACGTGCCGCCGCTGCTGCCGGGAAGTCCGATCAGCCGTTTCTGGGCCGACACGTGGGAGCGCAGCCGGGCGTCCATGGTGGCCACCGGCCTGATCGACGGCGCGGGCATCGACGCGGCGGTCCGCTACCTGGACTCGGACGCGTGCGCCGCGCTCTCCGCCGGGATGCTCACCGCCTGGGGTCGGGCCGCGCGCTGACGCCGGCACGGATGCGCCCCCGCACCGTCACGCGACGAGCCGGGCCGCTGAGAACCCACCGCGAGGCGGGCCGAGGGGGCCGTCCGGCCCTCCTCACGGCCCGCCCGCAGGGGGAGACTCGGTAGGGACGACCTACCGAACCCTCCGCCCTGAGGAGCACACGATGCCCTCCTCCCGCTACACCGTCAGTGACGTCATGACGCACACCGCCATCGCGATCGGCCGTGACGCGCCGTACAAGGAGATCGTCGCGCTCATGGACGAGTGGAAGGTGAGCGCGCTGCCCGTCCTCGAGGGCGAGGGGCGTGTCATCGGGGTCGTATCGGAGGCGGACCTGCTGCCCAAGGAGGAGTTCCGGAACGTCGCACCGCGCCCGGAGGAGTTCCCCGAAGCCGCCAAGGCCGGGGCCGTACGGGCCGCGGAGCTCATGTCGAGTCCGGCCGTGACCGTGCACGCGGACGCCTCGCTCGCCGAGGCCGCCCGGATCATGGCGCGGCGGAAGGTCAAGCGGCTCCCGGTGGTGAACGAGATCGGGATGCTGGAGGGGGTCGTCAGCCGCAGCGACCTGCTCAAGGTGTTCCTGCGCAAGGACGAGGAGATCGAGGCGGAGATCCGCCGTACGGTGCTCGGCGGGTCTGCCGCGCTCGTGGACGTGGACGTCTCCGTGGGGGAAGGGGTGGCCACCCTGCGTGGTGCCCTCCCCGACCGCTCCCTGGTGCCGCTGCTCGCGCGCGCCGTGCGTGCCGTGGAGGGTGTGGTCGACGTACACATGGATCTCGACGGACAATCCTCGTAGGGGCGGGCAGGAACCCATCGAGCACAGGGGTCGCCATGACCGAGCTGCCGGAAGCGGCATCACCCACGCGGGTCTTCCTCGTGGACGATCACGAAGTCGTCCGACGGGGCCTGCGTGACCTGATCGACGACGAACCCGACATGGAGGTCGTCGGGGAGGCGTCGAGCGCGGACCAGGCGCTGGCCAGGGGGCCGGCGCTGCGTCCGGACGTGGCCGTGCTCGACGTACGGCTGCCGGACGGCGACGGGATCTCGCTCTGCCGCGAGCTGCGCTCACGGATGCCGGAGCTCGCATGCCTGATGCTGACCTCGTTCGACGACGAGGACGCGCTCATCGACGCGATCATGGCCGGAGCCGCCGGGTACGTGCTCAAACAGATCAAGGGCTCCGATCTGGTGTCGGCCGTACGGACCGTGGCCACGGGCCAGTCGATGCTCGACCCCGCCACCACCGCCCGGCTGATGCACTCGCTGCGGGATCCGGAAGCGGCCAAGCCGCCCGAGGACGAGCGGCTCGCGGTCCTGTCCGAGCGGGAACGTTCCGTGCTCGACCTGATCGGCGAGGGGCTCACCAACCGGCAGATCGCGAAGCAGCTGTACCTGTCGGAGAAGACGGTCAAGAACCACATCTCCCGGCTGCTCGGCAAGCTGGGTGTGGAGCGGCGGGTGCAGGCGGCCGTGATCGCCGCACAGGCCCACGAGCACGAGGCGGACGCGCAGTAGGCCGGCGCCCTCGGGCGCGTCCGGCCGGCAGCGGCAGCCGCCCTGCGAGCAGCGTGCAGCCGGTCGGTCACGGCCGCGCGGGGATCGGCCGGACACCCCCCTGCAGGCGTACGGCCCGTTCGGCGAGGTTCCATCGGCGCGGTCGCCGAGGCCGGCACGGCGGCCTCAGTCGACCGGGACGGTGATCACCGGGCAGTGGGCGCGGTGCAGCAGCCCGTGGACGACGGAGCCGAGGCGCATCCCCGAGTAGCCGCCCCGGCCACGGCGGCCGACGACGAGGGCCAGGGCGTGCTCCGCCGCCTCCGCGAGCCGCTCGACGGGCGAGCCGATGAGCACCTCGTGGGTGAGTCGGACGTCGGGGTACTTCTCCGCCCACCCGGCGGTGGTCTCGGAGAGCATCCGGCGCTCGGCGTGGAACAGGGTGTCGCCGGTGTGCAGCGTGAAGACGGGCGGGGCCCAGACGGCGATGGCGCGCAGGGCGCAGCGCCTGAGGTCCGCCTCCTCGAAGGCGAGGGCCAGCGCGGCACGGGAGGATGCGCTGCCGTCGACGCCGACGACCAGGTAGGGCGGGTCCTGTGTGCTGTGCTCGGCGTCGCCCACGACGACCACGGGGCAGCGCGCCTGGGCGGCGACCGGGACCACGAGGGAACCCGCGCTCAGGAACTCCTCGGTGCGGCTGAGGTGCCGCGAGCCGAGCACCACCATGGCGGCGTCCGACGACAGGCCGGCCAGCACCTTCGCCGGGGCGCCGTCGAGAAGGGCGGTGATCACGCGGACGTCGGGCTGCCGGTCCCGTGCCCAGGCCGACGCGACGCGCAGCGCGTCCTCGCCCGCGACCCTCCGTGCCCGGCGCCGGGCGGTGTCCTCGCCGTCGGGGGTGTCACGCGGGGGCGGTACGGCGACCACGAGGCGCAGGGCGCGGAGGCGCCGGCGGGCCTCGTCGGCGGCCCAGGCCATGGCGAGGTGCCAGTTCCGGTCGGGGTCCAGGCCGATGACGATGTCGCGCGGTACGAGCGTGCTGGTCATGGTGTGCTCCCGATGTCTGTCCGGGTCCGTGCCGTGGGATCGGCTCCACCGGGCAATGGGCGTACTGCGACTCCTCCACCCTCACAGCGGAGGGCGGCGCCGGCGGAGGGCCGCTGGGGCCCATACGGGGACCAAAGGTCCCCTCGGGGCACGGGCCGGGTCCGATCCGAACGGGCCCCGCTGTGGACCGTTCGGCCCTCGCCGCCCGTCGGCGGTCCCGTCAGGGTGGTGACACGGAACAGCTCTCGGCAGCGGCACGCGCGAACAGGAGGCGCGGCGATGAAGCACATGAAGGTCGGCGGCCTGATGACCGGCAATGTGGTCTCGGCCACCCCTGAGACCTCGTTCAAGGAAGTGGCGAAGCTGCTCGCCGAGCACGACATCACGGGTGTTCCCGTCGTGGACGAGGACGACCACGTGCTCGGCGTCGTGTCCGAGAGCGACCTGCTGGCCGCCCGGGAGCCGACCGCGCGGGCCCTGATGACCGAGCCGGCCGTCACCGTGCACGCCGAGCAGTCGGTCGCGGACGCGGCTCGTCTGATGCTGCGGCGCGGAGTCGAGCGCCTCCCGGTGGTCGACGAGGAGGAGCGGCTGGTGGGCATCGTGACCCGGCGCGATCTGCTGTGCGTGTATCTCCGTCCCGACGCGGAGATCCGGCACCGCGTGCGCGAGGACGTCCTCTCCGACGTCATGGGGCTGGCCGGTGACGCGGTGGACGTGCACGTCCTGGACGGTGTGGTGACCCTGGCGGGCCGCCTCCGGTGGCAGAGCCAGGCGCGGCTGCTCGTGAACCTCACGGAGCGCGTCGACGGCGTCGTCGCGGTCGTGGACCGTCTCTCCGCCCAGGAGGAGGGCACCCGGTTCGCGCCCGCCGGCCGCCCCTCGCACGATGCCTTCGGATGAGTCGCGTGCACCGGACCCGGGTGACGCCCAGCCGCTCGCGTCACCGCCCGGGGTCACAGGCGGAACCAGCGCTCCTGTCCCGGAGCGACCGCGAACCGCCGTTCGCCCGGGAGTACGACGGTGAGCGGGGCCTTCGGCGAGGCCGGGACCCGTACGGCGAGGCGCCCGGGAAACACCCGGAGGCGCACCCCCCGGTGGCCGGCGACGCAGAGGGTGAACGCGAACCGCGGAAGCTCCCGCAGGACCACCGGAGCGACCCGAAGCCCCTCCGCGGTCGCTTCGAGACCGGTGATGCCGCGCTCGACGAGGTCGATCGTGCCCGCCATCGCGCCGAGGTGGATGCCTTCACCGGTCGTGCCGCCCTGCACGTCGGCCACGTCCGCGAGGAGGGCCTCCTCGCAGTACCGCCAGGCGTCGGCGCCCTTCTGCCGGGCGAGGACCCAGCCGTGGACGAGGCTGCTGAGCGTCGAGCCGTGGCTGGTCCGCCCCAGGTAGTACGTGACGGTGGCGCGCCACACCTCGTCGTCGAGGCGGTGGCCGAGCCGGTCGAACAGCGCGTACAGCTCGTCGGGCCGGAAGAGGTGGCCGAGCATGAGGGTGTCGGCCTGCTTGGACACCTGGTAGCGGTTGACCGTGTCGCCCTCGGCCTCCAGGATCCGGTCCAGGCGGCGGATGTCCCCGTACCGCGCCCGGTACGCGTCCCAGTCGAGCTCCGCCAGCTCGCCGTAGCCCTCGAACTGGCTCACCACACCCTGGTGGAAGGGCACGTGGAGGCGGCGGGAGACGTCCTCCCAGTGGTCGGCCTCCGCGTCGTCCAGCGACAGTCGTGCCCGCAGCTCCGAGCGCCGGGCGGCGGGCAGTTCACGCAGGAGGTCGAGGCCGCGGGCGAGCACCCAGGCGGCGGTGACGTTCGTGTAGGCGTTGTCGTCGATGCCCGGCGCGGTGCTGCCGGGGTAGGCGTCGTGGTACTCGTCGGGGCCCACGACGCCACGGATCCGGTAGCGCCGGAGCGACGGGTCGAAACGGGCGGCGCCGGCCCAGTACCGGGCGATCTCCAGGAGCGTCTCGGCCCCCTCGCCGTACAGGAATCCGCGGTCGCCGGTGGCCTGGGCGTACCGCCACACGTTGTACGCGACGGCCGACCCCACGTGGTGCTGGAGGCGGGAGAAGTCGGGCAGCCAGCGCCCGGAGCGCGGGTTGAGGTGCAGCTCCTGGGTCTCCTCGCGGCCTGAACTCGCGCTCTGCCACGGGTACATGGCACCGACGCCGCCGGCCGCGCGGGCCGCGGCACGGGCGGCGGGCAGGCGACGGTGGCGGTACAGGAGCAGGGACCTGGCCACCTCGGGGAAGTGCAGGTCGAGGTACGGGAGGACGAAGAGCTCGTCCCAGAAGACATGGCCCCGGTAGGCCTCACCGTGCAGACCCCGCGCCGGAACGCCCACGTCGAGTTCCGCCGTGTGCGGGGACAGCGTCTGCAGCAGGTGGAACAGATGCAGCCGCAGGATGCGGCCGGCCTCGCCGGGCACGTGCAGCTCGCCCTGTTCCCACAGGCGTTGCCAGGAGGCCTTGTGGGTGGACAGCAGCCGTGGGAAGGCCGGGGCGCGGCCGGCCTCGTCGCAGGCCGTCTCCCGGGGATCGCCGGGGGGCCGGTCCGTCGAGGTGCGCAGGGCGAGTGTCTTCACGACGGTCACCGAGCGGCGGGGAGCGATCGGCAGGCGGTACGTCTGGACGGTGCCGGTCCTCGTCACGGTCTCTCGGGCGGGGCGCACGGGACGGGTGACCGTGCGGACGGCCGCGGCGATCACGGCCCCCGGGTCGGCCGTGCGGCAGGTGAGCCAGGCGACCCCGCCGGGCTCGAAGCCGCTTCTGTGGCCGGTGAGATGCCGCCCCTCCAGGTGCCGGTAGCGTTCCACACCGGCGTTGACGACCGCCCCGTCGAGGACGGACTCGACCTCGACGACGCCGCTCCAGCCGTAGGCGCGGAACCTCGTGCACTGGGCCGCGAGCGAGCAGTCGCCCATGTGCACGATCCTGAGGTGGCTCACCCGCAGGCCGTGGCCGCGGACGTCGCGGAAGAACAGATGCCGTGACAGCACACCGCCGCGCAGGTCGAGCTGCACGTCGTAGTGGCGCAGGTCCTCGGAGTCGGGTGTCAGCCAGTCTCCGGGCGACCCGTCGTCCGGCAGGCAGCGGTAGCGCAGCCGCGTCCAGTCGGGAAGGTTGACGAGGTCCTCGTTCTCGACCCGCTCCCCCGCGACGACCGAGGTGAGCCGGTCGTAGCAGCCCGCCAGGTAGGTACCCGGGTAGTGGGTGGCGTCGGCGGTGCACTCGGGGGTGGAACCGCGGGTGGCGAAGCGGCCGTTGCCCAGGGTGCAGAGCGCTTCGACCAGCCGTTCGCGTTCCGGTGCGTAGTGGTCGTACGCCCACGTCCAGCCGGTGGTCATCCGCGCTCACCCCAGACGCTCCGGACCAGCGTCGCGAGGTCGGGGACGACGAGGTCCGCCCCCGCTTCCCGAAGGCCCGGGGTGGCGTGGGCGTCCGGCGTGCGGTCGACTCCCACGACGAGGCCGAAGCCGCCCCGGCACCCGGCACGGACTCCGGCGAGGGCGTCCTCGACCACCGCGGTGTCGCCGGGGCGGGTGCCGAGGAGGCCGGCCGCGTGCAGGAAGAGCGCCGGGTCCGGCTTTCCGGCGAGGCCGAGCCGGGCGGCCTCCTCGCCGTCCACGACGGCGGCGAGGAACGGGACGAGCCCCGCAGGTCCGAGCAACGCCCGGGCGTGCCGGGAGGCCGACACGGCGGCGCAGGGCACACCGAGGGAGCGCAGGACGGCCAGTGCCTCCCCGGCGTCCTCGTAGCGGGCGACCGGTACGCGGTCGAGGGCGTCCCGGAACGCCTGCTCCTTGCCGGCCGCCACGGCCCAGACGGTGTCGCAGCCGGGCGGGTCTCCGGGCGCTCCCGGTGGGAGCCGGATGCCACGGGCGGACAGGAACGCCTCGGCCCCGTCGTACCGCGACCTGCCGTCGACGAACCGCCGGTACTCGGCGTCCGCGTCGAACGGCGCCTGCCCGCCCGCCTCGGCAGCCGCCCGGTCGAGGCAGGCGTCGAACGCGGTCTTCCACGCCGCCGCGTGCACGGCGGCGGAGTCGAGCAGAACTCCGTCGGTGTCGAACACGACACCCCGCGGCGGGGAGCCCGTGCGCCGGGCGTTCATCCGGCCACCGGAACTGCGTCCCGGAGCCGTACGACCGCGTGGCCGGGCTGCTCGATTCCCGGCCCGGGCAGGTCCCGCCGGGCGATCGGGCCCGGTCCCTCGACGACGGCTGCCTTCATGGCTCCACCCGCCTCCCTCGCTGCGTTCGCGTGTTCTCCTCGGTCAGGCTCGGCCGCCGCGCCGTGGCGGTGCACGTGCCGATCGGTCCCTGCAAGGGGGCCGGTCGGGCCGTGCGGGCCGCGCCGTCCGGTGCGACGGTGGAGACCGGACACCTTCCGAAGGAGGGCCGACCATGTCCGAGGCAGTCCCGCGAACCGCCCCTGCTCCCGGCGGCGAGCCCCTTGTCACGCCACGGCCCGTCCTGCTCACCTTCCCGGGCGGCGTGGGAACGGTCACCGGCAGCACGTTCCTGGTCGAGAGGGACCACGCGCGGATCCTCGTCGACTGCGGCCTCTTCCAGGGTTCCGCGAACCTGCGGCGCCGCAACCGGGAGCGCCTGGCCCGTGACGCCGCGGACGGACCGCCGTCGTACCCCGGTCCGGCGAGGCCGTCCTGGTCCGCCGCCCCGGGCCCTTCGGGCCCCCCGGCCTGCCCGGTGAGGAGAGAGCCATGACGAGCCGGCCGTTCACCGTCGCCGATGTGATGACCAAGAAGGTCGTCGCGGTCCTGCCCCGCGCCGACTTCAAGGAGATCGTCACCACGATGCAGCGCTGGCGGGTCACCGCCGTCCCCGTCGTCGAGGGCGAGGGCCGTGTCATCGGAGTGGTCTCCGAAGCGGACCTGCTCCTCAAGGAGGAGTTCCATGAACACCGCCTCGGCCTCATCGAACAGATGCGGCGCCCCGATGCCACGGCCAAAGCGGGCTCCCGCCGGGCCGAGGACCTGATGACCTCACCCGCTGTCACCGTCACATCCGAGGCGTCCCTGGCGCAGGCCGCCCGTCTCATGGCCGCCCATCGCGTCAAGCGGCTGCCGGTCGTCGACGGCCACGGGGCCATCCAGGGCATCGTGAGCCGCTCCGACCTGCTCAAGGTCTTCCTGCGTCCGGACGAGGACCTCGTCGCCGAGGTCCGTCGCGATGTCGTGGAGCGTCTCTTCCCGCTGTCGCACCGCGGGGTCGACGTCCGGGTCGACGCCGGCGTCGTGACCCTGTCCGGCACGGTCCGCGACAGCGCGCTCATCCCCGTCGCAGCCCGTCTGGCCGGCGCCGTCGAAGGAGTGGTGGACGTGCGGTGCGAACTCACCGCCGGCACGGAGTAGTCGGCACGGAGCGGCCGTGTCCGGACCATGACCGACGCACGGGGTGTCCGGACCATGACCGACGCACGGGGTGTCCGGACCGACGCACGGGCGGCGAGGAGTCGGGGGCGGATCTCCGCTCACGGCCTCCGCCTCCGGCACGGTCACTCGTCGCCCGCCCCGGGCTCGCTGCGCCGCCCCAGCCGGCCGGACCAGACGGGCTCCACCCGTTCCCACTCCCGCTCCCAGGCCGCGAGCCGTCGGCCCTCGCCGCTCCGTCGTACCAGGGCGAGTACGCCCGTCGCCGTCAGCCCTGCGGCCCCCGCCACAGCAGTACTGCCCGCGACAGTGCTCAGCGCGAGGTCCGCGGTGGTGTCCGGCGGACGCGCCGGAGCGCCGCTGTCGTCCACCCAGATGGTGACGGCGCGGCCCTGGGGTGTCCTGGGCGGGACATGGACGGATCCGGACCTGCGGACGTGGTCCGGATACTCCCAGACGGCCGGTGCGACGGCCTGCGGCTCGACGCCCGGCCGGATGGCGACCGGCGGGTCCTGGGAGCGCGCGGTGGTGGTCGCCTGCACCCGGTGGCGGTGTGCGGCGGTCTCCCGGTCGGCCCTGGCCCCGGTGCGCCAGAGGATCGCTGCGGCGACGGCACCGCAGATCAGGGCGATCGCCAGGACGAGGACCAGGGCGGCGCGCCCGGCGCGGGGGCTCCCGGACGCGGTGGTCTCGGGGCCCGACGGCTCGTGGTGGAACATGGCACACCTCCGGGGCGGGACGCCCGCCGGACGTCTCGGCGGTGCGCTCAGCGTGTGGCGCCGAGCTCGCTTCCGATGTGATGGGCCCACTCCTGGACCCGTGCCGGGTTGCGGAAGTCCCCGCCTCTGCCGTGCCGGACCATGGACCGGGCGATCCGCCCGGACGTCTCGGCGGTCACCGCGCCGCCGAAGGTGACGTGCTCGCGTGCGCCGAGCTTCTCCATACGACGCGCGACGCCGGGCACGGGCGGAATGTCCCGCTGTTCGGCGGAGCTGTCGACGGGCCCGCTGCTGAAGAGCCACAAGGGCTTGCGACGGAGTTGCTCGGCGTTGCGGCTCGCGCACCGTCGCGCCTTGCCGTTCCAGCGTCCGGCGTAGAGGGCACCGCCCAGGACGACCCCGTCGTAGCCGCTGACGTCGGTGACGGTGTCGGCCGGCAGGACGACCGCGTCGATGCCGTCGGCCCGCAGCGCCTTGCCGATCTCGTCGGCGATGCCCTCGGTCGCGCCGTGCTTGCTGCCGTAGGCGACCAGGACGCGCTTGGCGTTCATGACTTCCCCTCTCCGGTGTCGTCGGCCCGCCGCACGCGGATGGTCCGCCGGGTGTCGGCCTTCGCCTCCGGCATCGGGACGCGGATGGTGAGGATGCCGTCCTTGTACGAGGCGTCGACGTCGTCGGCGGGGATCGTCACCGGCAGCTGCAGGGTCCGGCGGAAGGACCCGTAGCGGAACTCGGAGTGCTCCTTGTCCTCCTCGCTCTCGCTGTGCTCCGCGCTCACCGTGATGACGTTGTCGTCGACGGTGATGGTGAAGTCCTCGGGGTCCATCCCCGGCAGTTCGGCCCGCAGTACGTACGCGTCGGTGCCGCTGGACACCTCCACCGGAATGGAGTGGGCGGCGGCACCGGGGCGCCATCCGGGCAGGCCCGGGAACTCCCGGGTGAACAGGTCGTTGAAGTCGGGGACGTGGCTGTGCCTGCGTTCCACCCTGTCACCGGTCATCGTTCTGCTCCTTCGGGAAAGTCGCCGACACCGGGATCGTCCGCTCCGGACGCCGGCGTCGCGCCGTACGGGGATGGTCACTCCGTTCTTCCGGGGGCGCCGCGAGGTGCGTCTCCGCCCGGGCTGTCCGCCGCCCGATCGCGGCGAAGCCGTCCGGCCGCAGGCCGGGGCTGTTCCGCTCCTCCCACTGTGCTCGCCCGGGAGCGGAGAACCCAGTGTCGAGCGGGCCGGCCCGTCGGGGCCGGTCGGCCCCGGAAGCGGTACCGTCCGTCGCTCCCGTCCGCCGGACCGGAACGGTGATCACGGGGCAGGCGGCATGGTGCAGCAGTCCGTGGACCGTGGAACCGAGCCGCATGCCGGAGTAGCCGCCGCGGCCCCGGCGGCCGACGACGACCGCGAGGGCCTCGCGGGAGGCATGGGTGAGTTCCTCGACGGGCTGCCCCCGGAGGATCACCTGTTCCACGTCGACGTCCGGGTAGCGGTCCGCGCAGCCGGCCACCGACTCGGCGAGCAGTCGGCGGCGGTCCGCGAGGCCCTCGGCTCCGTCTCCGTGGGACAGCGGGGGCCGGGGCCACGCCCAGACCGCCATGAGCCGTGCCTCGCGCAGGCTCGCCTCCACCGCGGCGAAGGCGACGGCTGCCCTGCAGTCCCTGCTGCCGTCCACGCCGACGACGATCAGCGGCGGGTGGACGGACGTGTGTTCCGGTGTGCGGATCACGACGACGGGGCAGTCGGCGCGTGCCGCCAGCGGGACGGCCACCGAGCTCTCGCTGAGAACCTCGGCGGCCCTGCCCAGGCGCCGCGAGCCGACGACGGCGAGCGCCGCGTCGGGTGTCCTGTCGCACAGCACGGTCGCGGGGGCGCCGTCGACGAGCTCCGTCGCGGTCCACAGCCCGTCGTGCAGTTCCCGTACGAGATCCTCTGCGTTCGCGAGCGCCGACTCCGCCCGGGTGCGCAGGGAGCCCCGGTGGGCGACGCCGGCGTACCAGAACCGGTCGTGGACCGGGGGAAGGGCGACGACCATGCGCAGCCTCGTTCTTCTGCGGACGGCTTCGTCGGCGGCCCAGACGAGGGCCGGGACGGACAGGTCGCGCGGGTCGATGCCGGCGAGGACGTCGCTCACGGCTGCCCGGACTCCTCGACGAAGGCGGAGGGGATGACCTCCACGGGGCAGCGGGAGTGGTGGATGAGCGCGTGGGCGACGCGGCCCAGGGACGGTCCGACGCCGAGCGGGCGGCGACCGCGGCCCATCACCAGGAGGTCGGTGTGGCCGCTCGCCTCGATCAGGATGCCCGGGGTGCTCGTGCCGGTCTCCACGTGGTGCCCGACGATCAGTCCGGGGTGGACCTCGCGGACCCGGTCGGCGAGGTCCTTGACCTCGTGTACGCGCCGGCGGGCGATCCCGTCGAGGTCGTCGAGCATGCTCGCGACACGGCCGACATGGGCCAGCACGTTCCACACGCTCACGATGCGCAGGGCCGCCTTGCGTGCCTCGGCCTCGGCGGCGGCGTGCAGGAGCCAGTCCAGGTCCGTGGCGTCGTGCACGGCCGCCGTCACGGAGCCCATCTCCGGTCGCTCGTCCCCCCCGCGTACGACGATCACGGGCACATCGGCACGCGCCGCGACACCCAGACCGACGGAGCCGAGCATGAGGGCGGAGAAGCCGCCGAGGCCCCTGCTGCCCACGACGATCGTCCCCCGGTCTCCGGCGGCCTCCCGGAGTCCGGCGACCGGCTCCCGGCGGATGAGCCGCCGCGTGACCGCGAGGTCCGGAAAGCGCTCGTGGACCGCGGCCGCGGTGTCGGCCAGCAGGTCTCGCCCCGCTTCCCGTACCGCCTGGATCGTCTCGGCGTCGGTCCAGTAGGCGCGCCGGTCGGTGTCGGCGGCGTGGACGAGGAACAGGGAACGGCCCCGGCCGTCCGCCTCGGCGGCGGCCCAGAGTGCGGCCGTTCGCGCGGAGGCGGAACCGTCGACTCCCACGATGACGTCGCCGAGCTCCGCTCGGGTGAGGCTCTCGCTGGTCATGGCTCCTCCCGCGGGGTACGCCTCCGAGGCACCGGGGCCCGGAGGGCACCTCCCACGCTGGCACCGAAGCGTTCCTCCCGGGATGGGCCGTTCGGCCCTGATCGAACCCTGCCCGGCCCCCTCCGTCGGGCGGGCCGACGGGCACAGCCTGATGTCCTGGAGTCCGTACGCCCTCCGGCGTCCGGACGCGGCACGGGCCCGGCCGAGGAGGCAGGTCATGACAGCCCAGGTCACCGTCGGTCTCGACGGCTCGGAGGAAAGCGTCGCCGCGGCACGCTGGGCGGTGCGGGAAGCGGTCCTGCGTGAGGTGCCGGTCCGCCTGATGTACGTGGAAGAGTGGCCGCCCGCCCCGGAGGTCCCCGTCTCTTACACCCGCGAAGCGGCCGAACGGGCCGACAGGCTTCTGGCGGAGACGGCGGAGCAGACGCGGAAGGAGCACCCCGATCTGGAGGTGTTCACCGAACGGGCCCACGGCCGGGCGGCCGAGGTACTGACCGCCGCGGCCGATGACGCGGATCTGACGGTGCTCGGATCGCGCGGCCTGGGTGGCCTGCTCGGCTTCGTCGTCGGCTCGGTGTCCCTCGCCGTCGTCGGAGCGGCCCGGCAGCCGGTCGCCCTGGTGCGCGCGGAGGGCGAGCGGACGCGGCCGCCCCGTGACGGGATCGTGGTCGGCGTCGACATCCACCGTCCGTGCGAGGGGCTGCTGGGGTTCGCGTTCACGGAGGCCGCTCGCACCCGCCTGCCCCTGCGCTTCCTGCACAGCTGGACGCTGCCCGCCTCGTACGGCTACACCGCCATGCTCGATCCCGCGATCGGCGCGGAGCTGGGCGCCCGTCGCGTCCGGGGACTCGGGGATCTGCTGGAGCCGTGGCGGAAGCGGTACCCGGGTGTCGAGGTGGCGGCCGCGAGGGCGATGGCGGGATCGCCCGCGTACGAGCTGGTCGAGGCGTCACGGGACGCGGATCTCGTCATCGTGGGACGTCGTACGAGGAGGGTGCCCGTCGGCCCCCGTCTCGGCCACGTGGCCCACGCGGTCATCCACCACAGTCCCGCGCCGGTCGTCGTCGTACCCCTGGGGTGAGCCGCCGGCCGGACGACGGGATGAGCCGGCGGCCGGACATCGGACATCGGGTCGAGCCGCCGGCCGGACGCCTGCGGCCCGGGCCCGACGGCCCGGGCCGCGCAGGCGGTGGGGCTCGTCAGCTGTCCGGCTCGGACGAGGTGCCGGGAGCGCCCGGCACCGACACGCGCCGCCCGGTCACACGGTGCGGGGACAGCACGACGACGGTGTCCCGCTCCGTCCCGGCCCACGGCATCGAGTACGCGGTCTGCTTGAGTGCACCGGCCGTGACCCGGTTCGACACCGTGCGTACGGGTCCGACGAGAAGAACGCTCCAGCCCTGGCTGAAGGCCTCGTCCATCTGGTCCTGCTCGAAGGCGATCACCGCGCCCGACGCCGCCGCACGGGCCAGCAGCGAGTCATCGCCCGTCATCAGCAGCAGTTCGCTGCCGACGACCTGGTAGTTCATGGGAAAGATCTGCGGCCCGTCGCCGCTCGTGACGGCGACCCGGCCGACTCCGTGATCGTCGAGCAGCGACCAGCACTCCTGCTCGCCGATCTCGTCCGTGCGCGCGTGATATCCCGCCCGTCCTCGGCCGGGCGCGAGGTCCGCGGTGTATCCGGTGAGGTCCTGGAGGGTCGTGTCGAGTGCGTCCGCGAGCCGGATCAGGAACTCGATGCCGGGAGTGGGCAGTTGCTCTTCCACCAGGGCGATGTAGCCCGGTGTGGAGCCGGCCCTCGCGGCCACCTCCTCGCGGGAGAGGCCGAGTCGGGAGCGCCGGGCCTCGACGCGGCGGCCGAGGTCGCTCATACGGTGTCGGGCGGCGGAGTTCATGACTGGTCTCCCTCCGAGGGGGCGGGGCGGCGCTCGGGGACGACGGCGACCGGGCAGGAGGCGTGGTGCAGGGCCCGGTGGGCGACCCTGCCCAGCTCCAGACCGACCAGGCCGTCCCGGCGTCGCGCCCCGACGACCAACAGGTCGGCGGCGGCGGAGCGCTCGGTCAGTACACGGTGGGCGGGGCCTTCGACGGTGCTTCTGCGCAGCCGGACCCGGGGGTACTCGTCCGCCATCGGTTCCAGGGCCTTGTCGAGGAGCTCCGACGCCCGGTGCTCCATGGCCGAGGCCGGCTCGCCGGTGAGGAGCGGGTGGCGGGCCGGTTCGTGGACGGGTCGCCGCCAGGTGCGGACGACGTCGAGTTCCGCGCCCCGCGCGGCCGCCTCGCGAAAGGCGAACCGCACGGCCGCGGCGTCCACGTCGTGGTCGCCGATGCCCAGCAGGATCCGCTGGTGGCGCGCTTCCAGGGCGTACGTGTCCCCACGGACGACGACGACCGGGCCGTGGGCCCGGGCCGCGACGACGAGGCCGACGGATCCGAGCAGAAGGTCGGCCAGCTCTCCTCGTCCGCGCGAGCCGACCACCAGGAGCGCGGCTTCCTGTCCCTCCCGCAGCAGCGCGCCGGACGCGTCCTCGGCGAGGACGTCCGCGGTGAGGGGGAGAGCGGGAGCGCGTCGCCGGGCCCGCTCCGCGGCCGTGCCGACGATGTTCTCCGCGAGGACCTGGCCGGAGGGCCGGTCCGTGGACGAGGCCGGCACGACCCCTTCGTAGCGTTCCCACAGCGAGGCGTGCACGATGCGCAGCGCCCAGCCGTGCCGTACCGCTTCGTCGACGGCCCAGTCCAGCGCCGTGAGACTGCCGCCGGAACCGTCGACGCCCACCACCACGGGGCCAACCCGACGCGACTCCATCGTCCCCACCGCCTTCCGAGTGCGAGGTGCACGCTGCCACGCTCGCACCGGGTCGCGCCGGCCGATAGGGCCGGTCGGCCCCCGCCTCGGCCCGTCGGTCCCGGCCGGGGTCCTCTCCTCCCGGCACGGTCGCCGCGTAGGGGCCAACGGTCCCGGAAGGGGACCGTTCGGCACTCCTGTCGGGAGGTTCCGCGTATGAGGGTGGGATCCGTGGAGACCGCCCGCCCGGTACGAGAGGAGCAGGTGATGCGTCACCGCAGGATCGACCGGCTGATGACCCGTGACGTGGTGAGCGTCCGCGGCGACACGCCGTTCAAGGAGCTCGTGCGGATGCTGTCCCGGCACAGGGTGACCGCCGTGCCGGTGGTGGACGGGAAGAACCAGGTGATCGGGGTCGTCTCCGAGGGCGATCTGCTGCGCAAGACCGCCGACCAGGCCGCCGGCCCGGGAGAGATGCCCGCGGTGCCGGGACTCGAGGCGTGGGAGCGGGCGAAGGCGGAGGGAACGCGCGCTGAGGAGCTGATGTCCGCGCCCGCGGTGTGTGCTCGTCCCGACTGGACCGTGGTGGAGGCGGCCCGGCTCATGGAGGTGCAGGGGGTGAAGCGGCTCGTCGTCGTCGATGACGAGGACCGCCTGATCGGCATCGTGAGCCGTCGGGACCTGCTCGGGACCTTCCTTCGCGAGGACGACGACATACGCCGGGAGATCTCCGAGGACGTCCTCGCCGGCACGCTCGGCCTCGATCCGGCCGGCATCACGGTCGAGGTCCGAGACGGCCGGGTGGAGCTCGGCGGCGAGGTGCCGTACCGGGGCATGCTGCCGGCGATCGAGCGCATGTGCGCGACGGTCGACGGAGTGGTCTCGGTCTCCGTCACCCGGCTCACGTACGAGAAGGACGACGTCTCCCCAGGAGGTGGACGATCATGACACAGGGCATCGTGGTCGGTATCGACGGCACCGGGCAGGCGCAGGCCGCCGCCGAGTGGGCTGCGGAGGAGGCCGTGCTGCGCGGCACCGGCGTCCATCTGGTCCATGCGCATGAACCCTGGCCCGATTCCGTCGACCACTGGGTGGCGCAGGAGTCCGAGGCGCCGGAGGAGGACCTGCTCGCGCGGACCGCCGACGCCCTGCGTGCAGGGCATCCGGGGCTGTCCGTCACCACCAGACTGCTCCTTTCGGGCCCCGTGCCCGGTCTCGTCGCCGCGGGCGACGAGGGCGACCTGCTGGTCCTGGGGTCGCGTGCGCTCGGGGGTGTGGCCGGGTACGTGGTGGGTTCGGTCGGGCTGACCGTCGCCGGTCTCGTCGAGCGCCCTGTGGTCCTCGTCCGCGCCCTCGGCGACACCTCGCCACGTGGCTCGGTCACGGTGGGGGTCGACGCACAGCAGCCCGCGGACACCGTCCTGGAGTTCGCCTTCGAGGAGGCCGCCCGTCGGCGCACCGGGGTGAACGTCGTCCACACCCAGCAGCTTCCCTTCTACGCCACCCTCGGGCCGGCCATGGTTCCGGACATCCGGCCCACCGTGGCCCCCGAGATCGAGCGTGCGCTGGAGGACGTCCTCGAGCCCTGGCGCGCCAAGTTCTCCGACGTGACGGCCACCGCCCGCGTGCTGATCGGGTCGGCCGGCCCCGAACTGGTGCGGGCGGCGGAGGACGCCGCGCTCGTCGTCGTGGGCCGCCGTACGCGTCGTTCGGTGCTGGGCGCCCACATCGGCAGCGTGGCCCACGCCGTACTGCACCACAGTCGCGCGCCCGTCGCTCTCGTACCCCACGACTGATCGCGGGCCGGTCATTCCTCCGGGCCCGCGGGGCGGAGCCGTACCGCCGTGACCTTGTACTCCGGGCACGAGGTCACGGTGTCGGCATGCTCCGACGTGAGCGAGTTGACGCTCTCGTCCGGGAAGTGGAACGCGCAGAAGACCTGTCCGGGCGCGAGGTCGAGGCCGACACGGGCGATCAGCCGCGCCTGTCCGTGGCGGCTGTGGACGAGGACGGGGGTGCCGTCCCGCACGCCGTACCGCGCGGCGTCCCGGGGGTGCAGGTCGAGGCGGCCACGGGGGTCGAGCACGAGGTTCGCGCCGTGCCGGGTCATGCTGCCGGAGTTGTAGTGGGCCCAGCGGCGCCCCGTGACGAGCAGGAGGGGGTAGTCGGCGTCGGGTTCCTCGCCCGGCGGCAGATAGGGGGCGGCGCAGAGGTGGGCGCGCCCGTCCGGGGTGGCGAACTCCTCGGTGTACAGGGTGGCTTCGCCGGGGCGGTCCGGGGCGGGGCAGGGCCAGGGAACGGCGCCCTCCCGGTCCAGTCGGGCGTGCGAGAGACCGGCGAAGACGGGGGCCGTCCGCCCGCACTCGGAGAGCGTCTCGGCGGGGGTGGCGCAGCCGAGGTCGGAGCCCATCGCGGTGGCCACGGCGTGCACGACGGCGAAGTCGCTGCGGGCCGATCCCGGCGGCCGTACGGCGGCTCGTACCCGTTGGAACCGGCGGTCGAAGTTCACGAAGGTGCCGTCCTTCTCCAGCCAGGAGGCCACGGGCAGGACGACGTCCGCGTGCCGGGCGGTCTCCCCCAGGAACAGCTCGTCGACGACCACCAGCGGGCAGGCGTCGAGGGCCGCGGCCACGCGCCGGCTGTCCGGGTCGGTCGCGCACACGTCCTCGCCGATGATCCACAGGGCGCGCAGCCGCCCCTCGCGGGCCGCCTCGAACATCTCGGGGATCCGCATGCCCGGTGTCGGCGGGACCGGCCGGTGCCAGACGGCTTCGGCGCGGGCGCGCGCTTCGGGATCGGTCACCGGCCCGTAGCCGGGCAGCAGGTCGGGCAGGGCGCCCATGTCGGAGGCTCCCTGGACGTTGTTCTGGCCGCGCAGCGGGCTGATGCCGAAGCCCCGGCCGGTGCCGCCGACGGCGCCGCGGAGGATGGGGAGGTTGGCCAGGGTACGCACGCCGTCGGTGCCGTGGAGGTGCTCGGTGACGCCGAGCCCGTAGACGATGGCCGGGCGTTCGGCTCGGCCGTAGAGGCGGGCCGCGGCCGTGATGTCCTTCGCCGGGACGCCGGTGATCTCGGCGACGCGTGCGGGCGGGTGGTCGGCCAGGAGCGTGGTCAGTTCGTCGAGGCCGGCGGCGCGGTCGCGGAGGAAGTCGGGGTCGGTCATGCCTTCGTCGACGAGGACGTGGGCGAGGCCGTGGAAGAGGGCGACGTTGGTGCCGGGCCGGGGCCTCAGGTGGACGTCGGCATGGTGGGCGAGGCCGACGCCGCGTGGGTCGGCGACGACGAGCGCGGCGCCGTCGAGGGCCCGCTGGAGGAGCCGGGCGCCGACGACGGGGTGGGCCTCGACGGGGTTGGCGCCGACGACCAGGAAGCAGTCGGCGGTCTCCACGTCGTCGAACGAGTCGGTGCCGCCGGCCCGTCCGAAGGACGCCGTGAGTCCGGCCGCGGAGGGGGCGTGGCACAGGCGGGAGCAGTTGTCGACGTTGTTGGTGCCGATGACGGTGCGCAGGAACTTCTGGACGAGGTAGTTCTCCTCGTTGGTGGCGCGGGCGGAGGAGATCGCGGCGACCGCGTCGGGGCCTCCCTGTGCGACGGCGGCGCGCAGACCGTCCGCGACGACGCCGATGGCCTCGTCCCAGCTCACCGGGGTCAGGACGCCGTCGCGCCGGACCAGGGGTTCGGTGAGGCGTTCGGCGGAGGTGAGGTAGCCGTACGAGAAGCGGCCCTTGACGCAGGCGTGCCCCCGGTTGACCGCTCCGTCGCGGGCGGGCACCACGGCGATGACCCGGTCGTCGCGGACGGCGACGTCCAGGGTGCAGCCGACGCCGCAGTACCCGCACGTGGTGCGGACCCGGTCGGGGTCCGGTCGCCGGGAGGTGAGGCCGTGCCCGGGACCCGGCTGGGTGATCGCGCCGGTGGGGCAGGTGTCGACACAGCCGCCGCAGGCCACGCAGTCGGATTGCGCCCAGGGTCCCCCGGTGCCAGGGGCGACGACGGTGTCGGCGCCACGTCCCGTGAGGGTGAGGGCGAAGGTTCCCTGCACGTCGGCGCACATCCGGACGCAGCGGCCGCAGGCGATGCAGAGGTCGCGGTCCAGTTGCACGTACGGGTGGGTGTCGTCGCGCCCGCGCGGGGGCGACCCGGCGCCGGCGGCCGGTGCGATGTCCAACGTGCGGCACAGTTCGGCGAGTTCACTGGGCGAGTCGTCCGCCGTCGCGTACGAGGGGAGCGCCGAGGCGATGAGGGCCACGGCGTCCCGGCGCAGGTTGCCGATCCGTTCGCCGGCGGTGTCGACCGTCATGCCCGGCGCGGCGGGGGTGACGCAGGCGGCGACGGTACGCCCGTCGGCGTGGACCAGGCAGGTCCGGCAGGAACCGGCGGGCCGGAGGCGGTCGTCGTGACAGAGGGTGGGAAGCTCGGCGCCGGCGGCCCGTGCCGCGTCGAGCAGGGTCGCTCCGGCGGGCAGGTCGACGGTGACGCCGTCGACCTGGAGACGGGTCACCGGTCCCACCCCGCGAGGTCGGCGCCGTAGGCGCGTGCGAGGCTGCGGACGGCGAAGGGCACGCGCCGGCCGAAGGCGCAGAGGCTCGCCTCGCCCATCAGCCGCGCCAGCCGTTCGTACGCCTCGCCCGGAGCGCCCGCTCGGTCGTGGGCGAGTTCGAGGCCGCGCCTGGTACCCACCCGGCAGGGCGAGCAGGCGCCGCAACTCTCGTCGGCCGCGAACTCCCACAGGTGCCGCATGAGTTCGTGTGGATCGGTGGCGGCGTCGAAGGCGACGAGGCCGGCATGGCCGAGGGCCGCGCCGTGCTCGGCGAGTGCCTGGGAGGTGAGCGGTACGTCGAGGGCGTCCGCGGCGAGGAAGCCGCCGAGGGGGCCGCCGATCTGGAGGGCGACGAGGTCGCGCCCGTCCTTGAGGCCACCGCCGTGCTGGGTGACGATCTCCCTGACGGGGATGCCGAGTTCGACCTCGTAGGCCCCGGGCCGGGCGAACCGCTCGGACAGGCACACCAGTTTCGTGCCCGTCTCGTCCGGTACGCCACGCCGGGCGTAGGCAGCGCCGCCGTGTCGGACGATCCAGGGCACGGCGGCGAGCGTCTCCACGTTGTTCACCACGGTGGGCGCGTCCCACAGGCCCTGGTCGGTGGGGTACGGGGGCCGGGGGCGGGCGCAGCCACGGGCGCCCTCCAGGCGGGCGATGAGCGCGGTCTCCTCCCCCGCCACATAGGAGCCGGCCCCTTCGACGATCTCGACGAACGGCCGCGGACCGGCGGTCCCGGCCGAGGGGGCGAGGTCTCCCGCCGCCACCGCTTCGCTCACCGCCCGTCGCAGCCGTGCCATCGCCTTGGGGTACTCGGAGCGCACGAGGACCGTTCCGCGCAGGGCGCCGCAGGCGTAGCAGGCCAGGGCGAGCCCCGCGAGGACGCGCTGCGGGTCCTCCTCCATCAGCAGCCGGTCGGCGTAGGAGCCCGGGTCGCCCTCGTCGCCGTTGGCGACGACGACCGCGCCGGGCCGGCCGGCGACCGCGTGCCACTTGGCCGCCACGGGGAACCCGGCCCCGCCGCGCCCGCGCAGCCCGGAGGCGGCCACCTCTTCGCGTACGTCGTCGGGGCGCAGCCCGGCCATCGCCCGGTGCCACACGTCCCAGGAGGACTCCTGGTTCACGATGCCCGCGAGGAGGACGGGGGCTGCGGTGGTGTCGGCGACGGGAATCGCGGGGGCGCGCGGGGCCGTGCGCCCGGCGAGCTGGTCGGCGAGATCGGCGCCGACGCAGGGGCGGGTGCCGTCGAGGGCGGCGGGGCCCGCGTAGCAGTAACCGAGGCAGTGCACGGTCTGGAGCGAGGTCCGGCCGTCGGCGTCGACGTGTCCGGCCGTCACGCCGAGCGCTTCCTCGGCCTCCGCCACGTGTCCGCCGCCACGGGCGGCGAAGCACGCCGTCGCGGTGCACACGCGCACATGGCGCTCGCCGCGCGGGGCGGCGAGGTCGGCGAAGTAGGTGGCGGGACCGAGACCGGCGGCACCCGGCAGTCCGGCAGCCCCCGCGACCAGGGGCGCCCATTCCCCGGGTCCTGAGGGGGTCGCCGCCCTGGCCCGCTCCAGCGCGGCCGGCAGCAGCCGACCGGGCGCTCCGTGCCGTGCGGTCACTTCACGGAGCGCGTCGCGGTGTCCGCCCGGCTCCCCGGGCTTCCGACCGGCCATGGTCCCAGGGTGACCGGGTGCGTCCACGTCCGCATCCCGGCACAGCGCCGCGCCGGAGGCTACGGCTCCCCGCTCCGCAGGGCGCGCAGGCGCCTTCGGTACTCCTCCTCGTCGATCTCACCGCGGGCCAGCCGCTCGCCGAGGATCTGCTCGGGCCCGCTGGGCCCCTGGCGCGCGGGCCGCTCCCCGGCACGGTCCAGCGAGCGGAAGAGCAACACGGCCGCGGTGATGAGGAGGCCCCAGAACAGGACCATCCCCGCCGACATGGCGAACCAGCCCCACCCGTTCATGCCGTCTCCGTACCAGAACATCATGGCTACTCACGCTCCCGGCAGCCGGACCGGGACGTGCAGGGCGTCCCTGCTCCCGATCGGGCCGACATTCCACGGTGCCCCGGTCCGCACACGGGCGCACAGGGCCGACCGGCCCACGCGGGGCCGCCGGTCGGGCACCGAAAGGGACGAGTGGCCCCTGGGGCCGGAATTCCCGTTCGCCGAGCGTGGGGGAACCAGCAGGCGTCCGCGTCGACGGCGCGAGCTGCTGCCAGGAGGCATCATGATCCGGCGTACCGAGAGATCGCCCCACGCGGACCGTGCCCCCCGACCGTGGCAGATGCTGCTCCTGGCCACGGTGGGATTCGCCCTCTGCTTCTGGGCGTGGGCCCTGCTCGCACCGCTCGGCCCCCGGCTGCGTGACGATCTCGACCTCAGTTCGTTCGAGCAGTCCCTGGTGGTCGCCGTGCCGGTGGTCGTCGGTGCGCTCGGCCGGATCCCGGCCGGAGCGATGACGGACCGCTGGGGAGCCCACCGCGTCTTCCCCCTGGTCTCCGCGCTGACGATCCTGCCGGTCCTGTACCTGGGGCATGTCGCCGACTCCTTGCCCGAGGTGCTGGCGGGCGGCCTCTTCCTCGGGCTCGGAGGAACGGCCTTCGCCGTCGGCGTGCCGTTCGTCAACGCCTGGTACCCGCCGGAGCGCCGGGGCGTCGCCCTGGGGCTCTTCGGCCTCGGGACCGGCGGCACCGCGCTGTCGGCGTTCACCACCGTCCAGCTGACCGACTCCGTCGGACGTGCCTTCCCCTTCGACCTCGTGGCCGGCTGCCTCGCCGTGTACGCACTGACGGCGTGGTTCCTGCTGCGCGACCGTCCGGGACGCGCGACGGCGGCGGGCTCGCTCGTGTCACGCACGGCCGCGGCCGTGCGCACGCCCGCGACCTGGCAGTTGGCGTTCCTGTACGCCGTGTCCTTCGGCGGGTTCGTCGCCTTCAGCGTCTACCTGCCGACCTATCTGACCCGGGCCTACGACCTCGGCCGCTCCGACGCGGCCCTGCGGACGGCCGGATTCGTCGTCCTCGCGGTCGCCATGCGGCCCCTCGGCGGCTGGCTCTCGGACCGCACCCACCCCGTGCCCGTACTGACGGTGTCGTACGGGCTCGTGGCGGCCTGCGCGGTCGTCGCCGCCGCGGAGGCGGAGCTGGTCCCGGTCGGCACGGCCGCCTTCCTCGGCATGGCCGCCGGCCTGGGGGCCGGTTCCGGGGCGGTCTTCGCCCTGGTCGCACGTCTCGTGCCGGCCGAGCGCGTCGGCTCGGTGACGGGTGTCGTGGGGGCGGCGGGAGGCCTCGGGGGCTTCTTCCCGCCGCTGGTGATGGGTACGGTCGAGAGTGTCGCGCACGACTACACGTGGGGCTTCGTCCTCCTCGCCGTCACCGCGCTCGTCGCCGGCGCGCTGACCACGACGACCGTCCGGCGCCGCGCGCGCACCACCGAGAACGCATGACCAGGCCCGGCGGCTCCCGATGGGGCCGGTTGTCCCCCCGTCCGGGCCCGGACGGCCGTAGCCGTCGATTCCCTCCCGGGTCTCGTATGGGAGGCATGAACAGCGACCGGCCTCTCCTGATCGCCACGAAGGTCCGCAAGATCTACCGGACCGGTTCGGTGGCGGTGACCGCCCTGGACGACCTCGATCTGTCCGTGCGCCACGGCGAGCTCGTGGGTGTCATGGGGCCGTCGGGGTCCGGCAAGACGACCCTGCTGAACTGTCTGTCCGGGCTCGACGACATCGACGGCGGCCGGGTGGAGATCGACGGGCACGACCTCTTCGCGATGTCGGACGCGGCGCGCACGGAGCACCGGGCCCGCACGATGGGCTTCGTCTTCCAGTCGTTCAACCTCATCCCGGTCTTCTCCGCGGTGGAGAACGTCGAACTGCCCCTGCTGCTGGTCGGCACCCGGCCCCGCGAGGCGCGGCGCCGGGCGCTGGCCACACTCGCCCGCGTCGGCCTCGAACACCGGGTCGGGCACCGGCCCAGCGAGCTCTCCGGCGGTGAGCAGCAACGGGTCACGATCGCCCGTGCCCTCGCAGGCCGGCCGGCCATCGTGTGGGCGGACGAACCGACCGGAAACCTCGACAGCGCCATGGCCGGCCAGGTCATGGACCTGCTGAGCGAACTCAACCGGGAGGAGGGCCAGACCATCGTCCTGGTCACCCACGACGCCGTCATCGGCGCACGCGTCCCCCGGCTGATCCACATGCGCGACGGCCGGCTGGTCCACGACCTCCACCAGCCCGTGCCGGTCCCAGACCCGGCCACCGACGTCTCCCGGGGCTGACGATGTACCCGAACCTGCTGGCCCCGCTGCTGATCGCACTCGCGCTCGTCCTCGTGGCGCTCGCCCTGGTCGCGGTGCGGCAGCCGGTGTCGCGGCGCCTGGCCTTCCGCCGCCTGGCTCGACGGCGTACCGAGGCCGCTCTGGTGATCGGCGGTTCGATACTCGGTACGGCCATCATCATCGGGGCCCTGGTGGTCGGCGACACCCTGAACTTCTCCGTGCGGCAGGAGGCGTACCGCACCCTGGGTCCGGTGGACGAGCGCGTCGTCGCACCTCCCGGCCCGGCCGGCCGCACCGTCGCCGAACGGCTCGGCGCACTGACGAGCGACCCCGATGTCGACGGTGTCCTCGTCGCCCAGGCCACCCAGGCGTCGGCCGTCAGCCGTAGCGGCGGCCGGCCGGTCGCCGAACCGCGTGTCCTGGCCTGGCAGACGGACTTCGACGAGGCAGCGCACTTCGGTGCCTCGGGCGGCGCCTCCGGTCTGGCCGGACCGGCCCCGAAGCCCGGCGAGGTCGTGATCAACGCCCCCCTGGCGCAGTCCCTGCGGGTGGGAGCCGGGGAGCCGATCACCCTCTACCTGTTCGGCACCCCGCACGCGTACCGCGTGGACCGTGTGGTGCCGGAGCGGGGCCTGGCCGGTGTGGGTCTGGGCGGCAGGCTGAACCGTGACGCGTTCCTGGCTCCCGGGACCCTGGACGCCGCGGCCCGGGCCGCCGGAACGGAGCCCCGTTCGGTCGTGTTCGTGTCCAACCGCGGCGGTGTCGAGAGCGGCGACGCCCTGACCGGGCAGGTGACCGCCGACATCCGCGAAACCCTGGGGCCGCTCGCCGGCCAGGCCGCGATCGACACCCCGAAACACACGGTCCTGCGGGACGCCCGGCGGGCCGGGGACTCGCTCGGCGCGCTGTTCCTGATGATCGGCAGCTTCAGCATCATCGCGGGCGCCCTGCTCCTCGTGAACATCTTCGTCATGCTCGGTGAGGAACGGAAGACGCAGATGGGCATGGTGCGGGCCATCGGCATGAAGCGCTCGCGCCTGGTCGGCTCCTTCACCCTCGAAGGCGCGGTGTACGCGCTGCTGTCCGCCCTGCCGGGGGTGGCCATCGGGGTCGCCGTCGGCTGGGGCGTCGCCGTGGTCGCCGCGGAGATCTTCCAGGGTTGGTCGGTCGGCGGGAGCAGCCTCCGGATCACGTTCGCCGTCACGCCGACCAGCATCCTCAACGGCGTGGCCCTGGGTCTGCTCGTCGCCTTCGCCGCGATCCTCGCCACCAGTGTGCGCATCAGCAGGTTCAACATCATCGCCGCCATCCGCGACCTGCCGTCGACGCCCGGACGGCGCCCGCGCCGCAGGCTGCTCGTCGTGTGCAGCGCCCTGTCGGTCCTGTTCGCGCTCGCGGCCGTCCCGGCGATCGCCCGCAGCCAGGCCGAAGCGACCTACCTCATGCCGGCTCTCGCGCTCGCGTTCGCCGCCCCGGCCCTGCTGCGGGTGATGTCCCGGCACGCCGTCACCACGCTCGTGGCGGGCGCCGTGCTCGTCTGGACCCTCCTGGCGCCGGTCCTGCGGCCGCGGATCTTCGACACGCCCTCCATGTCCGTGTACGTGATCCAGGGGGCCCTGGCCGCCTTCTCCGCGGTCGTGCTCGTGAGCGACAACCAGAAGACGCTGCTGCGCCCCGTACGGCGGTTCCTCGACCGCCCGTCCGAGTCGGGCCTGGCGGCGCGCCTCGCGGTCGCCTACCCGCTGGCGAAGCGGTTCCGTACGGGTGCCACGCTCGTGATGTACACGCTGATCGTCTTCGTGCTGGTCCTCCTGACGGAGATCTCCGGCATCCTCCGCGCCGGCGTCGACGGGGTCGTCGCGGACGCCACGGCCGGCTACTCCCTGCGGCTCGACCACAACCCGCAGGTCGCGGGCGATCCCCTCGTCACCGCACTGCGCAACGGCCCCTCGGCCGCCGGGATCTCCGCCGTCACCCCGCTGCTCAACGCGACCGGCCGGGCCACCGACCCCGGTCACCGCAGCACCCAGCCGCTGGACGTCGCGGCCGTAGGGGTGCCGGACGGCGCGATCACCGGCATCACCTTCCGCGAGCGGCTGCCCGGACTCGCGGACGACCCGGCGGTCTGGCGCGTCCTGGCCACCGACCCCCGCTATGTGGTCCTGGACGGCTTCTTCGGCAGCACCGGAGGCCCGGCGGGCGACTACTACGACCCGGGCGACACCCTGACGGTCACCGATCCGCGGACCGGCCGCAGCGAACAGAAGGTCATCGCGGGCGTGCTCAGCAACGGAATGGTCTTCTACCCGGGCACCGGCGCCAGCTCGACCACGTACCCCGTGGTCATGGGAGAGGGGAGCATGCGCGAGTTGTTCGGCGACCAGGCGCAGCCCGCGTCCGCCCTCGTCAGCACCCGCCCCGGGACCTCGCCGGACGACCTGGCGACCCGGCTCCAGGGCGAGCAGCTGCGGTCCAGCCTGGTCGCCACCCCGATCGCCTCGGAGATCCGCCACCAGTTCGACGCCAGCACGGCCTTCTTCCGCCTCATGCAGGGTTTCCTCGCGCTGGGCCTCGGCGTGGGCATCATCGGTCTCGGCGTCGTCATGGTCCGTGCCGTACGCGAACGCCGCCGCACCATCGGCATCCTGCGTGCCCTCGGTTTCCGGGCGCGCACCGTCCGCCGGTCCTTCCTCTGGGAGAGCGCCTTCATCGCGTCGGAGGGCATCGTCCTCGGGTCGGTCCTCGGCGTGCTCACCACCTGGCTCATGTACCGCAACAGTGCGGCCTTCGAGGGCCTCCACGGCGGGTTCCCCCTCGAATGGACCAGCATCTGCGGCCTGGCCGCGGCCACGTTCGCCGCGTCGATCCTGGCCACCATCGGTCCGGCCCGCCGCGCCGCCGCCATCCGCCCGGCGCGCGCGGTCCGCATCGCGGACTGAACCCGCGGGTCCCGGCGTACAGGACACGGCGTTTCCTTCGCGTCTGCTCAGCTCGTGGCGGGGGTGGTGTAGCGGTCGGGGTCCGCGTCGAAGGCCGCGGCACAGTGGGCGGAGCAGAAGTGGAGGGTGCCGACGGGGCTGTCCCGGTGCTCGGGGGCGGTCACCGGGTCGACGTCCATGCCGCACACGGGGTCCACGGCCGTCCCCTCCGAACGGGCGGTGTCTTCGTCCCGGGCGGCCCGGTCGGCCGCGGACTCGACCTCCGGCCGCCGGCCGCGCACCGCCTCGGTCTCGGGCAGGGGCGCGGCTTGCCATCGGCGGAGCCTGGAGGCGTTGGTGACGACGGACAGGGAGGAGAGGGCCATGGCCACGGCGGCGATGATCGGGCTGAGCCGGATGCCCCAGAGCGGGTAGAGGGCGCCGGCGGCGATGGGGACGCCGACGGCGTTGTAGACGAGGGCGAAGAACAGGTTCTGCTTGATGTTGCGCATGGTGGCGCGGGACAGGCGGATGGCGGTGACGACTCCGGCGAGGGAGCCGGAGATGAGCGTGATGTCGGCGGCCTCGATGGCGACGTCGGTGCCGGTGCCGATCGCGAGGCCGACGTCGGCCTGGGCGAGGGCGGGGGCGTCGTTGATGCCGTCGCCGACCATGCCGACGGTGTGCCCCTCGTTCTGGAGCCGGCGGATCTCGTCGGCCTTGTGCTCGGGCAGCACTTCGGCCAGGACGCGGTCGATGCCGACCTGGCCGGCGATGGCGGCGGCGGTACGGGCGTTGTCGCCGGTGATCATGACCACGTCGACGCCGAGGCGGCGCAGGGCGCCGACCGCCCGGGCGGAGTCCCCCTTGAGGGGGTCGGCGACGGCGAGCACGCCGGCCGGACGTCCGTCGATCGCGGCGAGGACGGGGGTCCTGCCCGCCTCCGAGAGGTCCGTGGCGACGCGGTCGAGGGTGGCGGTGTCGACGCCGGCGTCGTGCAGGAGGCGGGCGGCGCCGACCAGCACGGTGTGCCGTTCGACTTCGGCGCGGACGCCCTCGCCGGTGATCGATTCGAAGCCGGTCGCGGCGGGCGGACGGACGCCACGGGTTCGTGCGCCCGCGACGATCGCCTGGCCGAGGGGGTGTTCGCTGTCGGCCTCGACGGCGGCGACCAGGCGCAGCAGTTCGGCTTCGGTGACGTCCTCGGCGGGCCGTACGTCGGTGAGGACGGGGCGTCCGGCGGTGACGGTGCCGGTCTTGTCGAGGACGATCGTGTCGAGCTTGTGGGCGGTCTCCAGGGCTTCGGCGGAGCGGATGAGGATGCCGGCCTGGGCGCCCTTTCCGGTGCCGACCATCACGGAGAGCGGGGTGGCCAGGCCCAGGGCGCAGGGGCAGGCGATGATCAGGACGGCGACGGCGGAGACCAGGGCGAGAGTGAGTGCGGGGGAAGGCCCCACGGTGTACCAGAGGGCGAAGGTCGCCACGGCGATGGCGATGACCGCGGGGACGAAGTAGGCGGAGATGGCGTCGGCGAGGCGCTGGATCGGTGCCTTCGACGCCTGGGCGACCCGTACGAGGCGGATGATCTGGGCGAGCACCGTGTCGGCGCCGACTTTGGCGGCACGCACCCGCAGCGACCCGGTGGTGTTGACGGTGGCGCCGACCACCGTGTCCCCGGCGTGTTTGGTCACCGGCATCGGCTCGCCGGTGACCATGGACTCGTCCACGGCGGACGAGCCGGACAGCACCTCGGCGTCGACCGGGATCTTCTCTCCCGGCCGGATCACGATCTCGTCCCCGACGGCCACGTCGTCGATGGCGATCTCGGTCTCGGTCCCGTCGCGGACGACACGTGCGGTACGGGCCTGCAGGCCGATCAGGGCGCGGATGGCCTCACCGGTGCCGGCCTTCGCCCGGGCCTCCAGGAGACGGCCGAGCAGGATGAGCGTGAGGATGACGCCGACGGCCTCGAAGTAGACCTCCCGCACGTCCTCGGGAAGCAGTCCCGGGGCGAGGGTGACGAAGAGGCTGAAGACGTATGCGGCGCTCGTGCCCAGGGTGATCAGCGAGTTCATGTCCGCCGACCGGTGCCGCAGCGCCGCCCAGCCGATGGAGTGCACGGGCCATCCCGTGTACAGCATCACCGGAGTGATCAGAGCCAGCTGGAACCAGTGGTTCAGCATCCAGCCGGGCACCCAGTCGGCGCCGAACAGTTCGTGGGCCATCACCGCGAACAGCACCGGCGCGGTGAGCACCGCCCCGACGACGACCCGGCGTGTCAGGTCCTTGATCTCCGCCTGCCGCTCGGCGAGGTCCGCGTCCTCCGCGGCGGTGGCGTCCTCGTGCCGCCCGGCGGCCGCCGGCGCGGGCGGGGCCACGGCCGGGGCTTCGGCGGGGCCGTCGGCGGGTTCGACCACGAGCGTGCCGTGGATCATGTTCATGCCGCAGGCGAACCCGAAGGTGCCCGGCCGGTCCGGGTTCAGCCGCACCGTCGTCCGGGTGTGGGCGGGCAGCCCCGCCCCGACCCTGAGGTCGGGGAAGACGACGCGCGAGGTGCACTCGCCCGCTTCCTGCCGGTCGAAGACCACCTCCACCGGCACTCCCTCGCGGACCTTGATCAGACTCGGGCTGTAACCGCCGCGCACGATCACGTCGACCCGCTGCACACCGCCCTCCAGACGCGCGGTGCCGGCCTTGCGCGGGCCGAAGAAGTACCGGCCCAGGGCGGTGATCAGCCCCAGGGCCACGACGCTGACGACCACGTCCGCGACGGTCATGAGGCTCGCCTCCTCGCACGCGCCTGCCCCTCCACCTTCGCGCGCAGTATCGACTCGGGCCACCACTCCGGGGCAGGGACTCTTCGGCCTGGGACACGGGACCGTTCGGCCCATCCTCGCCCGGTCCCCGCGGCGGGAGGATGACGGGGACGAAGGAGGCCCGTGATGAAGCAGAATCGATGGGGTCTGTACGCCATCGCCGTGGCGATCGCCGTCGTCGGCGCCCTCGCCCTCGGCGTCCCCGTGGGGACACTCACGATCCTCGGTCTCGCGATGGCCTGTCCGCTGATGATGTTCTTCATGATGCGCGGCATGCACGACCAGGACACGCACGACGGTCGCGACCGTGACCGATCCCGGTCCGGGCGGCCCTGAGCGGCGTGCGCACCGGGTGAGTGCCGTGATCGGCATGACCGCCCTGACCGTCGCGGGGATGGTTCTCGGCGCCTTCGTCTATGACACGGCCCGGCTGATCGGCTCCTCCGAGTCCCGCTGCCCGCCGCTCGCCCGCGTGCTGGGCCGGCGGCCCGCGCTGGAGGCCGCGGAACGGCGTCTGGTGGGCCTGCGGCTGCGCGGCCGGATCGACGAGGCCACGTACCGGCGGCGCATGACGGCGATCGCCCACGGCCTGCGCGACAGTGACCCCCCGCGCCGCCCGCTGCGGAGGAGAACGTGAGCGGCGGATCGGACGCGGGGCCGCTGCTGACCGCGACCGGGGTCGTGAAGTCGTACCGGCGCGGCGTATGGCCCGCTCGGCGTGCGGTCCCGGTGCTGAAGGGGGTGGATCTGAGCCTCGCGGCCGGTGAGGTGGCCGGGCTGGTCGGTGAGAACGGCTCGGGCAAGAGCACGCTGATGCGGATTCTCGTCGGGGACCTGCCGGCGGACGCGGGCACGGTGATCCGCCGTGGACGGCTCGGGTACTGCCCGCAGCAGCCGGTGGTGTACGAACGGCTCACCTGCGACGAGCACTTCGAGCTCCTCGGGCACGCCTATGGGCTGCCCGGCCGGGCGGAGCGCGCCGGCCGGGCCGAGATCTACGCCCGGCTCGGCTTCGGGAGGTACGCGACCACCCGCGCCGACCGGCTCTCGGGCGGGACGCTGGCCAAACTCAATCTGGGCCTGGCCCTGCTGGCGGACCCCGAGGTGCTGCTCCTCGACGAGCCGTACGCCGGTTTCGACTTCGACACGTACCTGAAGTTCTGGGAGCTGGTGGCCGACCGGCGCCGGGCGGGCCGCTCCGTGCTGATCATCAGTCACTTCGTCAGCGACGCCGAACGCTTCGACCGCATCGTCCACCTCCGCGACGGGCAGGCGACGGAAGCATGACCACCGTCCCGCTGCTCGTCCGGCGCTTTCTGCGCGACGCCGCCCGCACCCCGGTGAACCTGTTGGTCCTGGTGCTGGTGCCGGTCGTGTTCGTCGTCGTGGCGTCCCGCCCGCTGGCCGACGCGGCCGAGCTCCTGGGCGGTGTCGGCGGGCCCCCGGTCGAGACCGCGACGGCCGGCTGGGCCGCGGGGTTCATCGCCGGCGTCGCCATGTACTTCCAGGTGCGCGGCGCCCGGGCCGCCGACCGCCGCCTGGTGCTCGCCGGCCTCGCCCCCGCCCGGCTGGTGGCGGCCCGCCTGGCGACCGGACTCGCGCTGGCGGGCTTCGCCTCCGCGGCCGCCCTGGTGACCCTCACCGTCCGTACCGGCCTGGGCGACGCGCCCGGCCGGGTCGTCGCGGGGACCGTGATGTACGCGGTGGTCTACCTGGCGATCGGGGCCGTGATCGGTGCCCTGGTCGCGAACCCGGTCAACGGCACCGTACTGGTGCTGTTCGTGTGGATCCTCGACGTCTTCCTCGGACCCGTCCTCGGCGCCGCCGACCGCCCCCTGACCTGGGTCCTTCCGACCCACTTCGTCACCTTGTGGATGGTGGACCTGCCCTCCGGCCACGGCGGGCGGGTGGGGGACTTCGGCTGGGCCCTGACGTGGACCGCCGTCGCGCTGGCGGTCGCCTGGTCGGTGATCGCCGCCACCAGCCGCACCGCGCACGCTCGTCGCCGTGCCCCGGCCGGTTCGCCACGGGACCAGCTGTCCGCGGGCCTACGGGCGGGGCTGCGGGAGACCGGCCGCAACCGCGTGCTCTGGGTGCTGCTCGTCGCCGTGCCCGTCGTCTTCGTCCTCCTCTCGGTCGCGACCACACCGGACGCGTTCACGACCCTGACCGTCCGCGAGAACGGCGCGGAGCACACCGTGCGGCCGTGGCTCCCCGACATCCACGGCGGCACCATGGCGCCGATCGCCATCGGCTCGCTCGCCGCGCTGACCGGCGTCTTCACCGTCCTCGACGCCCGCTCCGCCGACCGGCGGCTCGCCCTGGCGGGCTTCCACCCCGCCGCGCTGCTCGCCTGCCGCCTCACGGCGGTCCTCCTCGGCGCGCTCACGGCGACCGCCGCCTCCCTCGCCGTCACGGCCACCGTCTTCGACGCCCGCGACTGGCCCCGCTACATCGCCGCCGGCATCCTCATCGCCCTCACCTACGCCCTCATCGGCGCCCTGCTGGGCCCCGTCTTCGGACGGCTCGGCGGCGTTCTGATCGCCTTCCTGATCCCCTTCGTGGACCTGGGCATCGGCCAGAGCCCCATGCTCCGCCCCGAGCCGCCCGGCTGGGCGCACGTCCTGCCCGGCTACGGCGCCGGGCGCGTCCTCACCGACGCCGCCCTCACCCCCAACTTCGACACGGCGGGTCCTCTCCTCCTGTCGCTCGTCTGGCTCGCGGGCCTCGCCGTCGCCGTCGCGGCGCTGTTCCACCGCGCCCTTCCCACCGCCCGCTGAGGCACAGGGGTACCCCGACCGAGCATTTAGCCCGCGTTTGCATCTATAGCGCTTCTGCAATTATTGTTTGAGCACGTAAGCAGCTCACTCAATCAAATGCGGAAGGACGCGCCATGCCGCTTGCTCTCCTGGCTCTGGCTGTCGGAGCCTTCGGGATCGGCACCACCGAATTCGTGATCATGGGACTGCTGCCCCAGATCGCCGCCGACTACGGCGTCACCATCCCCACGGCGGGCCTGCTGGTCACCGGCTACGCACTCGGCGTCGTCGTCGGCGCACCACTGCTGACCGTCCTCGGCACGAAGGTCAGCCGGAAGCGGATGCTCATGCTGCTCATGGGCCTGTTCGTGCTCGGCAACCTGCTGTCCGCGCTCGCCCCGAACTTCGGGATGATGCTGACCGGCCGTGTCGTCGCCTCCCTCGCCCACGGCTCGTTCTTCGGCATCGGATCCGTCGTCGCCGCCGAGCTCGTCGCACCGGAGAAGAAGGCCGGCGCCATCGCCACCATGTTCACCGGACTGACCGTCGCCAACATCGTCGGTGTGCCGCTGGGCACGTTCATCGGGCAGGCGGTGGGCTGGCGCACCACCTTCGCGATCGTCGCCGCGCTCGGCGTGATCGGGCTGCTCGGCATCTCGAAGCTCGTCCCGGCCGTACCCCGCCCCGAGGGCGCCCGGCTACGCGGCGAGCTGAAGGCCTTCCGCAACCCGCAGGTGCTGCTCGCGATGGCCATGACCGTGCTCGGCTTCGGCGGTGTCTTCGCGGCCGTCACCTACATCGCGCCGATGATGACGCACGCCGCAGGCTACTCCGACGGGGCGGTCACCTGGCTGCTCGTCCTCTTCGGCGTCGGCATGTTCCTCGGCAACCTGCTCGGCGGGCGCTTCGCCGACCGGGCGCTCATGCCCCTGCTGTACGCCACCCTCGGCGGCCTCGCGGTCGTACTCGCCCTGTTCACCGTGACCGCGCACCACAAGGTCCTCGCCGCGATCACCCTCCTCCTCGTCGGGGCGCTCGGCTTCGCCACCGTGCCGCCGCTGCAGAAGCGCGTCCTCGACCAGGCGCACGGCGCGCCGACCCTGGCCTCCGCCGTCAACATCGGCGCCTTCAACCTCGGCAACGCGCTCGCCGCCTGGCTCGGCGGCATGGTCATCGCCGCCGGCTTCGGCTACACGTCCCCGAACTGGGTCGGCGCCGTCCTGGCCGCCGCGGCCCTGCTCCTCGCCTTCTGGTCCGCGGCGCTGGAGCGCCGTACACCCGCGAAGGACGCCGGCGGCGTCGAGGGAGAGGCCGTCGCCGTCGAGGCCCTCACCGTCACGGCGCCCGCCGCGCCCGCCCCCGTACACCACTGACCGCCCTCCCCATCCGCAGCACCGACGGAAAGAGCACCCGCACCATGGCACCGTCCACCACCCCCACGGTCACGCTGAACAACGGCGTCGAGATCCCGCAGCTCGGCTTCGGCGTCTTCCAGGTCGCCGACGACGCGACCACCGCCGCCGTCGCCTCCGCCCTCGAGGCCGGCTACCGCAGCATCGACACGGCCGCCGTCTACGGCAACGAGGCCGGCGTCGGCCGTGCCCTCGGCGCCTCCGGGCTCGCCCGCGAGGAACTGTTCGTCACCACCAAGCTGTGGAACGCCGAGCAGGGCCACGACGCCACGCTGCGCGCCTTCGACGACAGCCTGGCCAAGCTCGGCCTGGACTACGTCGACCTGTACCTGATCCACTGGCCCGCCCCGGCCCGTGACCTCTACCGCGACTCCTGGCGCGCCCTGGAGCGGCTCGCCGACGAGGGCCGCATCCGCGCCGCCGGCGTCTCCAACTTCCAGCCCGGGCACCTGCGCCGGCTGATGGACGGCGCCACGCTGACCCCGGCCGTCAACCAGATCGAGCTGCACCCCGGGCTCCAGCAGTCCGAGCTGCGCGCCTTCCACGGCGAGCACCGGATCGCCACCGAGGCGTGGAGCCCGCTGGCGCAGGGTGCGGTGCTCGACGACCCGGCGATCACCGCGATCGCCGCCGCCCACGGCAAGTCGCCGGCGCAGGTCGTCATCCGCTGGCACCTCCAGCTCGGCAACGTCGTCATCCCCAAGTCGGTGACCCCGGCCCGGATCCGCGCGAACTTCGACGTGTTCGACTTCGCCCTCACGGACGAGGAGATGGCGACGGTCGCGGGTCTCGACCGCGGCCTGCGCACCGGCCCGCACCCCGACGAGCTGAACTAGGCGCCCACCGCCCGCCCCGTCACCAAGGGACCATGCTCATGCCCTGGCCGGCCCAGTCCGCGAAGGACACGGGCCGGCCGCCCAGCTTCAAAGGCAGGATCCGGTCACAGGTGGCCCGGGCGTCGAACCACATCTCGCCCCGGTGCGGGCCGCTGACGACGAGGAGGGTGGAGAAGCCGCAGCCCCCTTCCTGAAGGTGGACCGCGCCCGCCGTCTTCCGTTCCTGCAGCACCCCGCACTCGGCGTCCCACGCCTCCCACGCCCCCGCGTCCTCGCGCGGGGGCTCACGCGCGTCCAGCTCGTCGTCGTACGCGTCGTACGCGTCGGGGTGCGGGAACGGCTCGGCGAGCAGGTCGTAGTTGGTGTCGGTGTCGCCGTACCAGCCCCAGCCCCGCGGGCCGCGCCACAGCTGCCTGAAGCCCCGGCCGGCATCGCCGTACCGGAGGATGTGGTCGCGGTACTCGGCGGGGAACACGATCCCGAGCTCGCCCTCCGCCTCCCGCACGTCCGCCTCGGTCAGCCGCCGCGTCAGCGGATTCCCGAACCGCCGCACCGCCTCCGCATCGAGCCGCTCGTGGCGGTGCCCGCGCAGGAGGCGCTCGTACTCGGCCTGCCAGTCGATCGTCATGCGGCGAGGATAGGCGTCGCGCGCGACGCGACAGCGCCCCGTCGCGGTACCGCGTCCCGGGCCGGCGACGACTACGGCTGCGGTGTCAGTGCGCTGACGTATCCTTCCGGCCACCGCACACCGACTCGGAGGAACAAGAGAATTGACCGGCCTGTCCGCCTTCCCGCTGCCCTTCCAGACGTCCCGATCCATAGCGTTCGCGGCACCCCGGACGCTGCGCGAACTTCAGATGATGCAGTGCAGCGCTCACCTCCGGGCGAAGCCGGGGTGGTTCGACAAGAGGAACGACGCCGACATCGTCTCCAGGTGGACGCGGGAAGCGCTCGCCCAGGGCCTCACCGAGGCGCAGATCCATTACGTGCTCGCCGAACTCGCGCATTACGCCGCGCTGCGGGACGAGCGGACCGGCGTCGAGGTGTCGGCCGTCGACGGCGTGTGGCAGTCGGACACGCTGGTCGACGACGAGCTCAGGGCCCGGCTGCGCGAGGCGGTCCGGGTGCTGGAGGACGTCCCCGAAGCAGAGCGGGACTGGCACCCCGGCTCCGACGGCCAGGTACTGGACCTCGTGCACCCCTCGCTGTTCTGCCTGGTGCGGGAGGTGAGCGGCGCGCCCGAGCGGGCTTGGCAGAACCCGACCGACCGCTACGCGAAGTACGAGTTCTCGGAGAGGTTCCAGTGGCTGCCGACGGACGTCGACGTCAGTGACGAGGGCACGGTCGCCTTCCGCTCGTACGTCAACAACGTCCACCCGGAGACCCATCACGAACTGGCCGCCGTGCTGCCGGAGCTGTTCGCGCGCTTCCTCCCCCTGCTGGAGAACGTGCTCACCGATCTGCGCCACCCGCGGCCCCTGCGGATCGAGGCCGATCCGTACGGGTGGTACGACTCGGAGCCGGAGTATCCGGACAAGTCCGCCTACAGCGACGACGAGGCCTACGCGGAGGCCCGCCGCGCCTGGGAACAGGCCCAGGACGAGTGGTGGGAGAACCGTCGCCCGGTCGTCCCGGACGCCCCGGACTTCACCGCGCCCGAGCTGCCCGCCGCGGCCGACCGGGTCGACCTGCGCGGACGTCGTCTCCAGGTCGTCGTGAAGCTCGCGACCATCCATCTCACCCCGGAGAAGCCCGAGTACGCGGGCGGTTCCTGGCATGTCGAGGGGATGCTGAACGAGCGGATCGTCTCCACCGGCATCTACTACTGGGACAGCGAGAACATCACCGAGAGCCGGCTGAGTTTCCGGGCGGCGCTCGACGACCCGGACTACGAGCAGAACGACGACAACGGTCTGCGCGAGGTCTACGGCCTGGAGGACGAGGACGCGCTGAACCAGGTGCTCGGATCGGCGTCGACCCCGGCGGGCCGCTGCCTGGCGTTCCCCAACGTCCTGCAGCACCGCGTCGGTTCGTTCCGCCTCGCGGACCCCACGCGGCCGGGGCACCGCAAGATCCTCGCGTTCTTCCTCGTCGACCCTTCGGAAACGATCGTCTCCACCTCCGATGTGCCGCCGCAGCAGCCCTGGTCGGACACCTCGACCATGACGCTCGAGCAGGCCGAGGCCTTCCGTGAGGACCTCATGCGGGAACGCAAGTTCTTCGTCGACGAGCACAACGAGCAGCTCTACGAACGGGAGTTCTCCCTCTGCGAGCACTGACCGCCACGGCCCGGCCCGGCCTCAGGCCCGGCCGGGCCGGACGCGGTCCGGGAGGCGGTGGACACCGTGACCCGAGGTCAGAAGCGGTCGGTCATGAGGTCTCCGCTCCGGCCGAGGCGGCGTGCCTCGTCGCGGGCCGCCGCGGCCGTGCGCGCATCGCCCAGTGCGTCCGCCAGACGCGCCCTGCTCAGCCAGTTGTACGGGCTGTCCGGACGCAGCGCGGTCCGCTCGCTGATCAGGACACGCGCCATGTCGTGCCGCCCGGACCGCAGGGCCGCCTCGACGAGGGTCTTCTGGACGGCGTCGCGCTGGGCGTGGCTGCCTCCGAACTCGTGGAGCCGCCTTCGCAGCGGCCACAGCAGCTCCAGGACGGTGTCGTGATCGCCTGCGGCGTGGGCGACGAGGGCCTCGCACACGGGCAGGCCCACGTGTGCGGTCATCGCGTGGTTGCTGACGGCGCTCGCGCTCGGCTCCGTGAGCCACCGGCGGCGGTCGGCGATCAGCCGTTGCGCCTCCCCGACCCGGCCGGCGCCGACGTAGGCCATGACCGCGTGCACGTCGTTGAAGGCGTAGAACGGCGGGTCGGCCCGTGCCGACCAGGCGTCCGCGAGCGCCTCCCAGCGGCGGGTCTGGTCGGATCCGGCCAGATGGAAGCGCCACAGCATGGCCGCCGCGTCGAGGAGTTCCATCGCCAGTCCCCGGGATCCCTCGTGGTGCAGGGCGGCGTCGTAGATGCCGAGGGCCTTGTCGGCGTGCCCCGCCTCCAGGGCGTAGAGCGCGTAGTGCCACCAGTTGTGGACCGTCAGGAAGTTGCCCCCGGACCAGTCGCCGCTGCGCGCGTCGAGGAAGGCCGTGCCCTCGGCGAAGCGGCCCTGCATCTCGTAGGTGTGCACGACGGCGTGGATGGCCCACACGTCGTGGCGGTTCCGCTCGACGGCGGCCGAACCGGTGTCCCGGGCGTGTGCGTAGTGCCCGCACTCCTCCAGACCGAAGGCGTACATGCCCAGGACCGGGCCCCGGTGCGGGTCGTCCTCGTCCCAGGCGGACAGGGCGCCGCCGATCCTGTCCCGCAGGCGGAGGGCGTCACCGGTGAGGAAGTCGAGCTGGTGCCCCACGAAGAGCGCGAGCGCGTCGCGCGGGTGGGCCACGGTCAGCTCCTCCAGAAGGGCGCTCCCTTGGCGCAGGTCGCCCGCGAGGAGGCTTTCGGCGGCGGCCGTGTGCAGGCGCTCCCGCAGGGGCAGTGCGGTCACGTCGAGACCGGACGCGAAGCCCTCGAACCGCCGCCGGGCCGCCGCGGCGCCGGCGGGCTCGGTTCCCAGCACGCCCAGATAGGCCGCGAACGCGTGCGCGAGCGGTGCGGTGGGGGCGGTCGCGAGCAGCTCGTCGACCGCCCCGGTCACTTCGGGGCGGAAGAAGAGCAGGGCCTCCACGGCCCGGTCCAGCCGCTCGGCCGCCTCCGCCGTGCCGTCGTACAGCTCGTGGCCGTGCCGGTCGGTCGCCAACGCTGATCACCTCGTCAGGGGAGCGGTCTTGTCGGATCGGCGCCCGCACTGCAGGACGCCTCTTCCCATGGAGCCAGGAACCGGTGCCGGCGCACAGTACCTGAAGGGGTGATCCGCCCGCCGCCGTGACTCATGCCTCATCCGGACGGTGGCCGGTCGGCGGTAGCGTGCCGCCCGTGTCCGAGCACCCGCGCGACCTCGTCGGCTACGGCGCCGAGCCGCCGCACGCCGCCTGGCCCGATCGCGCCCGCGTGGCCGTGAGTCTCGTCCTCAACTACGAGGAGGGCGGCGAGCACAACGTCCTCGACGGCGACCCCGCCTCGGAGGGGTTTCTGCACGAGGTCGTCGGTGCGCCACCCGTGGCCGGCGGCCGTGACCTGAACGCCGAGTCGATGTTCGCGTACGGCTCGCGCGCCGGTTTCTGGCGCGTCCACCGCACGCTGCGGGCGCACGGGGTGCCGCTCACCGTCCACGCCGTCGGGCAGGCCCTGGAGCGGAATCCGGACGCGGCGCGCGCGATGGGCGCCGCGGGCTGGGAGGTGGCCGGGCACGGCTGGCGCTGGATCGACTACCGCGAGGTGCCCGAGGACGTGGAGCGCGCCGACATCGCCCGTACGGCCGCGACGATCGAGCGGCTCGTGGGGCGCCGGCCCGTCGGCTGGTACACGGGCAGGACGAGCCCCGCCACACGGCGTCTCGTCGTGGAGGAGGGCGGTTTCCTCTACGACTCCGACGACTACGCGGACGACCTGCCGTTCTACGTCGGGGCAGCCGGCCGGCCGCACCTCGTGGTGCCGTACAGCCTGGACGCCAACGACTTCAAGTTCCTGCTCGTCCACGGGTTCACGACGGCGGACGACATGCTCGCGTACCTCGTCGACACCTTCGACACCTTGTACGCGGAGGGCGCCGAACGCCCGCGCATGATGAGCGTCGGCCTGCACGGCCGGATCATCGGCCGGCCCGGCCGCATCCGGGCGCTCGACGGGTTCCTGCGGTACGTCGCGCAGCGGGGCGGGGCGTGGGTCGCCACGCGCGAGCAGATCGCCCGGCACTGGCTGGCCACTCGACCCCCACCTCCGTCGTCTGTGCGACCGACGCCACCCGTGTGAGGGAGCGCCCACCGTCACGATCAGGCCGTTCCGGGGGCGCGGGGCATGGGCCGGAGCGCGGCGGGGCACCGATGCCCGCGTGCCCATCACCGACGAGACACAGCGATTCGCCGCCCTGTCGGCGCGGCTGACCGGCTTCGACGCGGGGGACCTGGCGGCCACCGGGCTCGTCGAGGTGTACCGGTCGGTCGCCGCGGAACGGCTCGGGGCGGACCGGTACGAACGGCTGTTGCGGGAACCCCCGGACCCGGAGGACCTACGGTCGGCGGCCCGGGACGTCACCTACCTCTGGTACACCGGCAGTTGGCCGGGGCCGCGGCCCGCGCTCGTGTCCCCGCGCGCCTACGCCGAGGCCCTCGTGTGGAAGGCGGCCGGCCTCACGGCTCCCGCCGCCGCCCCCGGCGGGTACGGGAGCTGGGCCGAGGGGGACGAGCGGTGACGCGGTACGACGTGATCGTCGTGGGCGCGGGCATCGCCGGCTCACTGGTCGCCCATCGGCTCGGGCGGCGTGGCCGCCGGGTCCTCGTCCTGGAGGCGGGCGCGAGGGCCGGCCGCGAACCGGCCGCCGACCCGCTCACCGCGTACCTGACGGCCGCGGGCGCACTGCCCGGCTCCCCCTACCGGCCCCATCCGGCGGCCGCCTCGCCCGAGGTGACGGACCTCGCCGGTACGGAGGGGACTCACGGCTTCCGGGCGGCAGGCCATCTGCTGCAGGACGGCCCGCTCCCGTACGCCAGCGGCTACGTGCGCGCCAACGGCGGCACCGGCAACGTCTGGACCGGCCTCACGCCCCGCATGCTGCCCGAGGACTTCGACACCGAGTCCTTCGGGTACGGAAGGGCGTGGCCGCTCACGTACGACGATCTGGAGCCCCACTACCGCTCGGCCGAGGAGGAGCTGGGCGTGGCCGCCGACGCCGACGAGCAGCGGGCGCACCTCGGTCTGCGCTTCCCCGACGGCTACGTCTTCCCGATGCGGCCGCTGCCGGCCGCCCGGCTCGACCGGCTCCTCGCGGCCCGGCTCGACGGGCGGAGCGTCGAGGATCCCGTCGGCCTGCGCGAGGTGGAGCTGCGGGTGGTCGGCACCCCGCACGCGCGCAACGGCGTCCCCGACCCCCGGTACGACGGCGGCCGCGGTTACGTGCCCCGTGGGCGGGACGGGCGGCCGGACCCGGACAGCCGGTGCGTGGGCAGTGCGGGCTGCATCCCGCACTGCCCCTCGTACGCGAAGTACACCCCGCTCAAGACCCAGGGCCGGTGGAGCGGGTCCGTCACGCTCCGGGACCGGTCCGTGGTGAGCCGCGTCCTCGTCGACGGGCGGGGACGCGCCACGGGGGTCGAGTACCGCTCGTACGACGGCGGGGTGTCCGTGGCGCACGCCGATGTCGTCGTGCTCGCCGCGCACGCCGTGGAGAACGCCCGGCTGCTGCTCCTGTCGGGCCTCGCCGGCCGCAGTGGCCAGGTGGGCCGGAATCTGATGGACCATCCGGTGCTGCTGACCTGGGGCCTGTTGCCCGAGGGCGAGCACGCGGGCGCGTACCGGGGGCCCGGCTCCGTCTCCGGCTTCGAGGGCTTCCGCTCCGGTCCGGCTCGGAAGCTGCGGGCGCCGTTCCGCGTCGAGTTCGGGACGTGGGGGTGGATCTGGGCGAAGGGCCCGGTCGACACGGACGTGCAGCACTTCCTCTTCGAACGCGGTTTGTCCGGAAAGGAGTTGAGGCGGGCGGTCGGGGACCGGCTGAGCCGTCAGTTCACCTTCCAGTTCGAGATGGAGCAGGGTGCCGACCCGGCGAACCGGGTCACGCTCCACCCGACCGAGCGCGACGCCCTGGGCCTCCCGCGGCCTCTCGTCACCTACGACCTCGGCGAGCACGTCAGGGAGGGGATGGCCGCGGCCCGGGCCGTGTCACACCAGCTCTTCGCCCTGCTCGGCGCCGAGGACCACACGGACTACGCACCCCCGGCGGCCTGGCCGGGCCGCTTCGAGCACCGCGGGCGCACGTACGGATACCGCGGTGCCGGTCACGCCGCCGGGACCCACATCATGGGCGACTCCCCCGCCACCTCGGTCGTGGACGCCTGGCAGCGCTGCTGGGACCACCCCGGTCTGTACGCCGTCGGCTGCGGCAGCATGCCCTCGGTGGCCACCTCCAACCCGACGCTGACGATGGCCGCGCTCGCACTGCGCAGTGCCGAGCGCATCGAGGCGGACCTCACGGCCCGCGACCGGCCCCTCTCCCTCGAACCGACCGCCCCAGGAGCCCCCGCATGAGCTCACGTCCCCTGCCGCCCGTGGCCGAGCCCTTCCGTCTTCCCTTCCACTACGGGGCCCTGCACCAGATCGGCGTCGACTGGCTGGTCGACCCGGGCCCGGTCCGCGAGCTGCTGTCCAAGTACCACCCGGATCTGACCGCGGCCGTGTTCGACGACGGACGGGCGCTGGTCTCGCTCAACTACCAGCTGTACTTCGCGCAGTACCCGTTCGGCGGCGGTGTCACCCAGGAGATCGAGGTCAACGTCATCGCCTTTCCGACGGCCGACGCGCACCGTCTGCCGCGGCTGACCTACGCCGAGTACGCGCAGGGCTGGGACCAGACGAAGCTGCTCGGCATCGCCCGGTTGCACGTCGTCTGCGACAACCCGTTCGCGATCAGGGCGGGGCGCGAGCTGTACGCGGAACCCAAGTACCCGGGCTGGTTCGAGGTCGGGCTGCCGTCCCTCAACGGGCCCGCGGGCGAGACGTGGACCGTGCGGTGCAAGGCGGGCAGGGTCGGCCCGGACGACACCCTGGAGAAGGATCCGGCCCCGCTGCTCGACCTCACGGTGAGACTGGACGGGCTCACCTCCGTGGCCGCCTCCTCCGCCCCGATCACCGGGTACGGCACCGACCGCGAGGGACGTCTGCTCGCCGGCCCGATGAACGTCTACCGGCCCTACGCCTGGTACGGCCTGAGCGCCTCCGAGCACTCCGGACGCACCCACCTCGTCGTGCGCGCCCCGGACGGCGATCTGGGCCGCGACCTGCGCGCCCTCCTCCCGGACGGGGCACCGGCCGCCGGTGCCTGGACCTACCAGTCACCGCCGGTGGCCGCCCACCACCGCCCGTACTACCCGGCGACCGGACCGCGCCCCTGACAGAGGCAGGACGAACGGGGCCCGCCGCCGGCCGGCGGCGGGCCCACGGGGATCCTAGGTGGCGGCCCGGGCGCCGGGGACGGTCCGCAGGATCGCCGCCGCCAGGTGGGCGGGGTGGACCAGCGGCTCGGAGATCCCGAGCTCGAAGAAGTCGACGCCCTCGGTCAGGACGTACGCCTCGGTCCTCCCGCCCTCGTCGAGGACGGCGCCCCATTCGTCGTTCCACGACACGTGCCAGGTCTGCCGTTCGGCCGTGGTGTAGGCCAGCACGCACCCGCACAGGACCTCGTCGTCCTCGGTGCCGCCGGCGTCCGGGGCCCCGTGGTGGGTGGTGTCGACGGTGGCGGCCGCGCCCAGTCGGGCGGCCACCGCGACGATCGTGTCGTGGACGGTGGCGGGGGCCCGGTCGGCGCCCTGCGGGACCGCCTCGTCGAGAGCGCCGAACAGCTCGGCGTACTCTCGGGCGCCGGCCCCCTCGGCGCGGTCGACGGCCGCCGCCGCGCCGCCCAGCGCCTGCGCGATGCGAGGGGTGTCGGGAATGTCGCCGCGGCTCTGGGCGGTGGTGATGCCCGCGAGAAGGGTCCGGGCCAGGCGCTGGGTCTCCGCCGTCAGCTCCCGCACGGCCGCCACGGCGGCCCCGGCGTCGCGGGGACCGTACACGGCCCACTCGTCCTGGAGGGTGCGGTGCGCGGCCCCGACGACACGCGCGGAGCCGTAGAGGACCTCCGCGGTGAGCCGGGGATGCCGCTCGACGCACTCGACCGCGTACTCGGCCTCCATCGCGACGTCCGCGCCGATGCCGTCCTCGACGCCTTGGCGGAACGCGGCCGCGACGGCCGTGTCGACGTCTCCCTTCCGGCCGGGGACACCGGCCTCCGTGCTGAGGTCGTGGGACTGCTGGGAATCGCTCATACCCTGGTAACGACGGGCCCGGGCGGAAGGCAACCTCCGGGGCGGACGGTGCGTCCTCCCCCACACGACCCGTCGGCGCCCTCGCGCCCGGCCCCACCGGACAGGACATGTGATGAGTGACAAGGCCCGCATCCTCTTCGATGCGCTCGACCTCGACCAGGACGGCACGCTGACCCGTACCGAGGTCATCCGGGCGCTGCGGGAGAAGGGGCCCACCCTGGCGGCGCAGGGGCTGATCCCCCTCTGGGGAGTCGGGGACGTCGACGACTCCGCCGCGCTGTTCGACGAGGCCGACGCGAACGGCGACCGCGTGCTGAGCTTCGAGGAGTTCGCCGCGGTCGTCGACCGCCGCTTCGGATGGTGAACCCCGAAGTCGCGTGAGGCTCCGCTCCTCAGCCTCTGCGCACGTGGAGGACGTGGGCGTCGAGGGGCAGCGGACGGTGTCCGACGAGCGCGAGGCCCGCCGCTTCGAAGAGTCGCGCGTACGCGTCGGCGCGGCGCTCGCGGCCGCCCGTGTTGCACAGCATGTGCAGGTCCCACGCGGTCGCCAGGGACGGCGTGGCGTCGGCGGGCAGCAGCCGTTCGACGACGAGCAGGTCGGCGTGGGGCGGCATGGCTTCCGCCAGGTGCCGCAGGATGTCCCGGCACCGGGCGTCGTCCCAGTCGTGCAGGACCCGGGAGAGCAGGTACACGTCCCCGGCGGGCGGTACGTCGGCGAAGTCGCCGACCCGGTAGTCGCACCGCTCGCCGAGCCCGGCGGCGGTGAGCCGGTCCCGCGCGGCGGCCACGACGTGCGGCCGCTCCAGGAGGATCCCGCGCAGCGCAGGATGGGCGGCGAGGACCCGCCGGAGGAGCTCTCCGGTGCCGCCGGCCACGTCGACGACCGTGCGCGTGCCGGGTCCGGCCGCGGCCGCCGCGAGGACGGGGTGCGCCGGCAGGGGGTCGAACATCCGGGCACTGGCGGCCATGGACCGGTCGAAGGTCTCGGCGAGTCCGGGGTCGTGGGCGAAGTGGTCGAAGTGGTTCTCGCCGTAGAGGTGCTCGAAGCCCGGTTCGCCGGTCCGCACGGCGTGCCCCAGGTGCGCGAAGGACTGGTAGAACGGGCCGCCGTACATCAGGGCCAGGGGCCGCATCGAGCCTGCGGCGTCCTCGCGCAGCAGCAGGCCGGGGGCGGTGAGGCGGAAGCCGTCCTGGTCCTCGGTCACCACGCCGAGCATGGCGAGGTACCGGAGCAGCGTCTCCAGGGGCTCGGGGCGCGCTCCGACCTCGCGCGCCAGCCGCCGGGCGCCGCGGGACTCGTGCGCGCTGAGCGCCTCAGGGAGGCGCAGCTCGGCGCAGGCGGCGAGGGCCTGGGTGGTCCAGGCGCCGGTCAGCAGCCGCAGGAGCGTTTCCGCCGCGCGGGAGTCGGTGTCCCCGAGCGTGCCCTCCCGGGCTTCGGGGCAGGCCGGTCCCTCGGCCAGGTGCTCGGCGAGCAGGTCCCGGTGGTCGCCGACCGCGTACAGCTCCATGCGCCGGTAGTCGGTCTTCGTCCCGTCCGGGGTCGCGAAGTAGAACACCGTCCCGTCCTCGTGCGGGTTGTACCCACCGCCGTCCGCCACCGCCCCGTGCCGTACGAGCGTCGCCCGCAGCCCGCGCAGCACCAGCGGGTCGGGCCGGTCGACGTCGAAGGCGAGGTGCGCCTCGTGGTCGTGGTCGCGTTCCCGCTCGGCCAGTGCGGACAGCGCGGAACCGGGTGGCACGGCGAGGGCGAACACCTCGACCGCCCGGCGCTCCCCGGAGGGTCCCGGCACGGTGGGCCGGAGAATCCTTACGTCAAGATCGGCGGCGTCGATTCCGTGGCGCGCGGCCAGCCGGTCGCGTACCACGACGCTCGGCCGGGATCCGGCCTCGTCGGGAAGGCCGCAGGCGGCGAGGGCGGTCCGCAGTCCGGGCCGGTCGGCGGGGAAGACGAGGAGCGCGGCGTGGGCGAACCGGCAGCGGTCGGCCACCGCCCGCAGCTCGGGACCGTCGAGGCCGGGCAGCACGCGGGAGAGCAGGACGGACGTCTCCTGTTCCCGGACGAAGTCGGCGGTCGCGCGCAGGCGCCGGACGTCGTCGGGCGCGAGGCCGGTCGGCAGGGCAGGGGTACGCATCAGGGGGCATCCTCGGTGAAAGGGCGGGAGGGAATGGGCCCCGGCCGACGGGCCGGGACCTGGAGCACGGGGGGGAGGGAGCCGGCCGGGGCTGATCGGCCGGTACCCGGCCACGGAGGGGGAGAGAAGGGAGCGGGCCGGGGCCCGTGCCGTGGGGCGGCAGGAGGTCAGATGCCGACGTACTGCTCGGCGAACCAGTCCTGGTGGGTACGGGACGTCCGCAGCGACTCCATGCGGGACCTGCGCATGCCCTCCTGGAACGGCGGTGCGCCGTGGAGGAGGCGGATCATCCAGTGCGAGAACTCCTGCGCCCGCCAGATGTGCGCGAGGCAGCGGTCGGAGTAGCGGGCGAGCGGTCCCGGGTCGCCGCGGTGGAGGTCGTCGGCGAGGGCCTCGGCGAGGAGTTCGGCCTCCAGGACGGCGAGGTTGGCGCCCTTCGCGGCGGAGGGGCTGATGAGGCCGGCGGCGTCGCCGGCCAGGAGGAGGGAGCCGTACCGGAGCGTGTCGAGCACGTCCGACTCCAGGTCGACGACGGCGCGCTGGAGGATCCGTCCCCTTCGCAGCGGACCGTGGTCGGCGCTGCGCATCCGGAGGTCGAGCTCGTCCCAGATCCGCTCCTCGCTCCACTCCTCGGCAGGGGTGCCGCGCTCGCACTGGAGGTAGTAGCGGGTGATGTCGGCGGACCGGGCCATGTGGCCGGCGAAGCCCCGGGGATGTGTCGCGTAGCCGACGGCGTCGAGGCTGGGCGGTGCCTCGGCGAGGAGTCCCAGCCAGGAGACGCCGTGGTCGCGGGAGTGCCGCAGGGCTCCGTCCGGCAGTGAGCGCCGCCCGGCGCCGTGGCGGCCGTCGCAGGCGGCGACGTACCTGGCCTCCCACCGTACGGGCCGGCCGTCCGGCTCCCGTGCGGCGACCCACGGGCGGTCGGTGTCCGCGCCGCGGACCTCCACCGCCTCGGTGGCGAAGCGGATGCGGCCCCCGGCCGCGAGGTACACGGCCAGCAGGTCGGCCACCAGTTCGTGCTGGGGGTAGACGGTGTGGGGTTCGCCGGTGCCGAGGTGCCGGTAGTCGAGCCGGAAGTGCCCGTCCTCGGTGCGGAACTCGCACACGCCGTGCTCCTGTCCCCTTCGCCGCAGCCCTTCGTCCAGGCCGTGGCGGCGCAGGACGCGTGCGGTGTGGGGGGCGAGGTATCCGGCCCGGGCCCGGTTGAGGAGGTGCTCGCGGTCCGCGCGTTCGAGGACGACGCAGTCGATCCCGCTCCGCAGCAGGAGGTTGGCGAGGACGAGCCCGGCGGGACCGGCCCCGAGGATGACGACGTCGGCCGACTCCCGGCGATCCCAAGCGTGTTGACTTTCTGTCACGAAAGTGGATCTTAAGCACGGGATGATCCACCACCGGGCGAATGTCACCCGAATGCCAGATTCCGCGGGAAAAGGATTCTCCACGGCACTCAGGCCCCGCCGGAAGACGGCGGGGCCTGAGGGGTCGGATCAGAGGGTGCCTCGGGGCGTCAGAGGACGTTGACCCCGGTCCAGGCCGCCGCCACGGTGGCGTACTCGGGGCTGGTGGCGCCGTACAGGTCCTTCGCCGCGTTCAGGGTCGCGACGCGGGCGCCCTTGTAGTCGGTGGTGGAGGTCATGTAGACGGTCAGCGCCCGGTACCAGATGGCCGCGGCCTTCTGGTTGCCGATGCCGGTGACGGTGGAGCCGTTGTACGTCGGGCTGTTGTAGGTGACGCCGTTGATCGTCTTGGTGCCGCTGCCCTCGCTGGCGAGGTAGAACCAGTGGTTGCCGACGCCCGAGGAGTTGTGCACGTCGAGCCGGCCGACGGACTTCGACCAGTAGTCGGCGGAGCGGCCGTCGAGGGAGGGCTTGTCCATGCGGCGCAGCCACGGCGGGGTGGACTGGTCGCTGAAGAGGTAGTCGGGGGTGTCGATGGCGTTGTTGGCGTACCACTCGACCATGGTGCCGAAGATGTCGCTGGTGGCCTCGTTCAGGCCGCCGGACTCGCCGCTGTAGCGGAGGTTGGCGGTGGCGGAGGTGACGCCGTGGGTCATCTCGTGGCCCATGGTGTCGAGGTCGACCTGCTCGGGGTCGACCGTGCCGTTGCCGTCGCCGGTCATCATGCAGAAGCAGGAGTCCGACCACTGGGCGTTGTCCCAGTTGGTGCCGACGTGGACGAAGACGGTGGCGCCGCGGCCGTCGTTCTTGATGCCGTTGCGGCCGAAGGTGCTCTTGTAGTAGTCGAACGTCTTCGCGGTGTTGGCGTGCGCGTCGACGGCGGCGGTGGCGCGGTCGGTGGAGAACTTCCGGCCGTCGCCCCAGATGTTGTCGGCGTCGGTGAACAGGGTCCCGGAGGAGCTGTTCAGGGACGAGGACGAGACGTTGTGGGCGTCCCGGGTGATGTGCTTGCGGATCGGGTCGATCAGGGCGAAGGTGCCGTCGGCCTGCAGGGTGGTGTCGAGGGTGACGTCACCGGTGTACTCGGAGTGGCCGGTGCCGGTGGCCTCGCGCTCGGTGTCGTAGTTCTCGATCGCGGCGCCGGTGGTGGCGTCGGTGACGAAGACCTCGCCGTGCGGCTGGCCCTTGTCGCCCAGGCCCTGCACGGTGGTGCGCCAGGCCAGGCGCGGGGTGCCGTCGGCGGCCCACACGATCAGCTCGGGGGTGGACGTGCCGTCGCTGACCAGGCCCTGCGCGCGCTTGAGGGCGCCGGCGGCGGTGCCCTTGGCCTCGACCGCGGGGGTGACGGACGTGAGGGCCACCTTGTGGGCCTTGGCGTGGGTGGATCCCTTGAGCGAGCCGTCGGCCTTCTGGTGGACGACGAAGTCGCCGCCGACGACGGCCAGACCCTTGTAGGTCCGCTCGAAACGGACGTGCTGGGTGCCGTCGGCGTCGAGCACGACGTCCTTGACCTGGAGCGCCTGGCCCGCCCCGAAACCGAAGGTGTCGGCGTGCCGGGCCACGTTCGCGCGGGCCTGGGATATCGCCGCGTCACGGACGGAGGTCACGTGCTGGACCTCGTCGGGCTGCGAGTACGCCGGTACGGCGAGCGCGCCCGTGGTGATGACGGCGGCGGCGACGGCCGTGGAGAGGGCAAGGAGGGGACGGGGCATGCGGGGTGTTCCTTCGCTCGTCGTGGGGGTGACGACGTCCTTGGACGTTGACGCGAAGTGTTCACCAGGTGACATGTTCCTGACGTGATCCCAGCTGGGATACAACTGTGGAGTTATAGAGGGGGCATTCGGCAGTCAGTCTTCCGCGCCCAGCGCGAACTCCCTGCCGCCGTTCTCCCACCAGGCCAGGTACTGCGGCCGCTGTCGCACCAGCGACAGATACGCCTCCGAGAGCCGCTCGCCCACCGCGTCGGCGAGTTCGGGCGGTACCGATTCCGGGTTCCAGGCCAGCTGGAGCCGACGGTGGAACGGTACGTCGGCCAGCGGGCGTTGCACGGTGCCCTGGGCGGGGACGTCGGCGCTCGGCCACACGCCGCAGACGGCCCGCCGGCCGGCGACCAGGATCTGCGCCACGGACAGGTCCGGCGTCACATGCGCGATGCGCGGGGTGAATCCCGCCGACTGGCAGGTGAGATGGAGGTACGCGTGCACTCCGCTCTCGTCGGCCTCCGGCATCACCCACTCCTCGCCGCCGAGTTCACCGAGGCTCACCGTCTCCCGGCGGGCCAGGGGATGGCTCTCGGCGAGGAGGACGAAGACCGGCTCGCGCAGCAGGGTGCGCGTCACCACCGACTCGCCGACGGGGAGGGGGAAGCCCGGGAACTCGCCGAACACCGCTATGTCGCATTTCGACTGACTCAGCGCCTTCACGAGGGCGTGCACGGAACGGCGGGCGTCGATGGCGAGCCGGCTCTCCGGGACGAGCTCGAAAAGAGCGGATATGAGCAGTGATGTCAGGGGTCCTGCGGTTCCGCCCGCCCGCAGCGGCACGGTCGTCCCCGCATCGGCCGCGGCGGCCGACCGGGCGTGCTCGCGGAGCCGGTCGAAGCCGTCCACGAGGTCGCGCGCGCTGCGCAGCACGTACTGGCCGAGCTCGTTCGGCTTCACTCCGTCGGCGCTGCGGACGAAGAGCGGGCCGCCCAACTCGTGTTCGATCCGCTTCAGCTGCGCGCTCGTGGCGGGCTGGGAGAGCTGCAGACGTGCGGCGGCCCTCCGGATGCTGCCGGCCTCGGCGACGGTGAGCAGGACACGGAGGTGCCGGAACTCGAGCTGCATGAACCATCCCCGCTCAGGACGGAGAGCCCCTTGCACCCCCCGTGACCAGCAGAACCAGCTGCCCGAGGGCATGACGACCAAGATCTGCCGGAGCCGTCGGGGCGGCAACCACGGGAGGGCAAAATCTCCGCGCCACCGGCATGCGGCGGGCACCCGGCCGGGGCGTCGCGGGCACGTGGCGCCGTCCGGCCCTCGGACCGGGCCGAGGCGGGCCCGGAATGGCTGGTTACAGTGGGTGGCATGCCTCGTACCTCTCCTACGGTCGCCCTCGACGCCCTGATCGCCGGAAACCGGCGCTTCGTCGCCGGGACGCCCGAACACCCCAACCAGGACGCCGCGCGCCGCGCACAGCTCGCGCCCGGGCAGGAGCCGTTCGCGGTCATCCTCGGCTGCTCCGACTCGCGCCTCGCGGCCGAGATCATCTTCGACCAGGGACTCGGCGACCTGTTCGTCGTGCGGACCGCGGGCCATGTGCTCGGGGCCGAAGTGCTGGGCAGCGTCGAGTACGCCACGAGCGTGCTCGGCTGCCGGCTGGTCGTCGTCCTCGGACACGACTCCTGCGGCGCCGTCGCGGCGGCCCGGACGGCGGTCGAGGACGGACTGCCCGCGGCCGGATTCGTACGGGACGTGGTGGAGCGGGTGACGCCGAGCGTGCTCGCGGCCCGCGCCGCCGGTCTCACCGAGGACAGCGACATCATCGACGAGCACATAAGGCACACCGTGCAGCTGCTCATGGACCGCTCCCGGGTCCTGTCGGAGCAGGTGCGGACGGGCGAGGTGGCGGTCGTGGGACTGGCCTACCAGCTCGCCGAGGGCAGCGCCCGGACGGTGATTTCGGCCGACGTCGAGAGCGGGAAGTGAACGACCCCATGGCACAGCGTTTCGACTGTTCGGACCCTTCGGCCCGCGCGGCCGGCATCGACGCGGCGGTGGCGGCACTGGGGCAGGGGCGGCTCGTCGTCCTCCCCACCGACACCGTCTACGGTGTCGGCGCCGACGCCTTCGACCCGCGGGCCGTCGCCGGCCTGCTGGCCGCGAAGGGGCGGGGCCGGCACAAGCCCTCCCCCGTGCTGGTCGGCTCCAGGGAGGCGCTCGACGACCTGGTCGCGGACCTGCCCAAGACGGCCGAGGCCCTGATCGAGGCCTTCTGGCCCGGCGGTCTCACCCTGGTGCTGCGCCACCGGCCCTCGCTCTCCTGGGACCTCGGCGAGACCGGCGGCACGGTGGCCGTGCGGATGCCCGACCATCCCCTCGCGCTCGACCTGCTCGCGGCGGCCGGACCGATGGCCGTCTCCAGCGCGAACCTCACCGACCGGCCCTCGCCGGAGGACTGCGACGCGGCCTTCGGGATGCTCGGCGACTCCGTGTCGGTGTACCTCGACGGCGGCCGCACCGCGGGACCGGTGTCCTCGTCGATCGTCGACCTCACCGGCGACGTCCCGGTGCTCGTCCGGGCGGGGGTCCTCTCCGTCGACGAGCTGGCGACGGTCGCCCCCGGTCTGACCGTGCGCTGACCGCTCCTCCCGTCCACTTCCCCGGAAAGGGTTCCGGCGCTTCCCCGGAAAGGGTTCCGGCGCTTCCCCGGAAAGGGTTCCGGCGCCGGAACCCTTCCCGGCGCCGGAAGAAAGTCCCGCCGCCTTCCCGCTGAGCGGGAACCGGCCCCTGCGCCGGACCGCCCCTCCCTGACACGCTCCCCTCCGCTGTGGTTCCACCGCCCGCGCCCCGCCCGGGGGGACGGGGCAGCAGGGAGGACGTGACAGATCATGAGGGGCGCGCAGACCATCGCCAGGCTCGCAGACTGGGCCGCCGAGCGGTACGGGGATGAGGAGGCCCTCGTCTTCGGCGAGGAGCGCTGGACGTTCACGGAGCTGCGCGACCGGGTCGACCGGGTGGCGCGCGCGGTGATCGCGCACGGGGTGCGCCCGGGCGACTCGGTCGCCGTGTGGGCGCCCAACAGTGCGCGCTGGGTGGTCGCCGCGCTCGGCGCGGTGGCTGCCGGGGCGGTGCTCGTCCCGGTGAACACCCGCTACAAGGCGGCCGAGGCCGCCGACATCCTGCGCCGCTCCCGAACCCGGCTCCTGTTCACCGAGCACGACTTCCTCGGTACGGACTACCGGGCGCTGCTCGCGGACTCGGGGGAGGAACTCCCTCTCCTGGAGCGGACGGTGACCCTGCACTCGGCGGACTGGCCGGGTTTCCTGTCGGGCGCGGACCGGGTGGGCGGTCAGGAGCGGCTCGCCCGCGGCGCCGCCGTGCGCCCCGCCGACACCGCCGACATCCTCTTCACCTCCGGTACCACCGGCCGCCCCAAGGGCGTGCCCACCACCCACGGCCAGAACCTCCGTGTGTACGACGCCTGGGCCCGCACGGTCACCCTGCGGCGCGGCGACCGCTACCTGCTCGTCAATCCGTTCTTCCACACCTTCGGCTACAAGGCCGGCATCCTCGCCTGCCTCCTGCACGGGGCCACGATCCTCCCGGAGCGGGTCTTCGACGCCGATGCCGTCCTCGGCCGCATGCAGCAGGAGCGCGTCTCCGTCCTGACCGGCGCGCCGACAGTCTTCACCTCGCTCATCCACCATCCCGAGCGCGCGGCGTACGACCTGAGCGCGATGCGGATGGCGGTGACGGGCGCGGCGAACATCCCCACCGCGCTCATCGAGGAGATCAGGACCTCCCTCGGCGCGCGGAGCGTCAACACCGCGTACGGGCTGACGGAGTCGACGGGCGTGGTCGCGATCTGTCCCCCGCACGAGTCCCCGGAGATCCTGGCCCGCACCTCCGGGACGGCCCTGGAGGGCACGGAGCTGCGCGTCGACGCGCCGCCCGGGGAGCCCGGCGAGATCCTCACCCGCGGCTACCACGTGATGCACGGCTACCTGGACGACCCGGAGGCCACCGCCCGGGCCGTCGACGCGGACGGCTGGCTGCACACGGGGGACGTCGGGGTGCTCGACGAGCGCGGGTTCCTGCGGATCACCGACCGGCTCAAGGACATGTTCGTCGTGGGCGGGTTCAACGTGTACCCGGCGGAGGTGGAGCAGGTGCTGCGCGGCCATCCGGCGGTCCTCGACGCGGCGGTCGTCGGCGCGCCCGACGCTCGGCTCGGTGAGGTCGGCGTCGCGTACTGCGTACCGGCGGGCGGGGCTCCCCTCGACGCGGCCGAGCTGACCTCGTACACGCGGGAACGGCTGGCCAACTTCAAGGTCCCGCGCGCCTTCCACACGCTCACGGCCCTGCCGCACAACGCGGCGGGCAAGGTCGACAAGAAGGCGCTGCGGCGGTCGGCGGAGAACACCACCACCCGATGAGGAGAGTACGAGCGTGAACGACAGCAAGATCCAGTCCGTCGACGTCGGCGTCGTCGACGTAGTCGTCATCGGAGCGGGCGTCACCGGTCTGTACGCCGTGCACAGGCTGCGCGGTCTCGGCCTCGGCGTGCGCGGCTTCGAGCGCGGGGACGACGTGGGCGGCGTCTGGTACTGGAACCGCTACCCCGGTGCCCGCTGCGACGTGGAGTCCGTGGACTACTCGTACTCCTTCGACGAGGAGCTGCAGCAGGAGTGGGACTGGAGCGAGAAGTACGCGACGCAGCCGGAGATCATCCGCTATCTGCGTCATGTCGCCGACCGCTTCGACCTGCGCCGCAGCTTCACCTTCGGCACGTCGGTGACCTCGGCCGAGCTCGACGGGGAGACGCTGCGCTGGACGGTCCGCACGGACGGCGGCGAGGTGGTGTCGGCCCGGTTCTGCGTGTTCGCCGTCGGCTGTCTCTCCAGCACGCACATACCGGACATCCCGGGTGCCGGGGAGTTCGCGGGCGCCACGTACCACACCGGCGCCTGGCCGCACGAGGGCGTGGACTTCGCCGGGCGGCGCGTCGGCGTGATCGGCACCGGCTCCTCCGGGATCCAGGCCATCCCGCTGATCGCCGAGCAGGCGGCGCACCTCACCGTCTTCCAGCGCAGCGCCAACTTCAGCATCCCGGCGGGCAACAAGCCCCTGGACGACGAGACGCGCCGCCGGCAGAAGGCGGAGTACGCGGAGCGGCGGCGGCTCTCGCGGCTCAGCGGCGGCGGCTCGCCCCACGCGGCGCACCCGTCGGCGACCTTCGAGGTGTCGCCCGAGGAGCGGCGGGCCGCGTTCGAGGAGCGCTGGGAGCTGGGCGGTGTCCTGTACTCGAAGACCTTCCCCGACCAGCTGACGGACCTCGCGGCGAACGAGGAGGCGCGGGCGTTCTGGGAGGAGAAGGTCCGGGAGCTCATCGACGACCCGGCGGCCGCGGATCTGCTGGTTCCCACGGACCATCCGATCGGTACGAAGCGGATCGTCACCGACTCGCACTACTACGAGACGTTCAACCGCGACGACGTCGACCTCGTGAGCCTGCGGGAGAACCCGATCGAACGGATCGACAGCACCGGGATCGTCCTGGCCGACGGCACCCGGGTGGAGCTCGACGCGATCGTGTTCGCGACCGGTTTCGACGCGATGACCGGGGCGATCGACCGGGTGGACGTCCGGGGGCGCGGCGGCCGCAGCCTCAAGGACGTCTGGAGCGCCGGTCCCCGCACCTATCTGGGCCTGGGCGTCGACGGCTTCCCGAACCTGTTCAACCTCACGGGCGCGGGCAGCCCGTCCGTCATGGCGAACGTGGTGCTCTGCGCCGAGCAGCACGGCGACTGGCTCGCCGACTGCCTGCGCCATCTGGACGAGCACGGCTACCGCGCGATCGAGGCGAGCGAGGAGGCCGTGGAGCAGTGGGTCGCGCAGTGCCGCGACCGTGCGGCGGCCACGCTGTTCCCCGCGGCGAACTCCTGGTACCTGGGCGCCAACATCCCGGGGAAGCCGCGGGTGTTCATGCCGTTCATCGGTGGCTTCGGGGTGTACGGGGAGATCATCGCGGACGTCGCGGCCTCGGGATACAAGGGGTTCGCGCTCATACGGGGCTGAGGCGAGCCGATACGGGAAAGCGCCCCGCCCCCACCGGATCAGGTGGGGGCGGGGCGCACGCGCGCGTACCGGCGGTCAGCGCTCGGCGAGCGCCTCGCGCAGGGCGGCGAAGGCGGTCTCCCGGGCCTCGGCCGCGGCGGGCAGGGCACCCGCCATGGAGAGGAAACCGTGGAACATCCCCGCGTGGTGGCGGGCCTGCACGGGGACGCCGGCGGCGGCGAGGGCTTCCGCGTACGCGAGGCCGTCGTCCCTCAGCGGGTCGAAGCCGGCGGTGACGATCTGGGCCGGCGGGAGCCCGGACAGGTCGGCGCCCGCGAGGGGGGCCGCGTAGGGGCTGGTGCGGTGGGCGGGGGACTGCAGATAGCCGTCCCAGTACCAGCGCAGGTGGTCGGCGGTGAGGAAGTACCCCTGGGCGTTCTCGCGGTGCGAGGGGCGGGAGCGGTTGGGGTCGAGCATCGGGTAGTAGAGCGCCTGGCAGGTGATCTCCGGGCCGCCGCGGTCGCGGGAGAGCAGGGTGAGGACGGTGGCGAGGTTGGCTCCCGCGCTGTCCCCCGCGACGGCGGTCCGCCGGCCGGGGAACGTCGCCGCCGCCCAGAGGAGGGCGGTGTAGGCGTCCTCGGGGGCGGCGGGGAAGGGGTGCTCGGGGGCGCGCCGGTAGTCGACGGAGACGACGATCGCCCCCGTGGCGAGGGCGAGGGCGCGGCAGAAGGGGTCGTGGCTGTCGAGGTCGCAGAGGACGAAGCCGCCCCCGTGACAGAACACGATCACGGGGGCGGCCTCGTGGCAGGCCGGGTCGTAGACGCGTACGGGAACGCCGTCGGCGTGCTCGTCCGTGACGCGGGCGACCGGGGGCGGGGGGACGGCCGGCCTGGGACGGGCGGCGAAGAAGGCGCGCACCTCGGCGATGTCCGTCATCTCGGTCGCCAGCGGGGGGAACCCGGCGGTGGCCAGATCGATGACCGCCTGGATGTCGGGTTCTGGTCGGTTCACGCGTCCACTTCCTTCGGGGTGAGGGCCGGCATGCGGCCCGCCGACGCGCCGCCGTCCACGGCGAGTTCGGCACCGGACAGGTAGGAGGATTCGTCGGAGGCGAGGAAGGCGACCAGGCGGGCGACCTCCTCGGGCTCCCCCACGCGGCCCAGCGGTGCGGCGGGATGCTCCTTGGTGCCCAGGTGGGCGGTCATCGCCGTGGCGATGGCGCCCGGGTGGACGGAGTTGACCCGGATGCCGTCCGGGCCGAGTTCGAGCGCGGCCGTCCTGGTCAGCCCGCGCAGCCCCCATTTCGCCGCTCCGTAGGCGCCGTGGCCCCAGATGCCCTGGAGGCCGGCCTGCGAGGAGATGTTGACGATGGATCCGCCCCCGGTCCCCTTCATCGCGCCGGCGACGGCGCGGATGCCGAGGAAGGGGCCCGCCAGGTTGACGCGGAGGATCGCCTCCAGGCGGGCGGGGTCCTCCTCGGTGATGGGCGAGGTGGAGTAGACGGCGGCGTTGTTGACGAGGACGTCGAGCCGGCCGAAGGCGTCCAGGGCGGTGGCGACGGCGGCCGCCCAGGACTCCTCGTCGGTCACGTCGTGGCGTACGAAACGGGCGGCGGCGCCGAGGGAGGCAGCGGTCTCCTCCCCCTCCGCCGCCAGGACGTCGGTGAGGACGACCTTCGCGCCGAGCGCGGCGAAGAGGCGGGCCTCGGCCTCGCCCATGCCGCGTGCCGCGCCGGTGACCAGCGCGACCTTTCCTGTCAGGTCCACGGGCATCAGGGGTTCTCCTCGTCGGTCGGTCGCAGGGTCGGGCCGGTGGTCCAGCCGCCGTCGACGGCCAGTTCGGCGCCGGTGACGTACGAGGCGGCGTCCGAGAGCAGGAAGGCGACCGCCCGCGCGATCTCCTGGGGCTCGCCGACCCGGCCCATCGGTGTGTTCGGGTACTTCCCCTCGCCCCGCTCGATGCCCACGTGGGCCGTCATCGGGGTGTGGATCATGCCGGGGTGGACGGAGTTGACGCGGATCCGGTCGGCTCCGAGTTCCACCGCGCCCAGCTTGGTGAGCCCGCGCACGCCCCACTTGGCGGCGCCGTAGCCGGCGGTCCTGGCCAGGCCCATGAGGCCGGCGGCGGAGGAGATGTTGACGATGGAGCCGCCGCCGATCTCCCGCATCGCCGGGATCACGGCCCGCATCCCGAGAAAGACGCCGGTGAGGTCGATGTCCACGACCTGCCGGAACGCCTCCGCCGTCTGCTCCTCCAGAAAGTGCGAACCCCCGGAGATTCCGGCGTTGTTGACGAGGCCGTCCACCCGCCCGAAGGTGGCGACGGCGTAGTCGACGACCTCGCGCCAGTCGTCCTCGGAGGTGACGTCGTGGCGGAGGAAGCGGGCGCGGCCGCCGAGCTTCCCGGCCACGGCCCGCCCCTCCTCCTCCCGTACGTCGGTGAGGACGACGCGGGCGCCGGACGCGACCGCCTCCCGGCCGGCCTCCGCGCCGATCCCCCGCGCCCCACCGGTGATGATCACCGTCCTGCCCCGCAGATCCGTCATCGGGGCGGTCACCATGCCTCGGCGGAGCGCGTGCGGGCGATGTGGTCGACGGCGAGCCAGCTGAAGGTCATGGCGGGGCCGATGGTCGCGCCCGGGCCCGGGTAGGTCTCGCCCATGACGGCGGACGAGACGTTGCCGGAGGCGTACAGACCGTCGATGGCACTGCCGTCCTCCCGCAGCACGCGGGCCGTCGCGTCGGTGAGCAGGCCGCCCTTGGTGCCGATGTCGCCCGGGTGGACGGGGATCGCGTAGTACGGCCCCTTGTCCAGCGGCGCCAGGTTGGGATGGGGCAGGGTCGGGTCGCCGTAGTAGCGGTCGTAGACGCTCTCGCCGCGGTGGAAGTCCTCGTCGCGGCCGGCGAGGGCGAAGCCGTTGAAGCGGTCCACGGTGGCGCGCAGCCGCTCCGGGGCGACGTCGATGCGGGCTGCCAGCTCCTCGACGGTCGGCGCCTTCTTCACGAAGCCGCTCTCCAGCCACGGCTTGGGGAAGGCCTGGCCCGGGAAGAGGCCCATGAAGATGTAGCGGGCCTTGGCGGTGGCGTCGAGGATCAGCCAGGACGGCACGGTACTCGCCCCGGGCCCGTCGTGGGCGTACATGGCGTCGACGAACTCGTGGTACGGGGCGGCCTCGTTGGCGTACCGCTCCCCCGCCTGGTCGACGATCACCATCCCGGGGATGCCTCGGTCGGCGACGAGGAAGAACGGCTTGCCCTCGGGCGGCACCACCGAAGGGGCGCCCCACACCTTGTCCATGAGGTCGGTCGCGGCTCCGAGGGCCACGGCCGGCTCCAGGGCGTCGCCGGTCTGCCCCTCGGCGGCGGAGCTCCACGCGGTGGAGGTCGGGGCCGGCAGGTGCTTCTCGCGGAGCCGCTGGTCGTGCGAGAAGCCGCCGGAGGCGAGGACGACGCCGCCCTGCGCGCGGACGGTGAGCTCCCGGCCGTCCCGGGTGATCCGGACTCCGGTGACCCGGCCGTCCTCCTCCACGAGGCCGGTCAGCGGGGCGGAGAGCCACAGTTCGGCGCCGAGCGCGTCGAGGGAGTGCCGCATGCGGGCGATCAGCGCCTCGCCGAGCGAGAGCAGCTCCTGGCCGGAGAGCCGGGCCTTGACCGCCTGGGCGCCGACCTTGAGGGCGGTGCGTCGGCCGGCCCAGGTGCGTCCCACCATGTTGAGCTGCCGGAAGTCCTTGGAGGTGATGGTGAGGCCGTACGTGGGAAGGCCGGCGCGGCGCATGGTGGCGCGCTGCTCCGGGCCGAGCTTCCTGAAGTCGAAGATCTGCGGTTCGACGGAGCGGCCCTGCGGGTAGCCGCCGAGCCGCTCGGGGTAGTAGTCGGAGTAGCCGGGGGTGTAGACGAACCTCACGTCCGTGCGGTCGTGGAACTCCCGCACCATGCGCGGTCCGTGGGTGACATAGGCGTCCTTGCGCTCGGCGGTGACCCGGTCGCCGACCGTGGCGTCCAGGTAGGCGCGGGCCTTCTCGGGGGTGTCGCCGAGCCCGGCCTCGTCGAGGTGGAAGTTGTCCGGGACCCAGATCGCGCCGCCGGACAGGGCGGTCGAGCCGCCGTAGACGTCGGTCTTCTCCAGCACCAGGGCGGTCAGGCCGCGCAGCCGGGCGGTGATGGCCGCGGCCATGCCGGCGGCGCCGGAGCCGACGACCACCACGTCGTACGTGTGGTCCCACTGGTCGTTCATGCGGTTCTCCCTGGTCGTGACAGGACCTGTTGCGCAGGCCCTGGGTGGGTCGGCGGCCGGGGCGGGCCGTCCTCCGCCCCGACCGCCGGGTCATGGCGCGCGGTGCTCCGCGGCCGTTCTGCACGCGGTGTGCGGCGCGGCCGTTCGGCACGCGCTGCTCCGCGTCTCGGTTCAGCGGGCCGTGATCCGCGCGTCGGTGAGGACCGGCGCGTCCGCGCGGTCCGCCGCCGTGGCCGTCAGGCGGTAGCCGTCGGGGGCGTCCCAGACGCGCAGCCGCAGGGTCTCGCCGGGGAAGAAGACCCCCGCGAAACGGGTGCGGCAGGCGGCGACCGCGCCGGCGTCGCCGCCGAGCAGCCGGTCGGTGACCGCCTTGACCGCCATCCCGAAGGAGCAGAGCCCGTGCAGGATGGGGCGGTCGTGGCCCGCGCGGCGGGCGGTGGCCGGGTCGGCGTGCAGCGGGTTCCAGTCGCCGGTGAGCCGGTAGAGCAGGGCCTGCTGCGGGAGCGTCGGGATCTCGGCCACCAGATCGGGGGCGCGGTCGGGCGTGGGGAGGCGCTCCGAGGGGCCGCGGTCGCCGCCGAAGCCGCCCTCCCCGTGGACGAAGATCTGGTTCCGCTGGGTGATCAGCGGCTCGCCGTCCTCGCCGACGAGGGTGGACTCCTGCACGACGACGGCGGCCTTGCCCTTGTCGTGCACGGCCGCGGCCCGGGTGACGGCGGTCGCCCGGGCGGCGGCGGGCAGCGGGCGGTGCACGGTGATCTCCTGGCCGCCGTGCAGCACCTTCGCCAGGTCGATGTCGACGCCCGGCAGGTCGAAGACCTGGAAGCCGACCCCGCCGGTGCCGCCCGCGACGACTCCGAAGGTGGGCAGGACCTGAAGGCCCCGCTCGTGCCCTTCGTACACGTACCGCAGTTCGCGCGGGTCGGTCTCGGGGACTCCCGCGCCGAGCGCCAGGTGGTAGAGCCGTACGTCGGGCTCGTCCCACACGACCTCGGTGCGGACCGGAGGCGCCGAGAGCGCCTTCTCGACGTCGATGGGCATCAGAACGCGCCCACGGCGTAGCGGCTGCGGAAGAACAGCAGCGGCCGGCCGTCCTCGCCGGCGTCGAGCGCCACCACCTGCGCCGTGACGAGGTGGTGGTCCCCGGCCTCGTACACGGCGTCGAGTACGCACTCCACGTGCGCGAGGGCTCCGTCGACGCGGACGGTGCCGTGCTCGCCGGTGCTCCAGGGAACCCCGGCGAACTTGTCGGGGCCGCTGCGGCCGAGGGCGGCGCAGGTGGCCTGCTGGTCCTCGGCGAGGATGTTGACGCAGAAGCGGCCGGACCGCTCGATCCTCGGCCAGCTGGTGGAGTTCTTGCCGACGGCGAGCATCACCAGCGGAGGGTCGAGGGAGAGCGAGGCGAAGGACTGGCAGGCGAACCCCACGGGTTCGCCGGTGTCGGCGTCGAGGGTCGCCACGACCGTGATGCCGCTGGCGAAGCGGCCCAGGACGTCACGGAACTCGGAGGGCGGGATCAGCCGTTCCACTGGTGGCCCCAGAAGCTGTCGGCGGTGATCTCCTTCGCGACCCAGGTGGCGGGGTCCACGACGAGGCCGTCCCAGCCGTACTCGACCTGGAAGCCGCCGGGGGCCTGGGCGTAGAAGGACACCATGCGGTCGTTGGTGTGGCGGCCGAGGCTGGAGGCGATGGGGATGCCGGCGGCGTGCATGCGGTCGAGGCCCCGGCCGACGTCGTCGAGGGTCTCCAGCTCCACCATGAAGTGCACGATGCCGGGGGGCAGGGCGCCGGGGTAGAGGCCGAGGCTGTGGTGGCGGCGGTTGGGGCTGAGGAAGTGCATCCAGTGGAAGTCCCGCTGCTCGGTGGCGGTCGGGACGGCCTGCGGCGGCAGCTTCATCGAGTCGCGCAGCTGGAAGCCGAGCAGGTTCTCGTAGAAGTCGAGCGCGGCCTCGATGTCCGGCACCGGGAGGACGACGTGGCCGAGGCCGAGGTCGCCGGTGACGAAGCGGTTGCCGTACGGGGTGCCGAGCGCGCTGTGGTCCTGGGCCTGACCCCAGTAGATCTCCAGCGGGTTGCCGCCGGGGTCCGTGACGTGGATCAGGCCCTGGACGCGGCGCTCGGCGAGTTCGGCGGGGTCGGCGGCCTTGACGGCGACGCCGGCCGCCTCCAGCTGCTCGGCGGCGGCGGTGAGCGCGGCGGCGTTGGCCACCTCCCAGCCGGCCGCGAGGAGCCGGTCGCTCTCGCCGGCCTGGATGACGATGCGGTAGGCGCGGTCGTCCAGGCGGAGGCAGAGGGTGTCCTCGGTGGTGCCGGATGCCTCCACCATGCCGAGGACGTCGAGCGCGTAGCGGCGCCACTCGTCCAGGGTGGTGGTCTCCAGGCGGAGGTAGCCGAGAGCACGGATGTCCATGGTGTGCACCTCTTCGGTGAAGGGATTCAGTGGGAGAAGAAGTCGACCGCGAGGCGGTTGAACTCGTCGGCCTGCTCGGTCTGCGCCCAGTGACCGCAGTGCGGGAAGACGTGCAGCCGCGCGTCGGGGATGGTCTTCAGGGCGACGAGTGCGCCGTCGAGCGGGTTGACCCGGTCCTCGCGGCCCCAGGTGAGCAGCACCGGCTGGGTGATCCGGTGCGCCTCGCGCCAGAGCATCGTGGCCTCGGCCCAGGCGGGGTCGGCGAAGGAGGCGCCCATCCGGGCGGTGCCGAGCCGGGTGTCGGGGTCGGTGGCGGAGGCCCAGCGTTCCTCGACGAGCTCGTCGGTGACGATCGACTGGTCGTACGCCATGACGCCCAGGAAGGAGCGCAGTTGCTCCTTGGTCGGCTCGGGCGAGGAGTTGAACTCGAAGAGCCGCTTGATGCCCTCGGTCGGGTCAGGGGCGAAGAGGTTGAGGGAGACTCCGCCGGGGCCCATCAGGAGGAGCTTGCCGACCTTGTCCGGGTGGTTCAGGGCGATGCGGACGGCGGTGCCGCCGCCGAGGGAGTTGCCGATGAAGTGCGCCCGGTCGATGCCCAGTTCGTCCATGAGGGCGGCGACGGCGTCCGCGCTGTAGCTGAAGTAGTCCTTGTCGAGCTCCGGCTTGTCCGAGCGGCCGAAGCAGGGCTGGTCGACGAGGAGGGTGCGGAAGTTCCCGGCGAAGACGGGGAGGTTGCGGCCGAAGTTGCTCCAGGCGGAGGCACCGGGCCCGCCGCCGTGGAGCATGATCACGACGGGGGCCTCTGCCGGCCCGGCCTCGTGGTAGTGGAGGGTGAGCCCGGCCGCCTTGACGGTGCGGGAGGTCGACTCGTGGGTGAGCTCTGCCATCGTCAGCGCCTCTCAGGCCATGGTGTCGTGGATGTCGATGCCGAGCGCGCTCTGCCCGTACATGACCAGGGCCCGCTCGGGGTCGTTGGCGGCGTGGCCGCGGCCGGTGTGGGCGTCGCGCCAGGCGCGCTGGACGAGGCCGGGGCCGGTGCGCATGGCGCTGCCGCCGGAGTTCTCCATCAGCAGGTCGACGGCCGCGACGGAGCGTTCGGTGGCGAGGACCTGGTCGCGGCGGGTGCGGGTGCGCAGCTCCATCGGGATCTCCTCGCCGCGCTCGGCGAGGGCGTACATCTCGCTCACGTTCCGGGTGAGTTGCAGCCAGCTCGCGTCGATGTCGCTGGCGGCGCGGGCGATGCGGACCTGCGCGAAGGGGTCCTCGGCGACCTTCTGTCCGTACGAGACGCGGAACCGCTGCCGGGTGGCCTCGGCGTACGACTCGAAGGCGCCCTCGGCGATGCCGACGATCGGGGTGGAGATGGTGGTGGTGAACACCCCGGCATACGGCAACCGGTACAGCGGCTCGGGGTTGACCTCGTGGCCGGGCACCTTCAGGGCGGTGACCGGGCCGAAGCTGAGGGCGCGGTGGTCGGGGACGAAGACGTCCTCGACGACGACGTCGTTGCTGCCGGTGCCGCGCAGGCCGACGGTGTCCCACACGTCGTCGACGCGGTAGTCGGAGCGGGGGATCAGGAAGGTCCGCATGTCGACCGGGTTGCCCCGGCCGTCGGTGACGAGGCAGCCGAGGAGCACCCAGCGGGCGTGGTCGCAGCCGGAGGAGAAGTGCCACCGGCCGGAGAGCCGGAAGCCGCCGTCGGCGGCGGTGGCCTTGCCGGTGGGGGCGTACGAGGAGGCGATGCGGGTCTTGGGGTCCTGGCCCCACACCTCCTGCTGGGCGCGGGGGTCGAACAGGGCGACGTGCCAGGGGTGGACGCCGACCACGGAGGCGACCCAGCCGGTCGAGCCGCACGCCTTGGCGATCTCCTTGACCGCCGAGTAGAAGAGCACCGGGTCGGCGGCGCGGCCGCCGAAGGCCTTCGGCTGGAGCAGCTGGAAGAAGCCGGTGTCCTCCAGTTCCTTGACGGAGGTGTCGGGCACGCGGCGCAGCGTCTCGGCCTCGGCCGCGCGTTCGCGCAGGGCGGGGGCGAGGTCACGGATCGCTGCCAGGACGTCATCGGCCATGGGGCATCCCCTTTCGGGTCGTGGTGGGGGAATGCCAGGACCGTACGGCGTGCCGTACGGCAGAGAAATGCGCTGCTCCCACTGAGCGGGAACCCGCCCGCGGAACGACTTCTCGGGTCAGAGCATGGGGTCGTGGACGTCCATGCCGAGGGCGTCCTGGGCGTAGAGGACGAGGGCCCGGTCCACGTCGTTGGCGGCCTGGCCACGGCCGGTGTGCAGGTCGCGCCAGGCCCGCTGGAGGACGTCGTCGCCCACGCGCAGCGGGCCCCGGCCGGCGTTCTCCATGAGCAGGTCCACGGCGGTGATGGCGCGTTCGGTGGCGAGGGCCTGGTCGCGGCGGGCGCGGGCGCGCAGTTCCATGGGGATCGGGGAACCGGCGCGCGCGAGCGCGTACAGCTCGGCCATGTTGCGGTGGAGTTGGAGCCGGGCGGCGTCGATCTCGCCGGCGGCGCGGGCGATGCGCAGCTGGGCGAAGGGGTCCTCGGCGGTCCGTCCGCCCTGCGGGGCCTTCAGGCGGTCGCGGGCCGCGGCGAGCTGGTCCTCGTGGGCGCCTTCGGCGATGCCGACCATCGCGGTGGAGATGGTGGTGGTGAAGACGGCGGCGTACGGCAGCCGGTACAGAGGTTCGGGGTGGACCTCGTGCCCGGGGCAGCTCAGCGTGGTCACCGGGCCGTAGCCGAGGGCCCGGTGGGCGGGGACGAAGGCGTCCTCGACGACGATGTCGTTGCTGCCGCTGCCGCGCAGGCCGATCGTGTCCCACACGTCGTCGACGCCGTAGTCGGAGCGGGGGACGAGGAAGGTCAGCATGTCGACCGGCCGGCCCTCGTCGTCGCCGACGACACCGCCGAGCAGGGCCCAGCGGGCGTGGTCGCAGCCGGCGGAGAAGTGCCACCGGCCGAAGAGCCGGAAGCCGCCGTCGACGCGGGTGACCTCCCCGGTGGGCGCGTGGGAGGAACAGATCCGCGCGGCTCGGTCCGCGCCCCAGACCTCCTCCTGGGCGCGGGGGTCGAACTGGGCCGCGTACCAGGGGTGGACGCCGAGGACCGCCGCCGCCCAGCCGGTCGAGCCGCACGCCTTGGCGATCTCGTGCACGGCGGCGTAGAAGCAGGCCGGGTCGGCGGCGAGTCCGCCGTACGCGCGGGGGCGGAACAGCCGGAAGAAGCCGGCGTTCTCCAGTTCCTCGACGGAGGCGTCGGGCACCCGGCGCAGCTCCTCCGCCTCGGCGGCTCGCTCGCGCAGGGCGGGGGCGAGGGCGCGGACCGCCGCGAGGACGTCCTCTTCGCGCATGGGCGCACCTCTTGCATTCCGGTCTCGTCGTGCCGTGACGACAGGGAACCTACGCGTTACTGTTCCGAGACGGAACTCCCTCTTCACAGCGCTGTCATCCTCTGGCAATCTCCACGCAATACCGGAGATTACGGACCTGGCCAGGGGTCGATCCACTGCGTTGTCCGTGTGGGAGGTGCCGATGACGACCAGTGCTGTCGAGGCTGTCGAGGCCGGGATGCCGCCTCTGTCCCTGCTGGAGAAGGCGGCGAAGGTGCTGAGCGCCTTCGAGAGCGCGGGGCCCCGGCTGACACTCACCGAGGTCGTGCAGCGCTCGGGCATCCGCCGCTCCTCCGCGCACCGCATCCTCGACCAGCTGGTGCAGCTGCGCTGGCTGGAGCGCGAGGGCCGCGACTACCGGCTCGGCATGGGCATGCTGGAGCTCGGCGCGATGGCCTCGCACCACAACCGGCTGCGCCGGGCGGCGCTGCCGCATCTGCACGCGCTGCACGAGTCCACCGGCCATCTGGTGCACCTCACCGTGCTCGACGGCTCCGAGGTGGTCTACCTGGAGCGGATCGGCGGCTCGGACGACTCCGTCGTGCCCTCGCGCACGGGCGGACGGCAGCCGGCGTACTGCACGGCCTCGGGGAAGGCGATCCTGGCGTTCAGCGACAGCGGGCCGGTGGAGCAGGTGATACGGGACGGGCTGCGGCCGCGTACCCCGCGCACCCTCACCCGCCCCGAGTCCTTCCGGCGTGAGCTGGCGATGACGCGGGAGCGGGGTGTGGCCTTCGACCACGAGGAGGGCTACCGCGGGGTCTTCTGCGTGGCCGCTCCGCTGCGCGGTGCGGGCCGGGCCATCGCCGCGATCTCGGTGAGCGGCCACGGCGTCCACCGGGAGATGGAGCGGCTCTCGCCGGCCGTGCGCGGCTGCGCCCGGTCGGTGTGGCAGTCGATGTTCGGGCCCGGCCGGCAGTCCGAGAAGCGGGACCGGCCGGCCGGTGAAGGGTCCACCGTGGGGCTTTCGCAGCCCTCGATGGACAACATGATGGCCTGGCTGCGGTTCAGCGACTGGATGTGACGGATGGAACGCCGCCGTCTCGTCCCCTGCGAGCGCGGCGTCCACGATCGCGAGGTCCGTCGGGTGGACGGAGTCGGTGACTCCTCCCTCATGAATGAGGGGGCTTCTCGCTATGCCGGTGGGGCTTCGCGACGGACCAGCCCGGCCCGTAGGACGCTCAGGGCGCCCACCGTGTCCGCGTGGGCCTGGTGGCCGCACGAGACGCAGTGGAACTTCTCCTGGGCGGGCCGGTTCTCCGCGCAGACGTGCCCGCATTCGGGGCAGGTTCGGGAGGTGTTGCGGGGGTCCACGGCGATCACGTCCCGTCCGGCGCTTTCAGCCTTGGCGGTGAGGATCGTCAGGAACACCCCCCATCCGGCATCCGAGATCGAACGGTTCAGCCCGGCCTTGGCGGCGGCTCCGTTGGGCAGGAAGCCGCCTGGCTGGTCGGGGTCCGGCTTCGGCGCGGGGGCCTTGACCATGTTGCGGATCTTGAGGTCTTCGTGCGCGATCACGTCGTGTGCCCGCACGAGATCCAGCGCGGTCTTGTGTGCGTGCTCCAGGCGCTGGCGGCGGACCCTGCGGTGCAGCTTGGCGACCTTCTCGACCGCCCGGTCGACGGTATCGAACCAGGTCACCCCGCGGAAGCGCGGATAGCCGGGCGTCTCCCCGGTCCTGACCCGCCGGAAGAACGCCGCGAACGCCTTGTCCAGCCGCCGCAACGTGGCCTGCTGCGAGGAGAACGACCAACGCCCCTGACGCTCGGGGTCGAAGGCCCGGATCTCCTTGAGCTGCGCGGACTGCTGCCCGTACTTGACCGAGGTCTTCGAGGCGTGCCGGTAGGCGTCACGGCGTTCCTGCAATGCTCCGTTGTAGAGCGAGCAGTGATCCCGCAGCATCTCGCCGAGCGCGATCACCTGGCCCACTGTGGGCCGCATGAGGAACTTGTACGCACGAATCATCCCGGCCCACCCCCTCCCGCCACCACAGTGCGGACCACGGACACCAACAGTCCTCCTGGCGACAAGTCGCCACGCTTCAGGAGTAGGTGATCTCGACCCGGTCGGTGAGGGGCAGGGCCTGGCAGGCCAGGACGTACCCCTCGGCGATGTCCTGGTCGTCCAGGGCGTCGTTGCGGAGCATCTTGACCTCGCCCGACACGACGCGGCAGGTGCAGGCGCTGCAGGCGCCCTCCCGGCAGGAGTACGGGGCGTCGACGCCGGCGGCCAGGAGGACGTCGAGGAGGGGTGCCGTCGCCGGCCAGGCGACGGTGTGGGTCTCGCCGTCGAGTTCGACCTCGGCCGTGCCTCCGCCCCCGGCCGCCGTGCCGTTCGGCACCGCCGGGGCGTCGAAGACGTCCGCGCCGAGGGAGAAGAACTTCTCCCGGTGGATGCGGTCGCCGGGCGCGCCGAGCGTGCGCAGGGTCTGTTCGACGGCGTCCATGAGCGGCTGGGGGCCGCAGACGAAGGCCTCCCGGCCGGCGTACGGCGCGAGCGGGGCGGCCAGCAGGTCCGCGGCGGGCAGGCCCTGGAGCGACTCCAGCCAGTGGATCACAAGGAGCCGGTCCGGATGGACCTCGGTCAGCTCCCGCAGTTCGTCGCGGAAGATGACCGAGGACTCGTCGCGGTTGGCGTACAGCAGCACCACCCGGCCCCGGCCCCCGGCCAGGGCCGATTTGGCGATCGACAGGACCGGGGTGATGCCGCTGCCTCCGGCGACGAGCAGGAGGTCCTCGTCGAGGGAGTCCGGGGTGAAGGTGCCGGCCGGGGGCAGCACCTCCAGTTCGTCGCCCGCCGTGAGGCGGTCGCAGACCCAGTTGGAGCCGTACCCGCCGGCGACGCGCTTGACGGTGATCTTCAGGGGCTCGCCGGTGTGGGGCGAGCTGGCGAGGGAGTAGCAGCGGGCGGCCGGCTTCCCGTCCGCGCCGGGCAGTCTCAGGGTGAGGAACTGCCCGGGGCGGTACGTGAAGCGGTCGGCGCTCTCCGGTGGTGCCTGGAGCACCAGGGAGTGCGCGTCGGCCGTCTCGGCGACGACCTCGACGACGCGCAGCCGGTGGATGCGGGGGCCGGTGGTGGGCTCAGGCATCGTGAGCCTCCGTGGTCGCGGTGCCCGCCATGTCGTACTGCCGGCTGCCGGACTCCGGGCCGGCCGGCTCCGAGGTGCCGACCGTCAGGCTGCCGTCCTCGACCGCGCGGTCGATGCTGGCCCGCAGGGCCCGGCAGGTCCGCATCCGTGCGGTGGTCCCGCCGGGGCCGGCCCGGTCGCGGAACTCCGCGCAGACGACGGCCGCGTCGGCCGTCCACTGCACGGAGGTGTGGGCGACGCTGAACTTCTCGCACAGGACCTGGTTGCCGCAGGCCGCGCACTCCACCGCTCGCATGTCAGGCTCCGGTTCCGGTCTCCGCCGCGCGGCGCGCCAGGTTCTCCGCGACCTCGGCGCGCCAGGCCGTGTTGGCGCGCTGGGTGTCGATCTCGAACTCGAAGCGGCGGGTCATCTCGTCCTTGACGTCGGCGACGTCCACGTAGAACTGCTCGTACCAGCGCCGCAGTTGGTAGACGGGGCCGTCCTCCTCGGTGAGCAGGGGGTTGTCGATCCGGGTCTTGTTCTGCCAGATCTCCACGTCCTGCTCGAAGCCGACGGTGGCCCCCTCGGCGGTGAGCCGCGCGGCCTCGGCGGCCTGTTCGTCGGTCATGCCGGGGAGCCGCTTCACGATCGCCCCGTACTGGAGGAGGAAGCTGTTCCCGTCGATCGGGTAGTGGCAGTTGATGAGGACGATCTCCATCTCCAGGCCGCCGCCGACGTCGCTGTAGAGCTGGTCGATCATGTAGGAGGGGCCGAAGTAGGAGGCGTCGGAGCGCAGGCGGCCGGAGCTGAGGGTGCCCAGTTCCATGTCGCCGCGGGGGCTGCTCTCCATGTACTGGGTGGCGACGTGGCCGTCGAAGACGTTCTTGAAGTACTCGGGGAACGCGTAGTGGACGTAGTAGAAGTGCGCCATGTCCACGACGTTGTCGACGATCTCGCGGCAGTTGGCGCCCTCGACCCGGAGGGTCTTCCAGGTCCAGTCGCTCCACTGGCCGGCGTCCGGGCCGTGGATGCCCGCTATCTCGGGGACGGTCACCTCGGGGGGCGGCGGGTTGCCCTCGGGGTCGTTCCAGACGAAGAGCTGCTTGTTGCGCTCCAGGGAGAGCCAGGCGCGGGTCCTGGCGCGGGGCGGGACGCGTCGGGCGTACGGGATGCCGGCGCAGCGGCCGTCGCCCGACCAGCGCCAGTCGTGGAAGGGGCAGGCGACGGCGTCGCCCTTGACCGTGCCCTGGGCGAGGTTGCCGCCCATGTGCGGGCAGTAGGCGTTCAGGACGTGCAGCTGCCCGTCGTCCTCGCCCCGGAAGACCACCAGCTTGGTGCCGAAGGCCTCGATCTCATGCGGCTTTCCGTCCTTGAAGGTCTCGGCGAGGCCGAGGCAGTGCCAGCCCCGGGCGAAGCGCGTCGGCGGCCTGCCCGTCTCGATGACCCTGACCTCGTCGTTGAGAACAGTCATCTCGTCCCTCCTTGTTCCTGTCGGTTCAGTTCTGTGCGGCGAGTTCCACGGCGATGTCGATGAGCTGGTCCTCCTGGCCGCCGACCAGGCGGCGTTCGCCCGCGCGCAGGAGGATCTCGGCGCCGGAGACGCCGTAGCGCTCGGCCTGCCGGTAGGCGTGCTTGAGGAAGCTGGAGTAGACGCCGGCGTGGCCCATGAGCAGGGCGAGCCGGTCGAGCCGGCACTCGTCGTCCATGACGGGTCGGACCACGTCCTCGGCCGCGTCGATGATCTTCAGTACGTCGATGCCGGTACGGATGCCCATCTTGGCGCAGACCGCGACGAGGGCCTCGACGGCGGTGTTGCCGGCGCCTGCGCCGAGCCGACGGGTGGAGCCGTCGATCTGGAGGGCTCCGGCCCTGACGGCTGCGATGGAGTTGCCGGTGCCGAGGGCCAGGTTCTCGTGACCGTGGAAGCCGACCTGGGCGTCGCCGCCGAGCTCGGCGACGAGGGCCTCGACGCGGGCGGTGACGTCGTCCATGACCATGGCGCCGGCGGAGTCGACGACGTACACGCACTGGCAGCCCGCGTCGGCCATGATGCGGCCCTGGCGCGCCAGCTTCTCGGGGGTCGTGGAGTGGGCCATCATCAGGAAGCCGACGGTCTCCAGGCCCCTCTCGCGGGCGAGTCCGAAGTGCTGGTCGGCGATGTCGGCCTCGGTGCAGTGGGTGGCGATGCGGCAGATGCCCGCGCCGTTGCCGTGGGCGGCCCGGATGTCGTCCTTGACGCCGAGTCCGGGGAGCATCAGGAAGGCGATCCTGGCCTGCTGCGCGGTGTCGACGGCGACCTTGATGAGTTCCTGTTCGGGGGTCTTGGAGAACCCGTAGTTGAACGAGGATCCGCCGAGTCCGTCGCCGTGCGTGACCTCGATGACGGGGACGCCGGCGTCGTCGAGGGCGGCGACGACGGACCGTACGTCCCCGGCGGTGAACTGGTGGCGCTTGGCGTGCGAGCCGTCGCGCAGCGAGGAGTCGGTGATCCGGATGTCGAGGGTGTCGGAGTAGGGCATGCGGGGCTCCTTACGCGCCGGGGGCGAGGATCGCCTTGGCGAACTCCTCGCCGACCTTGGTGGCGGCGGCGGTCATGATGTCGAGGTTTCCGGCGTAGGGCGGCAGGTAGTCGCCGGCGCCCTCCACCTCCAGGAAGATCGCGACGCGGGCCATGCCGCCGTTCTCGGGGCTGGGGTCGTCGAACTGCGGCTCGGCGCGCAGGCGGTAGCCCGGGACGTACGAGGCGACCTGTTCGGCGATCTCCTTGACGGAGAGGGTGACGGCGGCGCGGTCGGCGTCCTCGGGGATGGCGCAGAAGACGGTGTCGCGCATGATGACCGGTGGTTCGGCCGGGTTGAGGATGATGATGGCCTTGCCGCGCTCGGCGCCGCCGATGGTCTCGATGCCGCGCGAGGTGGTGCGGGTGAACTCGTCGATGTTCGCGCGGGTTCCGGGCCCTGCCGAGACGGAGGCCACCGAGGCGACGATCTCCGCGTAGGAGACGGGGACGACGCGGGAGACCGCGTACACCATGGGGATGGTGGCCTGTCCGCCGCAGGTGATCATGTTGACGTTGGGCCGGTCGAGGTGCTCGCGGAGGTTGGCGGGCGGGACGACGGCGGGGCCGACGGCCGCCGGTGTCAGGTCGACGGCCTTGATGCCGAGTTCGGCGTAGCGCGGGGCGTTGGCCCGGTGGACGTAGGCGCTGGTCGCCTCGAAGACGATGTCGGGCTTCTCGTCCTGGGCGAGCAGCCAGTCGACGCCTTCGTGGCTGGCCTCCAGGCCGGCCCGGGCGGCGCGGGCCAGGCCCTCGCTGTCGGGGTCGACGCCGATCATCCAGCGGGGCTCGACGTACGCGGAGCGCCGCAGCTTGTACAGCAGGTCGGTGCCGATGTTGCCCGAGCCGACGATGGCGGCGGTCGCCTTTGCCTTGATGGTCATGATCACCTCAGATGAACGAGAGGGAGACGGAGCCGAGGCCGCTGAACTCGGCGGTGAAGGTCGCCCCGGCCGTCACGTCGACGGCCCGGGTGCAGGAGCCGGGCAGCACCACGTGACCCTTCTTCAGGGGCACGCCGAAGCGGGCGACGGTCCGGGCGAGCCAGGCGACGGAGAGGACCGGGTCGCCGAGCACGGCGTCGCTGCGGCCCTCGGCGAGCAGCTCGCCACCGCTGCTGAGCCGGGCGTCGATCGCCCTGAGGTCGAGCTCGCGGGGATCCCGCCCCTCGCCGATGACGTACCCGGCGGAGGAGGCGTTGTCCGCGATGGTGTCGGCGATGGTGATGCGCCAGTCGCGGATCCTGCTGTCGATCAGCTCCAGGGCGGGCACGACGCGTTCGGTGGCGGCGAGGACGTCCGCGGGGGTGCAGGTCTCGCCCGGCAGGTCGTCGCCGAGGACGAAGCCGACCTCGACCTCGACGCGCGGCCCGCAGTAGCGGGCGGCGCGGACCGGCTCGTCCTGGTGGAGCTCCATGTCGTGGAGCAGATGGCCGTAGTCCGGTTCGTCGACGCCCATCATCCGCTGCATGACCGGGGAGGACAGGCCGACCTTGTGACCGCGCACCTCCGCCCCGGCCGCGAGGCGGTGCCGGATGTTGACGAGCTGGATCTCGTACGCGTCCTCGGTCCCGATGCCGGGGAAGGCCTCGGTCAGCGGGGCGATCGGCGCGACGTGCTGTTCGGCGGAGCGGAGCAGCTCGGCCGCCTCGAGTCTCTGGCGGTCCGTGAGCATGGCGGGTCCCTCCTGCGGGCGGTTGTGGCTGTCCGGGGAGGCTAGGCGGGGGGTGCGGGTGCCGGGGAGCGCCAGTTCCCGGTGAGCGGGAAAGGGGACGGGGCGGCTGCCCGCTGCCCGTCGCGCCCGGGCGGGGCGGTGCGCCGGTCCGCCCCCGTGTGCGGACCCGCGCCCGGGCGGGGCGGGGCCCACCGCCGTGTGGGCAATCGTCCCGCTGGGGCGATGGGGGTCCCCCCTGCTCGAGCGAAGCCGAGAGCTTGGGGGAGGGTGGGCACACGGGACGGCG